>NZ_JBBHKC010000003.1:0-537963 GCF_037482985.1 Pedobacter immunditicola | reverse complement strand
TCATGATCAGGCTCTTTCTTTTAACGGGAATTTAGGATTAGTTTCTCTAAATCATGTGTAAAATCTTTTTGAGTTTATTCACAAAAGACTGATGGTCATACGATCATTAAGGTTACACTGACCGATCACTTAAGTGTCCCTAAAAACAAAGGCATACCTAAGTCGGTACTGAGACCGGACTTTCATCGGTTTTCCGGTACCAGGTCAGTAGCAGGTCCCTGTCAGGTCGCTGTTTGCTCAGCCTCATTTTTCAGCTTTCTACTGATGATCAGTAAGGGAACACCTGAAGAAAGGAAAGGGAACCGGTATCACCCATGGAAACATGTTGTCCGGCGGCCACCAGCTGACTGTCGAGGTGTGCATAATACAAATTAATAGACCGGTCATCAGGTTTCAGAAATACGACTTTACCGCCTAAATTATTGATACCTACGTGGCTGATGGTGCCCTTAGCTGCAGCCACTGCAGGGGTAGCACGCGATGCAAATATATCTATGCCTTCGTGTTTTCTTTCCCCAGCATCCCTGCCGTCACCAAAAAGGCTGCTGATGCTTTGTTTAGCTGCTGCAACCGGGTTAGCGAGGGAAGGTCCTGCCCTTAGCTGCAATTCATAAGAGAAGGTTACCAGTAATTCTGGTTGGATACGGAGCAGGTAGTTTCCATTTTCCTCGATATTATAAGTAAGGGAAGTATCACCGTCTTTGAGGGATTGAAGATATTCATAAGCGCTGCTGGTGTCTGGTAGAACTTTAAAGAGATCGATAAAAAAACGGGCACTGTCAAGTCCCTGTAAGGTTATATTTACCTGTAGCTGCTCACCGTTTTTTGCTTCAAATAAAAAACCGGTAGCTTCCGGATTTTCACTGGTGAAATAGGCTTTTTCCAGGTAGGGGATACTAATTTTCATGGGTTGCTTCATACTTCTTTCAGCAGCGTTTACCCATTTTTGATACAAGGTACTGCCGCTTAAACCTGCAGCTCTTAATTTCTGTTCATAAGCTTCGTGTGGGCTCGGCTTTTTGAACAAGGCGCTGCTGATTTTTTCATTACAGGAGCTCAAAGAAGAACTTAAAATTGCGAATACGATCAGGTGAAAAATTCCGGGTTTCATATAAGCATAAACAAGTATAGCAAGAAAAGGTTGAGTGAAGACCCGTATCTCTCCAGCCCGTTCATACAATCACAGCGTCTAAACTTGCTTTAAGAATTCAATACTTCCAATGGAGGGTGCGTAAATACTTTCTTACTGCTGAATACGCCGGTAATAACCACAAGCAAACAGATCATGGAAAATAGGATGGCAATGGGCCATAATGGTGGCGTAAAGCTGGTTTCAAAACTATAGGTTGCAAGCGCCCAGCTTCCTGCCAGGGCAAGGATCATACCAGCTCCGGCAGCCAAGGCTCCCAAAAATAAATACTCCAATGCCGTTATGGTCAAAATCTGCTTTCTGCTGGCTCCAAGTGTCCGCAACAATACACTTTCCTGTAAGCGTTGCGTTTTACTGGTGAGTACCGCTGAAATTAGTACTATCCAACCTGTGGCCATACTGAATGCGGCCATAAACTTGATGACAAAGCTAATTTTTGAAAGTACATTATCAAGCACCTTCAATACCAATTCCAGGTCAATAACCGATACATTAGGAAAACCGCGGACCACCGCTGCCTGGAAGCTGGCCGAGGCTTCACTGGAAGGCACACGTGTCATCAACACATGAAACTGTGGCGCATCCTCAAGCACACCTGCAGGGAATACCACGCGGAAATTGGTTTGCATCCTGCTCCAGTTCACCGTTCTTAAACTTCCAACAATAGTAGGGATCAATACACCTTGTACATTAAAGGTAAGTGTATCACCAATTTGAACATTGATGCGTCTTGCATAGTTTTCTTCCAGAGAGATGTACACCGGCTCCTCAGGGTAATTAGCCTTGCCTGTCCAGGTTCCTTTTACAATTTTTTCCGCTTCAGTTAATTTTTCCTGGAAAGTTACTCTCAATTCTCCTCTAAAAGCACGCTGGGAGGGAGCAAGGGTGTCCTGCTTTGAATTTTGGAGGCTGTCAGTTGTTGCTAAATCTGCTGCTGTTTTACCATTAACTTCTACTATCCTCACGGTAATGATCGGCACCTGGTTCATCACTGGAAGTTTAAAATCGGTGGTTAACTGGGCAAGTGCTGCTTTTTGACTGTTTTGAATATCAAACAACACCATATTGGGCTGTTTTTCACCTGCAGATAAAGTAACCCGGTTGATCAGGATGCCCTGTACAAAGAACAGCGTACAGATAAATGCTGTAGACAACCCAATAGAAACAGTAAGCATTAGAGTCTGGTTGTTAGGGCGATAAAGGTTGGCAAATCCTTGTCTCCATAAATAGCTTACTCCGTTAGGCATTAACTTGCGTACCATCCACATTAACAGTCCGGATAAGGTAAACAACAGTAAGAAAGCAATTAGGATGCTAAGGGTAAATACCATGGCCTCCAGCCAGTTATTCATTTGTAAATAAGTGAATACAAATACAAATAGCACGATTAATAAATAAACAATCCATTTTAAAGGATCTATATTTTGGTGTATCTTCTCAAATGATAGTCTTAAAGCATTTAAAGGGGAAATGCGGCGTACGGAGAGCAGCGATGGCAGCGCAAAAAGGATAGAAATGATGACACCCAAAGCAATGCCCTGCGCTATGGCAGACCAGGAGACCTTCATGGTGATTTCTACCGGTAGAAAATCATTTAAAACCACAGGCAGCAGGTACTGTATGAAAGTACCCAGTATAGCACCGGCTACTGCACCGATCAAGCCAATGAAAAATAGTTGGATCAGGTAAATTAAAAAGGCCTCTCTGGCTTTGACCCCCAGACAGCGTAATGTCGCTATGGTACCGAGCTTTTCACCAATGTAAACATGGATGGCACTTCCTACACCAATACAGCCAAGTAATAGCGCTACGAAACCTGCAAGGGCAAGGAAACGGTTCACATCCCTGAATGAGCGACCAGTATCTTCTTTGGTTGATTCTACGGTTTCGGCATCAAGGCCTTCTTTATCCAGTTGCGGCTGTATTTTTTTAACCAGGCTTTCTACGGTTGAAGGCTTATTGAATTTGAAATAATACTTATAATGAATGCGGCTGCCTATTTTAGTTAGTCCGGTTTGCTCAAGGTACTTTAAAGGGATATAAACAACAGGGGCAATGGTGGAAGTAATGCCCGTTTGTCCGGGTACTTTATCCAAAGCAGCTTCAATCACAAAAGTAAGGGCACCGACTTTAATAGAATCACCGGTTTTAGCATTGAACTGAAGCATCAAAGTTTTATCTACTAACGCCTTTTTTCCTTCTCTGAAACTGTTTGCAGCGGGTGCAGGTGTTGTTTCGATGTCGCCATAAAAGGGGTAATTTCCCTCTAATGCCCTGATTTGCACCAGCCTGCTGCCTTGATCTTTGACAAAATAAATCATGGAAGCAAAACTTCTTTCAGTAGCCCTTTCATTACCAAGGGTATCCAGCATGGCTTTAGCCATTTTGCTTACAGGCTTGCGGGTATCAATGATCAGGTCTGCACCGGTAAGGATTTTTGCTTGGTTGTCTATGTCACGCTGCAGATTATCCCTAAAAGAATATACGGCAACTAGTGCTGCTATACCCAAAATGACGGATGAAATAAATAGTAATAACCGTGACCTGTTGCGACGACTGTCTCTCCAGGCCATTTTAAATAGCCACCTTACATTTACAGGCCTGTTAAATAATGTTTTGTCCTCAGGCATATGCTGTTTCATCTGAAAGTATCATGCCTCCTTTTATTTTTATGATCCGGCTGGTGCGTGATGCCAGTTCCTGATCATGGGTAACAATGACCAAGGTAGTGCCAGCATCCCTGTTGAGATCGAACAACAGTTTTTCGACTTTTTCGCTGGTTTCTGCATCCAGGTTTCCTGTAGGTTCATCAGCAAAAAGTATAGCCGGTTTATTTGAAAAAGCACGGGCAATAGAAACCCTTTGTTGCTCTCCACCTGATAGCTGCACCGGGTAATGATGGGCTCGTTCTGCAAGTCCGACTTTATCTAATAAATCCATTGCAATGGGGCGGATATTTTTTTCACCCCTTAACTCCATCGGTACCATCACATTTTCGACAGCTGTGAGGGTAGGCATGAGCTGGAAGTTTTGAAAAATGAAACCTACATAACGGTTCCGCACTGCAGCCCTTTGATCTTCATTTAGCTTATCTAAATTGATCCCATTCAGCATCACCGTGCCAGAACTTGCTCTGTCAAGCCCTGCACAAAGACCCAAGAGGGTGGTTTTCCCACTGCCAGAAGGACCTGTAATGGCTAACGTTGAACCGGCAGCGACTGAAAAGTTGATGTTATTAAGTACAGTAAGCTCTTTACCCGCACTGTTATATATTTTATAGACATTTTCAATATGAAGGATATTTTCTGCAGACATATAAGGATGAATCGTTAATTTCAACAAATAATAGTTTTTGATGACCTAAGATTAAAGGTTTTTTTAATCGGATAGTTATTAAACATAACGCCTGATCAACTGTTAAAGATACACAGTAATCAGTTAAACTGTTTATATTAAAAGGTTAAACCAGTAATTACTAAATTAGATTTATTTATCGAATATATGTTACGTATTAATTGTATCAGTACTTTGGCTATATGTGGTATCCTGCTTTCGGGATGTAGTAATAATGAAAATAAAGATAACGGACAAATGAATGTCAGGCCTGCAGAAAACGCTCCTGTTTCTACCGATGTGCCGGTAAAAGAGCAAAATATTCTTTTTTTTGGAACAAGTCTTACGGCGGGTTATGGCCTCGATCAAAATGAGGCTTATCCTGCCCTAATACAACATAAAATAGATTCTCTGGATTTACCCTATAAAGTGATCAACGGGGGACTGAGTGGAGAGACTTCGGCTGCAGGCAGAAGCAGGATCGACTGGCTGCTTAAGCAGCCAGTCGCTGTATTTGTGTTGGAGTTAGGGGCTAATGACGGTTTAAGAGGCATTCCTGTTGCTGAAACTACGGCCAACCTACAAGCTATCATTGACAAAGTACGAAAGCAATATCCGCAGGTTAAGCTGGTGTTAACGGGGATGCAAGTGCCACCAAACATGGGTCAGAAGTACGCTGCTGATTTTAGGGAAATGTTCAAAAAACTTGCTGAGAAAAACAACATGGCATATGTACCTTTTCTGCTGGAAGGGGTAGGTGGGGTACCTAGGCTCAACCAGGATGATGGCATACATCCTACTGCGGAAGGACAAAAAATACTGGCAGAAAATGTTTGGGTTGAATTACAGTCGGTATTGAAATGAAAATCTGAATCTTATAAATTGCAATACATAACTTTATTCTGATGAGAGCAAGACAAATGTGGTTTAACCTTCCAGTGAAAGATATCCAAAAAGCAAAGGTATTTTATAAAGAAATTGGTTTTACCCCGAATCCGATGCATGAAAACGCTGATCACATGGCGAGCTTTTTTATCGGAGAAAAACAGGTCGTGATGATGCTTTTTCCAGAAGATACATTTAAACATTTTACGGGTCATGAAGTATCAGATACCAGTAAAGGGACAGAAGTTTTATTAAATATTGACGCAGATAGCAGGGAAGAGGTAGATGAAATGTGTCAGATAGTCCGTAATGCCGGTGGCAAGATATATACCGAACCAATGGAAGCCCAAGGCTGGATGTATGCCTTTGGCTTTGAAGATCCTGATGGCCATCGCTGGGCTATGCTTCATATGGATATGACTAAAATGCCTTAAATATTATTTAAAATTATTTTCCATTTAAAACTTGTTAATTAAAATAATTTATATCTTCGGGTACGTAAACGCTCAGAATTTGAAACTTCATCTTTTCTTTTTTTAGCGAGTATGAGTCAAAGCTGGCAATCATGTGTGCGTACACTATCTTACTAGCCCACATCACATAAGTAACCAGATATGTATAACATTAAAAATATCATGTTATGAAAACAGAACTACTTGAAGTAGAAGTAAAAGAGCGGTTTTCTTTTAAAAAATTCATGCTTTCCCTGGGCCCGGGAATAATTACAGCGGCACTGGTTTTTGGACCAAGTAAAATGACGATTACGTCAAAGCTTGGTGCCGATTACGGCTATAGCCTGCTCTGGATTGTAGCATTGGCTATATTCTTTATGATAATTTTCACTTCTATAGGAGCAAGAATTGGTGTCGCAACCAAAAAGTCACTTCTGAATACCATCAGGGACAAATGGGGAAATAAGGTGGCCATCGCAATAGGGTTGGGTGTTTTTTTTGTTACAACCTCGTTTCAGGCCGGAAATTCAGTAGGTGTGGGCTTAGCTGTAGCGGAAATCACCGGCACTTCGCCGGTGATGTGGATTGTTGTTTTCAATGTGATAGGAATCAGTTTACTTTTTTTTAGAAGCTTTTATAAGGTCCTTGAGAAGTTGATGATTATTCTGGTTGCAATCATGTTGTTTTCTTTTGTGACTACCTTGTTTTTGGTCAAACCAGATATACAAGAGATAACAGTTGGGTTTTTAAAGCCTTCGGTTCCAATTGGCTCTGTTGGGTTAGTTATTGCATTCTTTGCTTCCTGTTTTTCTATTGTTGGGGCTTTTTATCAATCTTATCTGGTGCAGGAACGAATTAAGCTCAATCCTGAAATTGTGGAAAAGAAAAGCAATAGCATTACCGGAATCCTTATTTTAGGTGTAATGAGTGCTATCGTATTGATCTGTGCAGCTGCAGTTTTAAATACCCAGGGCATAAAGGTCAACAGCGCCTCAGATATGGCCAAAGCTATCGAACCTTTATTTGGCAATTATGCTTCCGCGCTTTTTCTGATCGGTTTGTTTGGTGCTTCATTTTCTTCTTTGGTAGGAAACGCTACTGTTGGTGGCACCCTTATGGGAGATGCCCTCGGATACGGGAGTGAATTAAATTCCAAACCTGTAAAAGTTGCAATTGCGCTGGTTATGTTTTTTGGGGCGGCAATTGCCATCATTTTCGGAAAACTTCCATTGGAACTGATCGTTTTTGCGCAAAGCGTAACCATCTTTTTAGTACCGTTTATTGGGGTCGCCATGTTCGCCATATCAATTGATGCCAAAATTATGGGTAAGTATAAAAACACGAAAACCACAACGGTATTTGGCTTTATAGGCTTGCTGATCCTTATCTTTTTAGCTTTTAGTAACGTAAAGGAACTGTTTTATTAAAAATTATAAATAATTATATGACTGATTTAGAATTATTAGAACAAGAATTATTGAAGCCCTCAGACGCTTTAATTTCAGATATGTATAAAATAGAAGGGGATATTCTTCTGTTGGGTGTTGGTGGAAAGATGGGTCCTAGCATGGCAAAACTGGCCAAGCAGGCGGCTGATCAGGCGGGAATAAAAAAACGTATCATTGGGGTTTCCCGGTTCACAGATACGCAAGCCAGGGCTTCACTTGAAGCTGAAGGCATTGAGACGATTGCTGCTGACTTACTAAATGAAAAAGAACTGGCGGCTTTGCCGGATGCGAAGAACATTCTTTATCTGGCAGGCAATAAATTTGGTACCACAGGAAAAGAAGCTTTTACCTGGGCTATGAATACCTATTTGCCAGGTAGGGTAGCTGAAAGGTATAAAGATTCCCGTATCGTTGCTTTTTCTACCGGTAATGTTTATCCATTTACAGAAGTTATTTCAGGGGGTTTGTCTGAAGATCACGTACCTGCGCCAGTAGGTGAATATGGCCAGTCTTGTTTAGGTCGTGAACGCGTATTTCAATTCTTCTCTGAAAAATACAACATTCCTACATTGATTTACCGTTTAAACTATGCCATTGATCTTAGATATGGTGTATTGCTGGAAGTGGCCAAAGCCGTGCTTTCAGGCACAGCGATCGATTTGTCAACAGGTAACGTAAATGTAATATGGCAGGGAGACGCCAATGAAATTGCAATACGTTCATTACTTCATTGTGATGTTCCTGCACAGTTACTCAATGTAACAGGTCCTGAAACCGTCGCTATAAAATGGGTGGCTGAACAATTTGGCAAGCTTCTCGATAAGGAACCTGTCTTTTCCGGAGAAGTACAGTCCACTGCACTATTAAGTAATGCCTCAAAAGCACATCAATTATTTGGCTATCCGCGGGTGACAATAAGAGAGATGATTGAACTTACCGCCTTGTGGGTAAAAGAAGGAGGGGTTACTTTAAATAAACCAACACATTTTCAAGAACGTCAGGGTAAATTTTAAAATATGAGTACACCAAAATTATCAGCGGCCAAACTAGCCTTATTAAATAATGGAACATTTATTCCTGCCCATCCATTAGCTTTAAATGAGGACAAAAAGTTGGATGAAGACAGGCAAAGAAATTTAACCAGGTATTATATTGCGGCAGGAGCAGGTGGAGTTGCAGTGGCTGTGCACAGTACACAGTTTGAGATCAGGGATCCAAAGATTAATTTATTTGAAACTGTATTGAAACTTGCTTCAGATGAAGTTGATAAAGCACAGTTAGACAGGCCTTTTTTAAAAGTAGCCGGCATTTGTGGTTTTACTGCACAAGCGGTTAATGAAGCTGAAATTGCCTTGAAATATGGCTATGATTTAGGTCTGTTAAGTATGGGCGGTTTGCAGGACTGGACGGAGCAACAAATTCTGGATCGGGTAAAAGCTGTTGCCGAAATAATACCGGTATTTGGGTTTTATTTGCAGCCAAGTGTGGGTGGACGGATATTTAGTTATGATTTCTGGTTGCAATTTGCTGAAATATCCAATGTTCTCGCCATCAAAGTAGCTTCCTTTAACAGGTATCAAACGCTGGATGTCGTGAGAGCGGTTTGTAATTCAAGCAGAAGAGATGAGATTGCTTTGTATACAGGCAATGACGATAACATCATTCCAGATCTGCTCACAAAATATCGCTTTACCGTTGATGGGGAAGTTGTAGAAAAGGAATTTGTAGGTGGTCTTTTAGGTCATTGGGCTGTTTGGACTCAAAAAGCTGTTTCCTTATTTGAGGAAATAAAGGCTTTCAAAGAAGGTAAAGGACTTGCTAGCCAAGCCGAGTTATTAACCCGGGGAATTGAAGTAACGGATATGAATGCTACGATTTTTGACCCCGCACACCATTTTCATGGCTGTATACCTGGCATTCATGAAGTATTGAGAAGGCAGGGCTTATTACAAGGTTTGTGGTGCCTAAATGATAATGAGGTTTTGTCGGAAGGCCAACTCGAGGAAATCGACCGGGTTTGTGAGGCGTATCCCCATTTGATTGACGACGATTTTGTAAAAGAATTTTTGAGCGAGCAAACCGTTGGTAAGTAATAATCTATCGGCAAATCAACTATCACCAAATTTTAAGAAGCACCTACACGTCGGCCATGAACCAGGCCGACGTGTAACCTTAGAACTAAGTCTTTAATTTTATGCTCAACAACCAATTAAACAACTAACCTTTCTGCTGCTATTCGTCGTATTTCAATCAGCTTATTCTCCAATAAATTATATTTCCATGAAAACAGAAATACAATATTTAAAAGCCACTTTGGTGCTTTTTACCATCTTAGTCCTCTCCATAACCGGAAAGGCACAGTCCGTTTCAAAAGTTGATACTACCTCCGAAATATGGACAAAAATATCCCCATATTTTGCTCCTCCGGCTACGTATAAGGATGAATATGGTGAATTCAGGTCACCTTTGAAGTTTTATAATGGAAAGGAAGTTAAAACTGCTGCCGATTGGGGAAAACGCAGAAAAGAAATCTTGAAAAATTGGAATAAAATGCTTGGTAAATGGCCGCCTTTTCTTAAAGAACAGAATTTACAAGTCCTGGAAACCGTAAGAAAAGATGGTTATACCCAACATAAGGTAAAATTTAAATGGACCCCCAATGAAACCACTGAAGGGTATCTCTCCATACCCGATGGAAAAGGTAAGAAACCGGCGGTCATCACGGTTTTTTATGAGCCGGAAACTGCGATCGGACTTGGAAAAGAAGGCCGGGATTTTGCTTTGAAACTAACAAAAAGGGGGTATGTAACTTTATCACTTGGCACCAAAGAAGCTTCATTAGCTCAAACTTTTTCTATTTACTACCCTAGCATAGAAAAGGCAGAAATAGAACCACTTTCAGCGCTGGGCTATGCTGCAGCGAATGCATGGTATGCACTTTCACATGTTCCTGAGGTTGACTCGACCAAAATAGGGATTATGGGGCATTCTTTTGGAGGGAAATGGGCGATGTTCGCCTCTTGTCTGTTTGATAAATTTGCCTGTGCAGTCTGGTCTGACGCTGGGATTGTATTTGATGAAACACGCGTAGCAGTAAACTATTATGAACCCTGGTACCTTGGCTATCATCCTAAACCATGGAGAAAAAGAGGAATGATCACGGCTGGTAATCCTGTTAAAGGTTTGTACCCTAAACTGGTTGAAAAAGGCTTTGATCTGCATGAATTACATGCTTTAATGGCACCTCGTCCTTTTTTAGTATCAGCTGGCTCTGAAGATCCGGTGAAACGATGGATTCCCTTAAACCACACTATAAAAGTTAATCATCTACTTGGGGTTAAAAACAGAGTGGCAATGACCAACAGGGAATTACATGCTCCTAATCGAGAATCTAACGAACAAGCCTACCTGTTTTTAGATTACTTTTTGAAATAAGCGCCAATACCTATGGTATCGATTCTAGATTTTAACCCCACAAATTATATATCATGAAGGTCTTATTTGTTTTTTTAGCCCTATTCATCCATAGCTACACCAATGTAAATGCTGGGATGATAAAGTATGTTGCTCCGGTGGCTACCGGTGATGGTAGTGGAAAATCTGCGACACATGCAGCAGATTTTCTAAACCATAAATTCTGGTCGGATGTGCAGACTGCTTTGAATAAACAACCTGTTACCGTTAAATTCTTAGGAGGAAATTATTTACGTGCTTATACTGAAAAGCCCTTGGTGATAGAGAAGATGGGTCATCCTAAAAATCTTTTACTATTAGAAGGAACGCAAAGCACCCTGTTTACAGTACCAACAGGCTATCCGAAAAAATCAGTATTGATAGATCTTAGAGATGCGGAAAATATAAAAGTTAAGGGTTTTCATTTTACGGGTAATGGCAGTTTGGGCTATGCACTAAGGGTGACTTCAACATCAGGTAATACAACTAAAAATATTCTTATTGAAGATTGCACCTGGCTTGACATGAGGGGAATTATATATGGAGCCACAGGTGCGCATCAAAAGGGGACGAGTAACGTCACCTACAGGAATTGTACTTTTAAACGGGTAGGGGTTGACAGTCATTCCCATTTTATGTATCATTCTTATCATGCTTCAAATATTCAAGTATTAAATTGCCATTTTGAAGATTGCACTGGTGATTATGTTCGTTTCAGATCAAATTGTGATTATGGTACTGTAAAGGGTTCTACCTTTGTAAGGAATGCAGATTTCCCTGCTTATCCGTTTATATCTGTCCCATTGTTTAATAATATTGATCCTGGTGACGAAACTTTTGCTACCAATTACACTTTTACAGGTAACACTTTTATAAACACCAAAAACGCCATTGCTTTTCACCACTATGGTTTTGATCCGGCAGGGTTAAATTATCTGCTAACGGAAAGTGAAGGAAACCTTTTAACTAAAGGTACAGATGAGCAGAAGAGAAAACTTCTATCACGGCATTTCAAGATTAATTTAGAAAAGGTTAAGGTCAGCAATAACAACTATGCTGGGGTTATCGCTCATGTGGTTGTAGGAAGTTTTCCAAAATATGGGGCAAAGACAAAAGGCTGGAGTGGGTGGGCCGATCTCAGCTCACTAATCAAGTAACTTTAAGATTATTTTACTTCATATTCAGTACGTAATGTAATACTTGCTGTTTTGTTTTTTGAGCTGGTGTTAAAGGTGCCGCCATAGCTGAAGTTCTCATTACTGTTCTGACCGGTGATCTGGAAGACGCCCATATTAGCATATTTCAGGTCGCCTAAGTTACTGCCGGCATTTTCAGTAATGCTTTGTGCACGGTCTTTTGCATCCTTACTTGCCTTAGCCAGCAGGTCAATTTTTAGCTCAGACATTTTTGTATAATAGTACGAAGGAGCGAACGAGTTAAGTTCAATTCCGCTTTGGATAAGTTCTGTAATTTCCCGGCTTATTTTTTCTACCTTATCGATGCTTTTAGATTCTACCTTTACATTTTGGGTTAAGCTATAACCATTAAAAGCATTAGAAAGCAAACGGCCATTCTGATCATAAACAGGATTATACAACTTGTTGATGCTGACAGCTGAGAATACCGTTTCATTGTTGCTTAAACCCTTTTGCTGAAGGTATGCCCTTATCGCACCTTCGTCTTTCTTCAAATTAGCATATGCCTGCTTTAAATCCATGCTCACCCGGGAGTAGTCGCCCTGCCATACAATCAGGTCACTTACAAAGTTCTTTTCAGCCATGCCGGTTACCAATACCCGTTTCCTGTCCTTAAATTTATATTTATATGCGCCTGCAATGATCAGCGTTGAAAAAAGAATGGAAAGTGCAATGATTCCAGGAAAAATATAGCCTCTGTCTAAAATGCGCATGTTCATAAAATAGTTTATGGGTAATATTATCTGTAAATTAATAATAATTAATGCATTTTAACCTGCTTACTGAAAATAAGTTAGGTGTTAATTAAGAAGGTATCTAGAAAAGGAATAGGTGACTCGAGGAAACTAGGTAAGTAGGAAATTTGTTTGAAAGCATTATATTGCGGTTTTTTAAAGCCTTAACCATTGAAACCACCATAAGCTTACAGCTCACAAAAAGTATAAATAAGCTGATGATCGCTTCATTACCATTAACAAACAAACTATACTCCAATATAATTATTCTATGATGAAAATTAAGTTATTTATCCTCGTCATCTTCCTAAGTAATATCCCCGGACTTGCATTCGCTCAAACCAGAACAGAAACCAAGTTTGAAAGTAACTGGAAGTTTAGCAGGGAGGATCAAGCGAATTTTAATTCGCAGGAATTTAATGACTCCAAATGGCAAACTGTAACAGTTCCACATGACTGGGCCATTTATGGGCCTTTTAGTAAAACAAATGATTTACAGGAAGTTGCCATCACCCAGGACGGACAAAAAGAAGCAGAAAGTCATGCCGGACGCACCGGCGGCTTACCTTTCGTAGGTGTTGGCTGGTACAGGTACCATTTTAAAGCGCCGGATTTTACCAACGGTAAAAAGGCAACCATCATTTTTGATGGTGCCATGAGCAATGCTACTGTTTATCTGAATGGGAAAAAGGTAGGCTATTGGCCTTACGGTTATAATAGTTTTCACTTTGACATCACCGAATTCATGGAAACGGGCAAGGAAAATATTTTAGCCGTAAGGCTTGAAAATTATCCGGAATCATCGCGATGGTACCCTGGCGCAGGGATTTACAGAAATGTTCATTTAAGAATAACAGAAGCCGCTCACATTCCAGTATGGGGCACTCAGCTCACCACACCGGTCATTAACGCTGATTTTGCGAAAATAAACTTAAAAACGAAACTAAATAAACCTGAAAATACAAAAACTGAGGATTACTATTTATTGACTGAAATTATAGATGCTTCCGGCAAAACCGTTACCACTTTAAAAAGCGCTTTAGGAGCCTATAATAACAACGTTTTCGAGCAGGAACTTATCGTTAAAAAGCCGGAACTTTGGGATACAGAAAGTCCTTCTTTATACCGCGCAGTTTCAAAACTATATGAAGGAAATAAACTTCGTGATGAATACACAACCACTTTTGGGATACGTTCTATTGAAGTTATTCCTGATAAGGGTTTCTTCCTTAATGGCAAAAGAACGCAGTTCAAGGGAGTCTGCCTGCACCATGATCTCGGCCCTTTGGGTGCTGCAGTGAATGATGCCGCTATTCGCAGACAACTGCGGATCATGAAAGATATGGGTGTAAATGCGATCAGGACATCCCACAATATGCCGGCACCTGAAGTGGTAAAGGCTTGTGATGAAATGGGCATCATGTTAATGGCTGAAACTTTTGATGAGTGGAAACACCCAAAGCAAAAGAATGGTTATAACCGTTATTTTGATGACTGGGCAGAAAAGGACCTCGTCAATCTTATTCATAATTACAGGAACAACCCCAGTGTGGTGATGTGGTGTATTGGGAATGAGGTTCCGGAGCAGGGCATGGAAGGCGGCTCTAAAATCGCGAAATTTCTTCAGGATATTTGTTTTAGAGAGGATCCTACACGTTTTGTAACACAGGGAATGGACCAGCCCCAGAATGTGATCAAGAATAATTTTGCGGCTACCATGCAGGTGGCGGGTTTTAATTACCGCACTCATACCTACCCGGAAGCCTACAAAAAGCTGCCGCAACAGATCGTTTTAGGTACCGAAACAGCCTCTACCATTAGTTCCAGGGGGATTTATAAGTATCCGGTGGTACGACGAGCGATGCCTAAATATGATGATCACCAAATTTCATCGTATGATGTAGAGCATTGCGACTGGTCTGACCTGCCTGAAGATAATTTTATACAGCATGAAGATCTTCCTTACTCCATAGGGGAATTTGTTTGGACGGGATTTGATTATTTAGGAGAACCTACACCATATTATACAGATTGGCCAAGCCACAGTTCATTATTCGGGATTGTAGATCTTGCCGGCATCCCTAAGGATCGATTTTATCTTTACAGGAGCCATTGGAATAAAAAAGAAAATACGCTGCATGTTTTACCTCACTGGAATTCAAAAGGCCGTGAGGGCGAGGTGACGCCAATATTCGTATACACCAATCATCCTTCGGCCGAGGTTTTTATCAATGGTAAAAGCCAGGGCCGTCAAACAAAGGACACATCTTTTACGGTGCATAACACCGCAAATAAGCAGTCATTCGAAAACTTGGATCGCCAGAAAAGATACCGATTGATGTGGATGGATACCCGTTATGAGCCGGGCACAGTGAAAGTAGTCGCCTATGACCAAGCTGGAAAAGCTGTAGCGGAAAAGGAAATCCATACACCAGGAAAACCACATCATATAGAATTAACTGCTGATCGTTCGGTGTTGAATGCCGATGGAAAGGATTTGTCTTTTATTCGTGTAAGTGTGGTGGACAAGGATGGTAATCTTTGTTCTGATGATACCAGGAAGATTGAGTTTGAAGTGAAAGGAGCAGGGAGCTACCATGCTGTAGCAAATGGTAACAGCGTTAGCCTTGAGTCTTTCCAGGCGCCATTTATGAAGGTATTCAGTGGTGAACTTACGGCAATTGCCAGGTCTGGAACAAAATCTGGTGTATTATATTTCCACGCTAAAGCAAAAGGGTTGAAGTCGGCAGTTATAAAGGTTACTGTCAAGTAATTCATTATAATACGATCCGTTTAAGAATCGGGCATAAACACGCCTCCAAGGGTGTTTATGCCCGATTCTTCACTTGAAGGCCATAGGAGGTGTAAATTTTAGCGCTTAACCAGTTAATGAAAAAATAATGTAAATTAACGGCAAACTCTCTTACTCAGAAATGGATAGTCAGGTAGTATTTACAGAAAGACAAAGATTTAGCCAATGGTGGCTCTGGCTCATTTTACTGGGAATGAATGGCCTGTTTATATTTGGTTCCTTTCAACAGCTTGTAGCTGGAAAGCAATTTGGTGATAGGCCAATGAGCAATAACGGACTTTTATTAATGACCTTCCTGACCATTTTAATAAGCCTGCTATTTTACTGCTTTCGCCTGGAGACATATATAAAAAAGGATGGAATTTATGTCCGGTTTTTTCCCTTTCAACTGAAGTTTAAATATTATAATTGGAGTAACATCAAAAAATCTTATGTCAGACGATATAAACCAATTTTAGAATATGGCGGTTGGGGCTGGCGAATGAGTATTTCAGGAAAAGGAAAAGCTTTAAGCGTATCGGGCAATCATGGGCTGCAATTGGAATTGTTAGATGACAAGAAGTTACTTATCGGAACTAAAAGCCCGGAAGAACTGACCAAAGCATTGAACAGTGTTCAGCATAATCACATTAGCTAATTTACCCGTATAAGTTGACTATCAAATTGCTATCATCCTTTCCGTCGAGTTTTTTTTGCCTCGGCTATCTCCATGTTCTCCTTTACCCTGTATTGTACAATTCTGCTGATCAATGCAAGGGGCAGTGTTTTATCGATTGGAAATTTTACTGTTCCTTTCGCGCTTTCATAAGTAGCTAGCTCATTTTTGAAAGCTGCTATGGCGCTGGGCCCGGGATAAAATCCAATATGATTCTTAAAAGCAGCAAAATGCACCAGATTTCCTTGCAAATTAAAAGTAGGAATCTGATAACTCATGGTTTCTTTTGCTTCTGGAACGATATTTCTTATTGTTTCCCGTAACTGCGCTAAAATAACCTGAGTAGTGGGTTGGAAACCCGCAATGTACTCGTCAATGTTTTGTATTTTAGTTTTAGCATCCATAACTCTTGTGGTTAAATTTACGTGCTTTCACCTGGTTATATGAATTGCAGTTTCAGATGATAGGTTAGCGCTAAAGAAGGCTTAGATCAGGAGGTTTTTTTGTAATTTAAGACAGCAGCTGTATTTAATACCACTGCAAAACAGATAATGATGGCAATGTGCCGTTTAATATCATTAAAACCGCTCCCTTTTAAAACAACCATTCTCATCACTTCAATAAAATAACTTAAAGGATTAAATTTTGTGATCACTTTGGCCCATTCCGGCATGCTGTCTATCGAAGTAAATAAACCGCCCATTAATATAAATATCATCAAAAAAAAGAACATAATGAGCATCGCCTGTTGTTGTGTATCGCAAAATGTAGAAATCAATAAACCAAAGCCCAGAATAGCCAGGAGATAAACCCAAACGAAACTATAGAGCACGAATAAGCTGCCTAAAGGGAAGATACCGTAGATAAGCCAGGAAATAAACAGGCCAACTGTAAAAACCGCATTCGCCAGGATCCAGAAAGGAATAAGCTTAGCCATAATAAAATGATGTTTTTTTATAGGCGAGACATTTATTTGTTCAATGGTACCGGCTTCCTTTTCTTTTACAATGTTTAAAGCAGATAAAAACCCACCCACCAGTGTAACCAAAATAGCCAATATTCCTGGAACCATATAAACATTGTAGTTCAAATGTGGATTGTACCAGTTCGATGACGCTATTTCAATAAATGGAACAGGATTATTGTCAGGTTCTCGAAAAATGGTCTTTACATTGATTTCCTGATTGTAAGTCTTTATAATTGCGACGATATACCCGGCACCCAAACCTGCTTTTACGCCATTAATGGCATTTACAGCAATAAATAGATTTTGCTTACCCTCTCGGATAAATCCCTCCTCAAATCCATTCGGAAATTCCAGGATAAGATCTGCCTGGTCTGAAGCAATCTGGTTGAATGCCTTTTTGTAAGAACTGGTATAACCCGATAACCTAAAATTACCCGATGAGATAATTTTTGTAATGAGGTTTCTGGAATAGGCAGAATGGTCATTGTCTACCACAACCAGGTTGATGTTTTTAACTTCATAATTTGCCGCCAGCGGTAAGATCAGCAATTCTGTCAATGGCATCACCAGGATAATCGCCAGAATGGTTTTGTTCCTGAAGATTTGCTTAAATTCCTTGATCAGTAAAAATTTCAAGATGCTCATGCCAAACGGATTTTAAAGTTTTTGAGACTGATGAACAATAGAAAAACTGTGATTCCCAACAGAATTAAGGTCTCTTTCCAGATAAATGAAAAACCGAGCCCTTTAATCATGATGCTTTTCACAATGATGTAATACCACTTGGCGGGGACTAAATTTGAAATAAGCTGCAAGGGAACGGGCATGTTTTCCACAGGAAACATGAAACCACTAAATAAGAGCGTTGGCAAGAGCATACCCATTAAAGACGTTAACATGGCTGCTTGCTGTGTATCTGCTTTAATCGATATGAATATGCCCAGCGATAGCGAAGTGATGATAAACAACATACTTTCTGCATAGAAAAGCAATAGGCTACCGTTAACGGGTAGATCCAGCAAAAACACACTGAGCAAAAGGATGGAGGTTACGTTTATAGTAGAAAGCAGCAAATAGGGCACCGTCTTGGAAATGATGACCATGATGGGCTTAAAAGGTGATACTAATAAGACCTCCATTGTTCCTGTTTCTTTTTCCTTTACAATAGAAATTGCAGTCATCATGACGCAGATCAGCATGAGTACCAATGCCATCACCCCAGGGACGAAATTTGGCGCAGCCTTAAGCTGGGGATTATATAACATTTTTATCGCGGGCTGTATCAGATAAGGTCTTGTGGTTGGCTGTGTATCTGATGACTGGTAATCATTGATAATGGCAGAAACATAGCTGATTAGTGTTGTTGCCGTATTTGGATCTGAGGCATCCGCGATGACTTGTATTTGTGCTTTACCCTGGTGCATTAAACTACCGTTGAAGTCATTAGGGAAAATTACCGCCATCTTGATTTTTCCGCTTTTAAACGCAGCCTCAAGCTCCTGGTGCCCCTGTAGCGTTTTATTGATCTCGAAGTATTTACTGGCTTCAATCTTAGCTGTAATCTTTTGTGAGGCAATATCTTTAGCGTTGTCAATGATCACGATATCAGCGTTTTTAACTTCGTTGCTAAGTGCAAAGCCAAAAATCAATATTTGGACGACAGGCATGCCAAACAGAATTAGCAAGGTCTTCCTGTCGCGCAGCAGGTGTAAAAATTCCTTTTTTACGAATGTCAAAAACTGTTTCATGATTTTTCATTTATTCAGCCCGTTCTGCTTCCCTGGCTAAATGATAAAATACATCGTCCATGGTGCTTAGCCCATATTTTTTTTTGAGAAGCGCAGGTACATCAAGCGCTTCTATTTTGCCGTCGACCATGATGGAAACCCGATTGCAATATTCAGCCTCGTCCATATAATGGGTGGTGACAAAAATGGTGATTCCGTTGCCAGCGGCCTCATAGATTAAATCCCAGAACTGTCGTCGGGTTACTGGGTCAACACCACCGGTAGGTTCATCAAGGAAAACAATTTCTGGTCGGTGAATAATTGCAGTAGAAAATGCCAGTTTTTGTTTCCATCCCAAAGGAAGTGCCGCTACCCGCTTTTTAGCCTGGTCTTCCATGCCCAGTCGCTCGAGGAGTTTTGTACCCTGAAGCTTTATTTCCGAGACTGTAAGGCCGTAGATACCGCCAAAGAAATGGATATTCTCCTTAACACTGAGGTCATTATATAACGAAAATTTCTGACTCATATATCCGATCTTTTTCTTAATTTCTTCCGACTGCCTGTATACATCAAAACCTGCTACAGTGGCTTCACCTGAGGTGGGTACCGATAAGCCGCAAAGCATGCGCATTGCAGTTGTCTTCCCAGCGCCATTGGCTCCGAGAAAACCAAAAATTTCTCCTTTATCCACTTCAAATGTAACATGGTCTACCGCCGTGAAACTCCCAAACCGCTTTGTTAGTCCTTTGCATTGAATTACCTTTCTATTCATGATCAAGTTGTTTTGTAGATGTCTGTTGACTATGCCATGAGGTTAATAAAGCTATCCTCAATGGATACTGCAGCGTCCTTGATTTGAATTTCCTTTAAGCCATTGTTGAGTAGAAACTGCTCTAAATGCTGGGGATCAGACTTACCTTTGAATGTAAAATGGGCATATTCGCCAAAGGCATAGCTTTCATTTCGCCGGGGATATACTTTTAAAACCAGCAGCAACTGGTGCATTCGATCGGCTTTTATGGCAAATAGTTCATTCGGATAGCTGTCGATAATATTTTTGGGGGTGTCTATTGACAGAATATTTCCTTCCTGAAGCAGCGCGATCCGGTCACAAAGATTTGCTTCATCCATATAAGGAGTTGATACGATGATAGTGATGTGTTGCTCTTTGAGTCTTTTCAGTATTTCCCAAAACTCTTTTCTGGATACTGGGTCTACGCCGGTAGTGGGTTCATCTAAAAACAGGATGTCAGGCTTGTGGATGAGCGCACAACATAAAGCAAGTTTTTGCTTCATTCCGCCGGAAAGTTTCCCCGCTCTGCGATCCCTGAAAGGCTCAATTTGTACATAAATTTCTTTTATTACATTGTAATTTTCTGCCAATGTGGTGTTAAACAACGTAGCGAAGAAGGTAAGGTTTTCATGTACGGTTAAATCTTCATAAAGGGAAAACCTACCGGGCATATATCCTATGCTTTTTCTCAGGGTTTTGAAGTCTTTGATGACGTCGAGACCGTGAATTGTGGCGGCTCCACTATCGGGAAGCAATAGTGTCGTTAATATTCTGAAGATACTGGTTTTGCCGGCACCATCCGGACCGATGAGCCCAAAAAGTTCACTTTGGCCCACCGAAAAAGATACGTTATTGACGGCTTTCTTTTTTCCTTTATCATAGGTTTTAATAATCCTATTTACAATGACGGCCTCCATAATTTAAAGCTTAATTTCTCCGTACATTCCAATTTTAAGGAATCCATCGTTTTTAACTTTGACTTTCACAGCGTATACCAGGTTGGCACGTTCGTCTTTGGTCTGAATAGTTTTTGGGGTGAATTCTGCTTTGTCACTTATCCATTGTACAACACCCGGGTATTCCCGGTAACTATCGTTTTCAGCATCAACGAAAACCCTGAGCCTTTCATTCAGTTTGATGACCGGCAATTGCTCACCACTGACATACACCCGAAGGATCAGTGATCTCAAATCAGCTATTTTATATAATGGTTTGCCTTGGAAGGCCATTTCACCTTTCTCCGCATACTTACTAATTACAGTTCCCTTTATATTGTTGACAATTTTTGATTTTTTTAACTGGTCGTCTACCTGTTTGATCTGCACATTCAACGTTTGGGCTTCTTCATCTATGCCCGTGGTACTGATGTTTAATTCTGTTTCCCTGGCCTTAATTTGCTTCTCCAGGATAGCGACGCGGGTATTGGCATCATCCACTTGTTTTTGGGTGGCAGCATCAGCCTTGAGCAGGTTTTGCATGCGTTGCTGGTCAACCCTTGCTTGCTGCAACTGTTCCCTGAAAATGTCGAGTTGCGACTGTGAATCAGGTTTTCTACTTCGTACCGCTTTTATTTGTGCAAAAAGCTGGTCTTTTTTTAGGGAGAGTTGTGTGGTATCTATAAACCCAACTACCTGGCCTTCCAGCAGGTTTTGTCCTTCTTCCACATCAAGTGCTTCGATAATTCCACTGGCTTCAGCGGGGATGATCGTTTCCACAGCCTCAAAAGTTCCTGTTGCATCAAATTCCGTCTGATTGCCGTTGCAGGAAAAGAGCAATGCGGATAATGCCGTTAGCCATAGTGTTTTCATTTGAATTGTTTTGAATGATGATGAGGCTATCATAAAGAAGCTTTTTATATCGTGCTATTTTTATGGGTTAATTGCCTGTGATTAACTGATGTTTGAATTGTGCATAGCGTAATTCTGTCTGATGGATAATTTTATTTTGTACGGCCTGGTTTTCCTCGTTGACTTCCTTCAAATAATCCGCGGGACTAATGACACCGTTTTCAAGTTGTGCCAGAGCGGCTTTTTTAACATTATTTCTTAAGGTAATGATCTCATCGTCAGATACCAGATACTCGTTAAGCATACTTATTTCTGCTTCCTGCTGCTTAACCGCCTGGGTGGTATTGAAAAGGAAAGTTTCTTTTTCTGTTTCTATCTCCTGGATTTTGAGGTCTATAATTTGCTGCTGCTTTTTCGAAGTGTAAAATCCTGTAAAAGACCATGCTAATCTGATACCACCTATATAATAAGGTTCAAAGGCTTCTTTAAGAAAATTTAGGGCTGGATTTCCTATTCCTCCCTGGAAAAAGAGGTTTAATTTAGGCCTGTTCCCTGCGTTAATAGACTTCTTATCAAGTTCAAAGCTTTGTCCACTGTAATTAAAGAAGTTAAGTTCGGGCCGGTTGATTTCCAATGAAAGGAGGGGCGGAGTGGGAACTTTCAACAGTGTGTTCATCCGGACCTCTCGATTAATAAAAAGGCCCAGCATCGCTGCATAGGCCTTTTTATAACTCCGGATACTTATCGCCTGCTGTTCAGCTTTAAGGTACTCGGCCCTAAGCAAGTCGACACTGCTTCGATAGGCTGTTCCATTTTTGAGTTGTGCTGAAACTGTGTTTATCCCTATCTGTATGTCATTTTTTAAAAGCTGATTTTGTTTCAGTTGTTCGTTAATTACCAAAATGCCAAAGTAAAGGTCAGCGATTCTTTCCTTAAGCTGGTATAGTTCAACCTGAATTTGCTGATCCTGAACTTTTAGTTGTGCTGCAGCAGCTAGTTTTTGTTGTTTAATGATCCCGCCATCATACAACAACTGGTTAAACTCTCCATAGAGTTTGTATTGGTCTTTGTTGAGTTCAGGTATATTTAATCCCGGTGTACTGACAGGTACTTTAGTGACTTCAGATTGGTAGCTTGCCTGGCCAAATATATCAAACCGTGGTAAATATCCTTTAGAGAGGTTTCCTATGGTGAATTCACTGCTCTTCTTCATCAGATCCCTTTTTTTCGATAAAGGATACTGCGCCTGCGCAAGCGCATAGCATTCCTCTATGGTTAACACCGTGCCCGTTTCTTGTGCACTAATGTTATGGAGCATACTAAAAACAACTATGAAAAGGATATACTTCTTCATCAGTATATATTTTGTTTTCCCTAAGAAAATGAAGCCATGATCAATGGCCCTATACTTATTCGTATGCTCTAATTTAATTATTTAATTATTCATAAAAAGAATGTTTTGGTGAAGAGTTATTTTCTTCCTGTCAACATTTTAATGGAATCAATTTCTGACTGTTTATAAGGTCTGCCATCTTTATAAAAGATATCATGAAACCATAATCTGGGTTCTTTTCCATCTTTGATCGGCATGTCCCAGGCATAGATTGTGTTGCTTTTTCCTGCTACTAAGCCCCAATTATAAGCGCCAATGTTTTCCTGTTTTAGCAAAGGCATAATGTTACTGAACAGACTGTTCCTGGATCTGGCCATATATTCCGTACAGATCAGTGGCCGCTTTGAAACGGATCTTAATGTATCAATCCATTTTTGATGATCTTTCACATCACCATAATTATGATAAGTGGTGATGTCTGAATTTTTGATCTGATAATCTGTAAGCTCTTTTAAGGAGAGGTTCCATACCCCAACAGATAGCGGCTGACTTGGATTCACCGTACGCGCCCATTCGAAAACCTTTTTTAATAGTGGCATGCTTTTGTTCCCATATCCGGAATTTCCAGGTTCATTGTATAAATCCCAAAGTACGATACGTTTATCCTCTTTAAAGGTGTTTAAAATATCTTTTACATAAACTTCCAGGGTGTCTGTAAGGGTAGAATCCGAAAACAATAAGTCTCCGGGATCTCTTACCCAACCTGAATTGTGTATGCCTGGTTTTGGCTCCGGTTGTTTCCCTGCTTTGTAGGTAGGGTTCCAGCAATCGTCAAAAAACACGAACATCGTAGATATCTTGTGTTTTTCGGCAATGTCAAGATAATTTGAAACCCGCTTTTTAAATCCCTCTCTATCTTGTTGCCATGCCAGGTGATGTAGATATACACGCATGGAATTCATTCCTATTCCTTCCGCCCATCCCAATTCTTTGTCAATTGTAGCAGGATCAAATGTATCTGCCTGCCACATTTCCAATTGGTTAATTGCCGTGCTTGGTATAAAATCACTGCCCCTCAGCCATCCCCATTTGGCATACCATTCATTTGCCTTTTCAACCGGCCATATTTCTCTGGCAGTTTGACTTATCTGTGGCTTCTGTTGGAAGCAGGATTGAAAAGTAAGGGAGAATAAGAGCAGACCTAAGTAAATTTTAAAATTTTTCATAGTTATATCATTTGTTTTTTAGGTTATGAAGTTTTCACAAGTTATACTCGAACTCGGTTCAATGCTATTTGTAAGCTGATGATGGCGTTTCCAGGAAACAAGTTTATTTATATTGGCTGTTTGAATTTAAAGGTTATTATTCAAAGATTCATAAACGATTTTAAATATCGCCGCAACAATAACTGAAGCTGGAATGATCTGTAATCAGAAGAGCAGGTTCATTTGGTCGTTCAAAATCGTTGGAACTGCAAGTATGGCATGATGGCAAATGGGTAATTGGAAGTAGGATAGATCTTGTAATTTATATTATCTTTAATTAACCGTTTAAGAATAATTTGTAAAAAATTAAGATATCATGGAAAGGCAGCAATTTAAAATCACTATTAACGCAGCGCGGGAAAAAGTATGGGATGTGCTTCTTGGCACAGATACTTATCCGAAATGGACAGCACCTTTTGCTGAAGGTTCAAGCGTGAAAACAGATTGGCAAAAAGGCAGCAAAACACTTTTTCTAGATGGACAAGGTTCAGGAATGGTTTCTGAGATTGCTGAAAACATTCCAAATGAATTTTTATCCATCAGGCACCTTGGTGAGTATAAAGATGGAGTAGAGGACCTGGAGAGTGAAGCGGTTAAGGAATGGGCCGGTTCACTGGAAAATTACACCCTTAATACAGTGGATGGGAAAACCGAATTAAGGGTAGATATCGATATAAATGATGATTATAAGGAATACATGTTAAAGACCTGGCCGCTGGCACTTGATAAAGTAAAAGAAATGGCCGAAAGGAGCTAAGAGGTCGAGATAGATTAAAATTAGGCTAAAACGACTGGCCTATTGGGCACGATAACCTCTATAATGTGGAAGGTTTGCCTGCAGCGCCTTTCCACACAGATAACTGGTAGAAATTATGGCTTTTTTTGATCTTCATTGTCATCCTGGATTAAAGACACTTTTTCTGCCTCAGGATGGAAATCAGTTATCTGTGTGGAGAGATATAAGCCCTCCGGATCATGTCATTGGGGATATCCTGGAATCTCAATGCTCATTTAAACAAATCATACAGGAAGGCGAAGTCAACTTGGTTTGTTTAACCCTTTATCCCCCTGAAATTGGCATATTGGATCAGTTTTTATTGAAAATTGGTTCAATCGTATTTCAGGGTTTAATAGACAGGAACAGATTAGAAGAGATGGCTACTTTGACCGTCTCTTATCAGGAAGTTTTTTTCCAGGAGTTTGCCAATATTACTGCAGGACCAGGGATTGAAGATCAGATTGACCCTGCAAAAAAAATAAAATTTCTGCAACGTTGGGCGGATTACGATGCCAAAGATGCAGATACTCTACATGTGGTATTCAATTTTGAAGGTGGACATGCTTTTTACGACCTCAAAAATAAAATAAAGAATATAGAAAACGTCATCCGGAATTTCAACGCGTTCATTGATAAGGGGTATAAAGTGTTGTATTTAACCCCTGCACATTTAACCCCTAATGAGTTCATGACACATGCTTATGGAAATAAGTTACTCAGCAAAGGACCATTGCTACCTAAAGGTATCGGTATCACTGCGTACGGCAAACGATTGATGGTAAATGCCTTAAAAAAAAATGTGTTGATAGACGTTAAACACATGAGCCTGGTGAGCAGAAGAATCTTCTACAAATACCGTAAACAGAACTTTCCGGACTTGCCCATCATTGCCAGCCATATAGGATTGGCAGGGGAGAGCTGGACTGTTTTTACAAGTAACAGGGGTATCATTAATCCGCGGAAGAAAAGTTATGGGTACAAGGTTGCATGGCTAAAAAATAGAGGGGAATTGGAGGGTACGTATTTCTTTCCCCTTTCTATAAATTTTTACAATGAAGACATCCGTGAAATACTGGAAAGTAATGGACTGATTGGCATTTCCATGGATGTACGGATACTTGGTGGGAAAGGTAACCCGAGTGATTTACACAAGGATTTTTATAGTCATGAAGAATATGAACTACTAACTTCCGCACGGGCCAATGAGAAGATTGAAGAATTATTTGAACACTTTGATGCGGGCGATATTGATAATGGTAATTTAATGCTCAAAACCATCAATCCAGAACCGCAGGAAATTGATGATTTAAGAGCCGTAGATGAAGAGTTGACCGAGATATTTTCCACATATAAAAAAGAGGTAAACGCTATTGAATATAAACATCATATAAGGCTGGTAGTTAACCAATTGATTAGAATTTGGCAAATTACTGACTGGGAAGGAATGTCGCATCCTTGGGACAATATTTGTATTGGATCCGATTTCGACGGCTTGATTGAAACGCTACAATGTTGTCGCAATTCCACAGCGTTTGCTTCCTTTGCACAGGCACTAAAAGTTGAATTGGCTAGTGTTCTATTAGCTTACCCAAAAATTGAACATAGTGCAGCAGAGATCATTGATAAGTTTATGTTCAAAAATGGCAGTGCATTTCTTGAAAAGTGGTTTTAATTTATTCTTACATTTTACAGCCAACGATGATAATAATTTCTTTTAATTTGCCTGTTAACAACCAACCATTATAAATGGACCAAATAAGGAAAAAGCTTGAAGAAATGGGCAAAGTCTCTGATGCTGATTGGGAGATTTTTTCTTCAAAACTAAAGAAACAAACGTACCCAAAAAAGGCTTTGTTATTGAAAACAGGGGAGAAAGAAAACTACCTCTCCTTTATAGAACAAGGAATCATCCGTTTTTATATCCCCAAAGAAGATAATGACCTTACCTTTAGTCTCCTATTTCATGATCATTTTGTAAGTGCTTATGATTCTTTTTTAACTCAAATACCTTGTACTTACCATGTAGAAACCCTTACACCAACCATTCTCTGGCGTTTGAATTATGAGGATCTCCAGGCTATTTATGCAGAGACAGCCATCGGGAATACGATTGGAAGGCATGCCGGCGAAGGTTTGTTCCTTCAAAGTTTTAAGCGCGAGCTTTCTTTGCTGAATGATACAGCTGAACAACGTTACCTTAAATTGTTTACAGAACAGCCGCTATTGATACAAAAAATTCCTTTAAAATACATTGCCTCTTATATCGGTATTAAGCCCCAATCACTAAGCAGGATCCGCAAACGCATTTATTAACCCAGGTTCATTTTTTCGACTTTCAGTTTTCTCTAACTTCGTCAAATAAAATTAAAGATATGGAAACTGGAATAACACTATTAGGCGTGTTTTGTATGTCGCTGGTTATTATGAAAATAACCAAGAAGGAGTATCATTTCGCATTAGCTGGCCGCATTGCCATGTCTACAATGCTGCTACTGACCGCTGTGGCACACTTTATTTTTAATAAAGGAATGTCAATGATGTTACCGGACTTTATACCTTTTAAGGCTGAACTTATTTATCTGACAGGGGTTTTGGAACTGCTGGCTGCAATTGGCCTTTTGTTACGCAAATTCCAGGTGATAACCGGTTTGTTGCTCATCCTATTTTTTATCATGATACTCCCTTCAAACATCTATGCTGCAATGAACCATATAGATCTTCAAAAAGCGACATACGATGGCGAGGGCCCCGGCTATTTATGGTATAGGATTCCAATGCAGTTGTTTTATATAGCTTGGGTATATTTCTCGGCAGTTAAATGTAAGCGTACTTACGTTAATAGCTGATAGATGCCGGGTATGTTTTCCACAAGCTTTTCAGAAATATCTTTGGCGAAAAGCGAATAAGTCCTATCTTACCATACAATTATAATTTAATTCGTATGCAAAAGAAGTTTCTTGTATTGGGCATAAGCAGTTTATTGACGTTAGGATCAGCAAATATGCTGTTTGCAACGCTTTCCCCATCAACCAGTGTTCAACGGATCGTATCAGCTAATGATTTAATAGGACGTTGGGACATCACCATGGATGAAAATGGTAAACCTTCTCCTTCCTGGTTAGAAGTTAAGCTTTCTGGAACAAAGACCTTAGTTGGTACCTTTGTAGGCGTAACTGGCAGTGCACGGCCAGTGGCTAAAATTAATTTTGACCAGGGGAAGTTTAGTTTTAAGATTCCGCCACAGTGGGAGGAAGGCGATCAGGATTTCGTGATTGAAGGAGAGTTGGCAGGTGCAGGAATTCGTGGTACGATTGTGACCAGTGATGGAAAAAAATACAATTGGAAGGGGGTTAAGGCACCCTATCTAAAAAGAACAGGAACAGTAGCATGGGGCAAACCCGTTAATCTTTTTAACGGAAAGGATCTTAGTGGCTGGAAAGCTTTAGGTGAAAACCAATGGGTGGTTAAAAATGGCATTCTAACAAGTCCGCGTTCCGGCGCTAATTTAATATCTGATCAAAAATTTACCGATTTTAAATTATTGATAGAATTTAAATATAAAAAAGGAGGTAACAGTGGTGTATATCTAAGAGGACGTCATGAAGTTCAGATTGAAGACAGTCCAAAGGATGCACATCCCTCAAGCGTGCTATATGGTGGAATATATGGCTTTTTAACGCCTAGTGAAATTACTGCCCTTGGCCCTGATCAATGGCAGACTTTTGAAATTACATTGGTTGGCCGTATGGTTACTGTTGTTGCGAATGGCAAAACAGTGATTAGTAACCAGGAAATTCCCGGAATAACAGGCGGTTCCCTTGACAGCAATGAAGGTGAACCAGGACCTCTTTATATCCAGGGAGATCATGGACCGATTGAATTTAGAAAAATTGTAATTACTCCAGCTAAGTAAAAGCCGAATCATAAAACGATATACATTAAGTGGCTGTGTCATAGTGATACAGCCACTTAATTTTTAAGGTTTCTTATTCTTTACAGAAGACTTATGTAAATATTGATTCTTACCCTAGTTTGCAACTTTTTTGTTTTAGCTATAAATGCAAAAGAAGAAGTCTTACTTTAAAGATAATACTCAATGCAAAAAGCAGCGATCTCAGTGATACGCCTTACAGGATGTTCTACAGGCAATTAAATTGGTAAGAGATCGTGCACATGGCTGGAATATAAATCCTTAAAAAGCCGGCATAATGGGATTCTGACATGGGGCCACAGCTTTATAAGTCAGGTTGTATGCCAGACAGCAGAATCGTTTCATTTGTCTTTGTTTTTTTCTTCAATCCACATAGACATATATTTTGTACTGTTAGCCGTGTGGTGCTGTAAAATTTGACCAATAAAATTATGGTTCCTGTGGGCTTTTAAATCTGATGCCAGCACCTGAAGCTGTGCAATAAATGATTGTCCGTCTCCTAATTTTGCATAACGTTCATTAATGATCTTTATACCATGCAGTTGAGCCTGCTGCCAAAATTGCTTATTTTGATATAACTCAACTGCCTGAGTGATAAAGACGTTTGGGTCGTCAGCTATAACCCCATTCCATTCCAAAGCACCTTTCATTGCTTCTGACCCTAAAGAGGTAGTTACGGCTGGTGTACCTACCTGCATCGCATCAATAAACTTACCTTTAACACCCGCACCAAATTGTATCGGAGCGAGCAATACTTTATGACTTGCGATCACGTCGCGGGCATTTTCAGCACGCCCATGAACATAAAATCGTTCTTTCTGGTTGTGTAATTGCATCACTTTTTGAGTTGGATAAGCACCATAAATGTGCATGCCGGCAGCAGGAAGCCTTTTTCTGAGATCGGGCCATATCACGGTCTTTAGCATTTGAAGTGTATGCCAATTCGGCTCATGTAGGTAATTGCCGATAAATACAAATCCCTCACGCTGTTCGAAAGTTCTCCAGTCTAAAACTCTTTCTTCCGTCAACGGATGCTCCAAAAATGGCAAATAATAGATCAACGTAGAATCGACATGATATTTTTCCTGAAGAAGATTGATCTCAACTTCTGAGATGATCAGTGATAAATCACAACGTAAAATCGAGGCAATCTCCCGTTTAGCCATTGTAGAATATAGATCCATTTCAGCTAATGAGCCCCCTGTTTTGATGGCCAGTTGCCTGGCATGACGTAAACAATGAAGATCCTCCGTATCTAGTATTTTCATCGCATCCGGACATTCCTGGCTTACTCTCCAGCCAAATTGTTCCTCAACCATATAACGATCAAAAAGCACGACGTTTGGATAAATATCCTTCAAAAAAAGGTTGAAACTATAGTCGTTAAGTTTAATTTCCTTTTCCTCAACCCCTAGCTCATCCAGGTTATGGCTGAACTCACTTTTTGATGCAGCAGAGGCAAAAATTACTTCGTATCCCTGAGAAAGAAATAAATTAATCAACTGAATCATTCGTGTGCCTGCCGCCGAAGATTTTGGCTCCGGCCATACAAATCCAATGATTAAAATTCTTTTCACGTCCATTCCTCTTAAATTTATGCAAATTAGCGGTTTTTAAAGCACAATTTTGAATCACTTGGATTATTCCTAATTTTGCAGAACGAACTTAATGTTAACCTTATGCTTGGATTAAAACTATTGACAGACCCGCGGTGGGCAAATATTGCTGAATCAAATTTAGAAGAGATCTTGACGGATCACGCCTGGTGTGAACAAAAAGCAGCAACGAATGCCATCACGCTGATCGCAAATAATTCTGAGCACATGGATCTGGTTGAAGAATTGACCGCTATTGCCATTGAGGAGATGCAGCACTTCCAAATGGTCGTTGATATCATCAAAAAAAGGGGATACACACTAGGGCGTGAGCGTAAGGATGATTATGTAGGGCGATTAGTGAAATTTAGCCGTAAAGATGGAAGCAGAAACTCAGCCTTTATAGATCGCCTGTTATTTGCTGCAATGATTGAAGCAAGAAGCTGTGAGCGTTTCCGTGTACTGTATCAAAATATCAAGGATCAGGAATTGGCAAAATTCTATTATGACCTCATGGTATCTGAAGCGAATCATTATACGACCTTTTTAAATTTCGCCAGAAAATACACCATAGATGTGGATGTAGATAAAAGATGGGAGGAATGGCTTGATTTTGAAGGAGAGCTTATTCAAAGCTTTGGTAATAAGGAAGCTATACACGGATAAAAAAATATTATTTTCCATATTCAGGCACGATAAGGACTGGTAGACGCACTCTTTTCAAAATGGTCTGAAACTCATTACCCAAAAGATCGTCTTCGTCATGATCAAAACAGCCACCTTTTACAATCATCATCACACTCTCTTTTTTTAATACATTAAAAATATTATCCGCTAATTCACCTTCTTCGCTCAGATAGAAAATATCAGGATTAAAAGAAAGCTGATTGGAACTTAATATCCCTTGTAATCTTTTGACTTCTTTTTCGAGATACTCATAACTGTTTTTTATAATGTAGGTGGTATTTGTATCTCCCGGTAGGGGTTCAAATGGCGAAGACTGCGATAAAAATGAATTGTATAAAAGGATATTAGCTTTCAACTCTTGCGCCAGGGTCAAAGCATATTCTGCTGCAATTTTTGCACTCTTATCCAGTTCGGTTAAAACCATGATGGTATTTATGGCTGAGTGTTTTTCATACGTATCCATGATAATTTTATAACATCCTAAAGCCCGCTTAGGTTTTATATATTCCAATACTTTAGTCATTAATATATACTGTTTTTGAATGGTGATGATGTTATCGTCAGCTTATATTAAAGTTAGGGTGGATCTAGAGTGGTTCTTTATTCTTTTATTTTGTAATTTACATGAAGTATGAACCTGTAAAGTAAACCAGATGTTAAACCGTAGAAATTTCATTCGTAATAGCGCCGGGACCCTGGGCAGCGCCATATTACTCTCCGCACTGGACAACCCCGTGTATGCCATTTATGAACAGACTTTTGGTGCCAATGACCAGATCAATATTGGTGTAATTGGCATTAATGGGATGGGATGGGAAAACTTAAAAGCTGCATTGAGGGTGCCTGGGGTTAATTTAGTGGCTTTATGTGACTCAGATAAAAATGTGCTTGATAAGCGAATGTCGGAACTTAAAGCCTTAAAGGTTGATGCTGCAAAAGTTAAAGCTTATAAAGATTATCGTTCCTTATTAGATAGAAAGGATATTGATGCGGTGATTATAGGTACACCTGATCATTGGCATGCTTTAATGATGATCCATTCTTGTGAGGCTGGAAAAGATGTATATGTAGAAAAACCTGTTGGGAATTCAATTATGGAATGCCGTAAAATGGTTGATGCGCAGGTAAAATATAATAAAGTAGTACAAGCAGGACAATGGCAACGCAGTCAGCAGCATTTTAAAGATGCCGTCGATTTTGTAAAAACAGGACAGCTTGGGAATATCAGAACAGTTAAAGTGTGGTGTTATCAGGGTTGGATGAAACCCGGTCCTGTGGTTCCGGATACTTTACCTCCGGCGGGCGTAGATTACGACTTATGGTTAGGTCCTGCTAAAAAACGGCCCTTCAATTCCAGCAGATATCATTTCAATTTCAGGTGGTTTTGGGATTATGCCGGTGGATTGATGACTGACTGGGGAGTACATTTATTGGATTATGGGCTCCTGGGTATGGGGTCACCAATTCCAAAAACTATTTCCGCATTGGGGGGGCGCTTTGCTTATCCTGATTTATATGAGGAAACACCAGATACGCTGACGACACTATATGAATTTGATAAATTCAACATGGTCTGGGATTCGGCCATGGGGATTGACAATGGGTCATATAATAGAAATCATGGAATTGCTTACATTGGGAACAACGGAACCTTAATTCTGGATCGGGGCGGCTGGGAAGTTATTGAAGAAAAGCAAAGTGGTAATAAGGTCAGCAAGCCTTTGGTGAAATCGGCAGATAATGGACTTAACAATCACATGATCAACTTCTTTCAATGCATCAGGTCAAGAAAAAAAGAGGAATTGAACTGTTCCATCCAGGCTGGTGCACATGTTGCTACGGTAGCCCAAATGGGAAATATTGCCTACCGTAGCGGTGAAAAATTAACATGGGATGCAGATACTCATCTGTTTACTAATCAAAAAATCAATGACCAATTTTTAATGGCCCCTTACCATAATGGTTACGACTTACCCAAATAATAATAACTCAAATTGGATGTGATAAGAACGTTTAGTAGACCATAATTTCAATCCTAAAACAGGCAGTTAAAAATATAACTGCCTGTTTTTTTTTATAAGGACATCGGCGAAAGACAGGTGGAGTAATCAGTAATTATTTGGTTATTAAGTTCTTATGGTTAATAATAAAAACCTATTGTTTAATAAAATAGAATTATATCTTGTATTAAAATGCGATTCAATATTATATTTTATGATACAAAACATTTAAAAAAACACTTTAAATTCTATTGATTTAGTAGATTTAATTATATCTTTACCCGAATAGTGTAAAAGCAGCAATACAAATGGCTCAAATAAAGTATCAAAATACCCTTGAGGAGAAAGTCTTAGAGAAAGAAAGCTACCGAGTTTTACTGGTAGGAGAGAGCGTGGAGATTGCCGATGCTTTAGCGATATTAGAACAACGCAATAAGGATATTGATACAGAAGTACTGAAAGAAGATGGAACTTTCAAAAGTAATGATCTGCCTTATTCACCAGAATTAATTGCTGCACATGATTTAATTATACTAAAAGATACAGCTAGCGGACTAACTCCAAAAATTAAGCATATAGCCTCAGAATATGACGTTCTCATTTCACTGATTCCGGAGAAAAAGGTGAAAACAGTAGTGGCTAAGGGACAAAGCGCACGTGATGAGAAATACTGGAAGAAATTTGCAGCAAGGTGTTTGTTTGCATTGGCTTTCTTTTTAATTGGGCATGCTATATCTACCTATTATCCCTTAGATAGTCTCTTTACGGATTTCTGGACGTATACGAGTCAGATAGAACTAGATGCACTTTTTGGATGGATGGTGTTGGCGGGTTTCGTAGCGCAACTGGTAGACGGGGCTTTGGGAATGGGTTATGGCGTTATTTCCACTACTGTGTTGCTTTCCACCGGTCTAAATCCGGCGGCGATAAGTGGAAGTATCCATACCGCAGAGATGTTTTCAAGTGGTGCATCAGGCTTTAGCCATTATAAATTCGGAAATATTAACAAGAAGTTATTCAAAACCCTGTTACTTCCTGGGGTGTTGGGTGCAGTGATTGGTGCCGTATTATTGGTGTACCTCGGTGAAGAATATGGTGCCTATTTGCGCCCCGTGTTGTCAGTGTATACCCTTTTATTGGGTGCCCGTATACTCTATAGTGCCTTCAAAAAAAGAAATGAAAACAGAAAAGTGAAAAATGCTGGCTGGCTGGCCGGCGCTGGTGGATTTCTTGATTCTTTTGGCGGTGGTGGATGGGGACCATTGGTGACCAGTACTTTAATTGCTAAAGGTAAAACACCAAGGTATATTATCGGTACAGTTAGTTTAACAGAGTTTTTTGTGACTTTTGGAAGTGCGCTTACGTTTTTCATTCTTTTAGGCACAAGTCACATGCAAACCATAGCCGGTTTAATTGTTGGTGGATTGGTAGCGGCACCAATCGCGGCCAGACTAGCAGGCAGGCTAAACACTAAAACTATTCTCATCTCCGTAGGCGTGCTGGTCATCATTTCGAGTATCAGGACTATTTATAAAACGATATTTTAATCTGTTGTGAAGCAAAAGGAATCATGCAAATAAAATCCGACTGAATATGCCCAGTCAAATGTATATTTGATTCTTACAGCAACAATCAATATCCTATGAAGGCGCCTGGACTCACGTTTCTATTATACTTCACCTTTTTAGCAACCTACGCTCAGCCTGCTTTTGTTCGGCTAAAAACAACAAAAGGAGATATTATTTTGCGCTTATACGATGAAACCCCGAAACACAGGGATGCCTTTTTAAAAAGCATTAACCAGGGGTTATTTAACAGGGCAGCCTTTAACCGGGTAATCAAAGGATTTGTTAGCCAGGGCGGCGAGCTGGATGAAACCATCCTGAATAGAGAAAAAATAAATCCTGAGGCTCCCTTAAAACGTACTGAAGCTGAGCTTATTCCATCCCTATACCATAAGAAGGGAGCACTGGGCGCTGGCAGAAACGACAATCCTGAAAAGAGTTCTTACCTCACACAAATTTACCTGGTATCGGGTAAAAAAATTACTGATGACCAATTGAATTTATTGGAGCAAAAGAAGGGCAAGAAGTTCTCTGTACAGCAACGTGAGGTTTATAAAACTATTGGCGGCACGCCGCATCTTGATGGCGATTATACTGTATTTGGAGAAGTAGTAAAAGGGATGGATGTAGCTGAGGCCATCAATGCAGCAGCTACCGATGAAAATGATCTTCCTTTAGTACCTGTTCATTTTACACCCGAGATTCTTTCTCTCCTATAGATTTCATACTTGTATATTAATTAAGTTTCCAGTAAATTTATAAATAGTTCCATTTTAATACCTAACCAAATTATAGTTAACCAAATTATTCATGGGCCAAAGGCGCTTTGTACTATTGACTTTTATACTGGCCACAATCGTGATTGTAATTGTGCAATGTACCCAGATCTCGGAAAAAGCGGATAGCAGGGGGCCAGCTTATGCTGGTAGTACAACTTGTAAAAGTTGTCACCAGGGGATAAACGATTCATACGTCCATAATGCGCACTTTAAAACTTCTAAATTTTTATCCGGCAGTAGTGCAACAGACAGTTTAAATATACCGGAAGGGGAGTTTGTTTTTAATGAGAAAACCAGGGTGGGTATTGAAAAACGCGATGGCGGCTTGTTTCAAGTTGCATACCTCAGTGGGTCAGAGGTCAAGGCCGAACGAACGGATTTTGTATTTGGTGCAGGTTTAAGCGCTTATACATTTGCCTATTGGTATGGAAATAAACTGATGCAGATGCCTTTAAATTATTTAACCAAAGAACACCAATGGGTTAATAGTCCGGGTTTTCCTGAAGAACAGATTTATTTCGGCAGGCCCATTATTGCACGCTGTTTAGAATGTCACAGCTCGTATGTGGATAAGAAAATAGTTCAGACAAATGATTTAAACATAGAAGAAGAGTTTGTTAAAGGATCTTTAATTGCGGGAATTGATTGTGAACGCTGCCATGGGCCGGCGGCAAAACATGTAGAATTTCACCAGGAAAACCCGGAAGTTAAAAAAGCGCAAGCGATGGTGAGTTACAAATCTCTGCCTTTAGCCAGAAGAATTGATATGTGTGGTGTTTGTCACTCCGGTGCGGAACTGCAAACACTTACTTCTACATTTGCTTTTAAACCCGGTGACACTTTAAAAAGCCTGCCTCAATATAGTGCGTTCACTGGAAAAGAACCTGATGTACATGGTAACCAAAAACAATTACTAGAAGCCAGTGCTTGTTTTAAAATAGGAAAAGCAGAATGCGTATCTTGTCATGATGTGCATAGCACAAAAAAAGCTGACGCCGGTATATACGCTCAGCAATGTATGAGTTGTCATCAGGACTTAAAACATGATCCCATTGAAAACATGGATATGGCTCTTTTAGCTAAAAACTGTATTGATTGCCATATGCCAGTGAAAGAGTCACACGCTATTGGTTTCCAGGTAAGTAACAGCATCGACAAAATCCCCTATAAGGTCAGAACTCACCGTATTGCGGTTTATGAAGAGGTATTAAAAGGTCAAAAATAATCGTAGAATGAGACAACATGAAAACGTGTTTAGTGCTTGTTTTTCTATCGCTAATATACAGGCTTTGCTGGAACGGAGATATCATAGTCACCACTAAACGCTATCACTCCGGGAAGTTTCAGCATCACATTCAGCAGGATACAGCTGCAATGGTGTCCGTTAAACCCTATTCCTGGTTAACGTTTACTCAAACTACAGACTTGCCTGCATCATGGGGGGTTAAATCTGTATTGTTTAATCGTACAGGTACAAAATTATATGCGCTTAACCTCGAGGGGATGAGTATTTATGAATATGGCAGGGAGGATAAAAAATTACTGCGGATCATTAGTTTCCGACCGACCAAGGCTAGCGGTTGGGATTACGTCTTAAATAAGCCCATACTTGCCTCTTTCGCTGAAAAGCCTGTTGAAGCCTGTTTTAGCCATCACGATAAGATTTTATGGGTGTCTTTACACAACGCGGGGGGCATTGTTCCTCTCTTATTAGATTCGTCGTTACAGGAAGGGGCAAGGGATTCAATGCCCCATTCAAAAGCTGTCTATATAGAAGACCTCAAAACTCATAAAGTTGACACACATTTTACTGCCTTAATTAAGACTGGTTTGATGCCCAAGGTAATCGCAAAAACCAATGATGATAAAACATTGTTGGTGAGTAACTGGGGCTCCAAATCCCTTAGCGTTCTGAAAATAAACGACACACTTTCTCCCTATGGAAAGAGATTTTCCACCATCAAATTGCCTGAAGTCCCCCGGGGTATTGCAATAGATGAACAGAAGAACAAGTCATTTATAGCGATTTACGGTAGCAACAAAATTTCCGTTATAAAAAACAAGAACTGGAAGATCGAAAAAAATTTACAGGTTTTATCAAATCCAAGACACCTCTTATTAGACACATCCGGACGCTTATTGGTGTCTTTTAATGCCCTTTCGCAAATCGCCTGCATTCAGCCGGCTACAGGTAAACTTTTATTTAAAGCAGCAACTCATGGACAGCCCCGTACCATTGCTCTATCAAAAAATCAGAAATTCTTATTTGTAACTTGCTATGAAGGGAATACCCTTGACATTTTTAAAATCAACCGGAACAGTTTCAGGAGGATATATTCCATAAAGTGCAAAGGTAAGCCAGTTGGGGTAAGCTTGTATGAAGATCAGGAAATACTGGAGGCCTGGGTTTGCAATTACATGACCGGAAATTTAAAAGTGTTGCAATTTAGAAAAGAGGAGATGGTTGATAAAGTTAAAAAATGACAAACAAGTTAATTTCCTGATTGTCTATATTTTAGATAAATATCAACTTATCAAAAAAGGGAGGATTGCCTTATGAATTTAATGAAGTATGATACCAGAAATGCATTGAGCCCAGGGCTTAATGATATTTTCGAATCACTTTTCAACGATGCTTTTATTTCCGACCGGATGATTTCCCGTGTTCCTGCAGTAAATATTTCTGAAACTGAGCAAGGTTATGATATTGAACTCGCTGCTCCAGGTTTAAAGAAAGAGGATTTCAAGATCAGTTTGGATAAAAATGTGTTGAATATTTCTGCAGAAAAGAAAGCTGAAGAAACTGAGCAAAACAAAAAGTATAACCGTAGAGAATACAGCTATACTTCCTTTACCCGGGCATTTACATTGCCTGAGACAATTGATGAAAATAATATTGAAGCATCTTATCATGATGGCGTATTAGCCATTAGAGTGGCAAGGAAAGAACCAGCCCAGATGGAAACCAGAGAAATCAACATTAATTAACAGCATATTGCTTAGTAGTAGCCTTATCAGATGCTGGTAAGGCTACTTTTATTACGAAGAAAAAGCTTAAAAAAAACAGTATCATGGAAGAACGTATATCAGGTCTGCATCACATTACTGCTATTGCCGGTGAAGCCAAACGTAATCATCATTTTTATACGCATGTCTTAGGTTTGAGGTTAGTGAAAAAGACAGTAAACTTCGATGACCCCTATACTTACCATTTTTATTACGGGAACCAGTTGGGTACGCCGGGCACGATCTTAACTTTCTTTCCTTGGGAAGGCATGCAGGCTGGCAGACGCGGTACGCGGCAGGTTACAGAGATCGGTTATTCTGTGCCGGCAAATAGCTTTGATTTCTGGATTCAGCGTTTTCAGAAATATAAGGTGAATTATCAAGACGTAACGGAAAAATTTGGTGAACAGCTTCTTCCTTTCTTTGATCCTGATGGGTTAAAACTGGAACTTATAGCTTCACATGATACTGACAACCGACTACCCTGGGAAACTGCGGAGGTTAGCAGCAAACATGCCACCAAAGGATTTAATAACGTTACCATTTCTACCAATAAATTACAGCCCACAGCAGATTTATTGACCAATATCTTTGGCTATAAGTTGTTGGATAGCTATATCAACCGGTATCGCTTTGTAACTGACGCAGTGGACACCGCTCATATCATTGATCTGGTAGAGCAACCTGGTGGTACTGCAGGCCATATTGCATGCGGATCTGTACATCATGTGGCCTTTCGGGTCAGGGACGAAGAGGTTTTAATGGCTTTCAGACAAATAATTGTCAATGCGGGCTTAAATATAACCGAAAAGATAGATCGCAATTACTTTTACTCCTTATACTTCCGGGAACCAGGCGGCGTATTATTTGAATTGGCAACAGATAATCCTGGATTTTCAATAGATGAACGAGTGGAGGAACTGGGTTCGGCCTTAAAATTACCTTCTCAATATGAAAACAGCCGGAATGAAATTATCCAGCATTTACCAGTTTTAGAATAATGTATCCGCTTATTCCTTCGTCCTTCAATTAATTATTCCTGATATCACTAATACCACTGTTATGAAACATTTTATATCATTTGGTTTGAGTTGTTTATTCCTTTTTCTAGGAATAACCTATCGGGTTGAGGCTCAGCCACGCTTGCCGGAGAGCTATTTCTGGGAAAAATTAGCCAATGGACTTGAAGTGGTTGTCATTGAAAATAGCAAAGTTCCTTTGGTGACTATTGAGATTGCTGTAAAGAATGGCGCTTATACAGAAGGGCCTGAATATAGTGGCTTGTCACACCTTTTCGAGCACATGTTCTTTAAAGCTAATAAAGAATATCCAGACCATGAAAAGTTCAAAAAACGAACTCAGGAATTGGGTGCTTATATCAATGGAACAACAGGTGTTGAACGTGTTAATTATTATTTCACCTTACACAGGGATAGCCTGTCTGGAGGTTTGAAATTCATGAATTCAGCAATCCGTTACCCTATATATAGAACAGAGGATATGAAATATGAGCGGCCTGTGGTGGATGGCGAGTTTCAGCGGGCTGAAAGTGATCCCTCTTTTGTTATTTGGTACGAATCTCAGAAATTACTATGGGGTGATTTATTTATCCGTAAAAATCCAATTGGGGACCACGACATCATCAATACGGCTACACCGGAAAAAATGAAGATTATTAAGGATAAATATTATCATCCTAACAATAGCTTACTGATCATTTGCGGTGATGTTAAACATGGGGAATCTTTTAAAATTGCTGAAGAAATATTTGGCGATTGGGAACATAGCGGGTTTAATCCGCATGAAAAATTTCCAGTTCCTCCTTTCAAACCGCTGGTTAAAAATGAATCTTTTATTAAAGAAACGTCTATAGCACAAACACCCTTTATTAAAATTTCATGGCAGGGGCCAGGCTATCAAACTGATTCAGCAGGTACCATTGCCGCGGATGTATTTTCTGCCATTCTTGATTTAAACGCTTCCGAATTTAAGCAATCACTTATCGACAATGGATTAGCAACTGCCGCATCAATCTTTTATGGCACAACTTACTTTCCTGGTTGGATAGAAATTAATGTCATGCCCAATCCAAACAAACTTAAAGAATGCCATGAAATGCTTCAACAGCAGATTAGACGTTTTACCACACCTGATTATTATTCCGATGCCCAACTTGCCAATGCCAAAGCGGTGTTACTGCGCAATGAAATCCGTAATTTAGAAAGGCCATCTTCTCTAGCGAGTAACCTGAGTTATTTTTGGTGCAGTACTTCTTACGAATATGGAACAGACCTCATCAGTAACTATCAGAAGGTAACCCGTGCTGATATTCAAAACTACCTTCAAAAATATATTTTAAATAAGCCCCGGGTTTCGGGTATTATCCTTAATCAGGAGATCAACAAGCAGGTTAATGTAAAGACATTTTTCGCCACTAAATAAAAAAATGATCAAAGGCGAATTCGTAGAAATAGTTATAAAACGATAATACGATGAAAACTTATTTCTTAATAATTGCAATTGCGACCACGGTTACCTTTGCAAAAGCGAACAACCAACCTTATGAAATGATTATTGAGGGCGTTAAAGTGGTTGTTCAGCCTGCGGGCAATGATATCGTGGAAATCCGCACGATAATAAAAGGTGGCGTCCAGAATTACCCTGAAAATAAAGCAGGAATAGAGTCGCTCGCGATGATGGCACTGACAGAATGTGGCACAGAATTAAGGGATAAAAATGATTTTAAGAATAAACTTGATGCAGTTGGTGCCATTGTAACTGGTGTAGCAGGGAAGGACTATGCGACCTTCAGAATGAACTGCATCAAAATGGACTTTGAAACAGTATGGCCCTTATATGTGGAAGCGCTCCTGCAGCCTAAATTTGATTTAAAGGAGTTCGGTAGGATCAAGCAGGATGCGATTAATAACTTGAATGCCAGGGAGTCAGAGCCCGATGCCTCAATTGATAAATTTGCTGAGAAAATTGCGTTTGCGGGCCAGGATTACGCAAAAGATCCGGATGGCTCCGCCACTAACCTTCATAGTTTAACTGCTGTTGAAACAAATGACTACTATGATTCCGTTTTAACAAAATCAAGGCTGCTGATGGTAGTTGTTGCAGATCTTGATAAAGAATCGCTGGCCTCGAAATTAAAGACCTTGCTCGCAGGAGTAAAGCCTGGAAAGCCGTTTCTTTTAAGGAAATCATCATTCAGCTCTACAAAGAACCGTTTCACTGCTGCCCCAAAAGCACTGGCCACAAATTATATTGAGGGCATTACAGGCGGACCAGCGCCTGGCAGCAAAGACTTTAATGCCTTCAATGTGGCTATGCGGATATTAAGTGACCGTCATTTCCTTGAAGTCCGTGAAAAAAACGGACTTTCCTATGCGCCACAATCCTGGTTTAGTGGTAGTGCAACTTCATCTTCCAGAATAGCGGTTTCGACAACTGAACCCAATAAATACATAACGGTATTTTATAGTATGTTGTCGAAGATCAAAAAAGATGGCTTCAAAGATGAGGAAGTGAAGAACATGAAAACGACTTACCTGACTGCATTCTACCGTAGCCAGGAGACCAATGCTGCCCAGGCGGCAACGCTTGCAGCTAGTGAGGTGCTGCATAACAACTGGCGCCGTACACTTACGCTACTGGAAGATATTGGGAAATTGACCACTCCTGAAATTAATAAAGTATTTAACACTTATATAGGAAATTTTTCTTGGGTCTATCATGGGAATCTTAACCAAGTAAATACGACTCTTTATACAGGAATTTGAATTAATCACAATTAAAGCCTCATCTTAATTATTTATATTAGCTATTAAACCTATAAAAATTTTAGTAAATTTAGTATCAAATCAAGAATTCCCATACGTCAGAAATTTACTTTAAATTATTATGTTATGGCAGAACAGATTAAAATCAGGCATTGTGCTACAATGGAAGTTTTTAACCGGCAGGCAGAAATCTTCCCAGAATACAGAAGGGCACAGGCTTCCATTGAAACCGACATCAATCTTCTTCTTGAAAAAAGTAAGTCTTTCAGGCTAAATAAGCCAGCCGTGATACAAGTTGTAGTTCATGTAATTTATAATTCAGAGGCCGAAAATATTTCGGATGAGCAGATTTTAAGTCAAATTGAAGTTTTAAATAAAGATTTCCGGGCCCGGAACAAGGATAAAAACAAAGTGCCTGAAGTATGGCAAGACCTTGTAGCAGATGCTTTTATAGAATTTAATCTCGCTAAAAATGACCCCGAAAATAAAAAAGCGAATGGCATAACACGAACTGAGACTGCAATAACATCTTTTGGAACAGACAATGCGGTAAAAGATTCCGCACAAGGGGGGAAATCCCCATGGCCCACAGACTCTTATTTAAATATCTGGGTTTGCAGCCTGGGGGAATCTATCCTTGGTTATGCACAGTTCCCTGGTGGGCCTCCAGAGACAGATGGCGTTGTTGTTGATTACCGTGCGTTTGGTACGGTAGGCACCGCTACTGCTCCCTTTAATTCAGGCAGGACAGCAACACATGAGATAGGACATTATTTAAACCTTTCTCACATATTTGGTGACGGCAGAGCGAACAGTTGTTCAGACTCCGATTACGTGGAAGATACCCCAAATCAGCTGGGGCCTAATTATCAAAGCCCTACTTTTCCTTCTATCTCTTGCGACAATGGTCCTCATGGTGATATGTTCATGAATTATATGGACTATGTAGACGATAATGCCATGTTTATGTTCACTGATGGGCAGGCAGCGCGGATGAATGCAACAATGCATGGACCGAGGGCTTCCTTGTTTAATGCTCAAGGTTAAATACAGAAATATGGCGCTAGAGCTTAAATACCTTAACCGAAAATGGACACATTCCTTTGAGGAAGATACCGAGAATGAAATGGTGTATCGTCCCGAAGGCTTTGCTTTAGGTAAGGCCCGCGGAAGGACACAGCTGGAATTCAAAGAGAATGGAAAGGTGATAGATACGCAGGTTGGCAGGGATGATGTTCCGGATGCGGTTATTGGCACCTGGAAACTGGAGGGTGATCATTTAATTATTGACCTGAGCGATGGAAGTAGACAGGCTTATCCAGTTAAAGAAGTAACACCAGAAAAGTTGGTATTGAAAAAATAATAGGCGGATGAAAAACTTCAATTACATATGGTTAATATTTCCGGTTAGCATTTTAGTCGCAGGATTTATGGTGCTACAGGTAAACCTTAATCGGGAAAGACTAAATCAAAGGACTAACAAAGGCCAGGTTGCTGCCAATACCGCCAGACAAGGACCAATTATAACAACTGAAAAGGCATTGCCTTATTTCCTGCTTTCTTCGGCTTTTATTCTCCTGATCCTTGTTTTGCCTCGTTTGCAAGAACTCAGCATCTCAGAAAGGTCTCTTGTATTGAAATTAGTGAGCGAGGTTAAAGAAGATATTGATCAACTGGAGGAGGATGTTCCACTGGAACAGGAAAAATTTAAATCCGTTCGGACTAATGATAAACTCATAAGGATTAAGGAAAAAACGGCACTTATTGAGCAGTTACTAAAAAAAGGTAAATGAATAGCAGTATGAAAGTATTTGAGAAGTTCATTGAGCAAATTGAAAAAACGAAGCAACGGCATCAGCTTTATCCTGGAGACGATTCTGTAGCTGTTAAATCCGTTATAAATCCTAAACAAGTAAACAAATATTTAAGGGAACATAATCTAAACATCACAGAATTAATCAATAACCGGCTGTTAAGGGAGCGGGTTATTAAAGGTGATGACACTTTAGATGTTAATTACCTGGAAAGGGGTGTAATTGCTTCAAGATCAGTGTGTCGTATCAATATTAATTCTGCAGAGGGAGAGGAGGGCTTTGGAACAGGTTTTCTCATTGCTCCTCAAATATTAATTACCAATCACCATGTTTTGCCTAATTCAGGTTATGCGGAAAAGTCATTCGCTGAGTTCAATTTTGAAAGAAGCATAGACGGTCTACCTTTACCCTTAAAAGTTTTCCGCTTAAACCCTGCTAAATTATTTTACACCAACGAAGAACTCGATTATAGCATTATCTGGGTGGAAGATCGTTCTGCTGATGGCTTAAATTTCTTGATAGAAAATAGCTACCTGAAATTAAACCCTAGTCTTGGTAAAACCAAGGAGGGGAACTATGTCTCTATTATCCAGCACCCTGATGGTAAAATGAAAAAAGTGGCTTTACGCCAAAATGAAGTAACCAATCTTTCCATGCCTAAATTTATCAGGTATGTTACCGATACCAAAAGTGGCTCCTCGGGAGCGCCTGTATTTAATGATAAATGGGAAGTGGTAGCCCTTCATCATGCTGGGATACCATATTATAATAAAGATGGAAAGATTTTAAATTTGGCAGGTGAAATTTGGGACAGGTCACAGGGTGAGGTTCAGGTACATTGGATAGAGAATGAAGGAGTTAGGGTGAGTAGCATTGTGTATGACATCACTACGGTTGCGGTGAGAAGCTTTCCATTTTTACGCGATTTTTTTGAACCACTGACTGATATTGAAGAGATCAGGAAATCAATGGGGATCAAAGCTGATGAGTTGCAGATTGAAAGTTATTATCCTGAAAAACACGATAATGATAGCAAAGGCAGGTACTATCTAAATATCAAAGATATGACGCGGGTAACTTTTAATGAACTTCACGCCTTGCTTGAGGGAACTCATACGACCTATCATAACTATAACCCATCAAAATATGTTTATCATCAAGTGGATCTGCATCCCGACGGGCTGTTGAGAAGTATATATTCCAATAAACTATTTACCACAGAGGAATTGATCCTGGCAGATAAAAAAGTAGATATTGAGCGCCAGCTGAAATTTATAGAACTGGAAAAAAGTGTGGACTCGATTGGCCGTGCGGCATTTGATGAGAATGTCGAGAAGCTGGAAGCTGATTTTCCTTATAATTGCGAACATGTGGTTTGTCAATCGTGGTTTAAAAAACAAGAACCCATGCGCGGTGATTTGCATCATTTGTTTGCCTGTGAGTCCAATTGCAATACGTTTAGAAATGATTATCCTTATGTTGATTTCCCTGATTATAATCCAAAACCTTCGTCAGGGGATGATAAGGTCATACCCGCTTGTGGAAATATAGAAGATGGTATGTTTGAACCTGAAAATAACAAGGGAATAGTAGCCAGAGCAGTGCTTTATTTCCTGCTCCGTTACCCGGGGGTGATCAAAGTATATCAGAATAAGGACATAGAGACGCTGAAAAACTGGGCCTTGGGACAACCGGTAACCTTGTATGAAAAACACCGTAATTATCAAATATTTCAGATGCAAGGTAACAGAAATCCCTTTATAGACTTTCCTGACCTCGTTAGAACCTTGATTTTTAATCTTTGAGAAGCTTCGTCACCTAAATATATGCTCATGAAACAAATACCGATCATGGAGGGCTATCCAGATGATGTCATCAAAAGGATGAAAGCAAGAGCTTTTAAGAGAGCAAAGGAATATCCTGAACAGCTAAATGGGCAGCCAACTGAACTTGTATTTGAAGATTTGCTGCTGTGGGACATTAATCCTATCACTGTAAGCTTTAAGGGCGGTGATTCTGACTTACATCAGAAGATAGCTGAAGCCGCTTCAACATGGAGCAAACATGCCAACATTGAATTTGATTTTGGATACGAACCATCAACCCAGTCCTACAGGGAATGGGTTCCTGACGATGTTTCACACCTGCGTGTTGGATTTGAACATCCAGGTTATTGGTCTTTTGTGGGGCAGGATAGTCTTGATCCGCAAATAAGTCTTCCTGGGGAAATCACATTAAATTTGGAAGGCTTTGATGTACGACTCCCATCAAATTATAAAGGCATTGTGCTGCATGAATTTGGCCATGCTTTAGGATTTCATCATGAACATCAATCACCTGTGGCTGCATGTGATTTTGACTGGGAAACGGTGTACAGTTATCTTGCAGGCCCCCCTAATTACTGGTCTAAAGAAAAGGTTGATTTCAATCTGCGGGAAATGCCGGCAGGCGGGCTGACTTACTCTCCCCATGATAAACACTCCATCATGCACTATTCTTTTCCTGATTGGATGTTTTTAAGTGGTGAATTCTCTGCTTGTTATACAGAAGAAAATGATGATTTGTCTGCAGAGGATATCAGGATGGCAGCTGATGCTTATCCTTTCGAAAAAGAAAAAGTAATAGGGACAAGGAAAAGAAGGGTATTACAGTTTGAATTATCGCAGAAACATTTAAGACAGTCAGCATTTTTTAAAGAAAAGACCGATATAAAGGAACAGGTCAAGAGGAGCATTCTTATTGCATCAGGACAGGCTGATGGAGAGCCCCATTACCTCACTGAAGACATGGAGATCGGAAATTTATTACCTACTAATTCTGCTTACCAGTTCCTGGCTGATTCACTGGATGAGCTGGTAAAGGAATACAATGAAGATAATGAAATCAAACTTGCCGAAATAGAAGACTGTACTACCGTTGGAGATTGTATTGAACTTGTAAAAAGTAAAATATGAAGGTAAATATTCATATTGCTGACCATCAGCTGCTATTGCTGTTTATAATCATCATCTTTCCTTGTGCGGCAATGGCGCAGAAAGATTCTTTAGGAAAGCAGCCCTTCTTATATTCCTTATTCGAGAACCTGGAGTTAAAGCAATCTTTTGGATCCGCTGCGACAAGAAAAGAGCCTGTGAGGCTCCAATTTACCTTACCCGAAAATCACGAAGATTCTTACCTGATCGACGGTGCCATTGGCCTGTCTTTTTTTGATGTCCCACTAACAGAAGCCTTGGATATGACAGGCAAATTTATAGGAGAGTACCATCGGAATACCATGATAACGGAGGAGCAATTCACCTGGCAGGCAGGATTTTCAACTTCCATACGAACCAGGATTTTTAGCAATAAAGCGAACACTACCTTTACACAATTAATTTTCACCCCTACACTTAAATATTCAAGAAACGTAATGGACACCCTTAATTCATTTGTATTGATGATGGATGCCATTCCTTTCAGATCCTCGGCTACAGGAATAAATTTAAATACGTATACCATACGGGGCAACAGAAAATTGATTAACCTGCTTTCTATTGTTCCTGCGTTTGAGTTACAGCATAATTATTCAGCACAAGAAGAGGCTGATAATGGTACTATCTTTAGGCCAATGGTTAAGTTTCAATATAGCATAGGAGGGAATAAATACCGTTTTCCTGTTACCAGAATGGTAGAGCCTATAAAAACCTGGGAAGCATCTGTTGACTATGTACTTCGTTATGCGATCATAAATTCGACAGTCAACAGGGAAAAGTATACCAACTTACTGACCACTGGTATTGATTACTATTTCTTAACATTACCTGTAAGTGTGGCATTTGGTATTTCTTACAACAGTGGTTCTGATCCTCTGCAAGGTTTAAAAAAGCAGCAATATTGGTTAGCTACCTTAAGTATTCAAAAATAAAATAGCATTAAAATCAACATACGATGATGATTAATAAATCACAAAAGATGCCTGTTTATAGCTTTTACTATTGGGTGTTTACTTCAAATACCTTATACTTCGTTAGCGTTAATTAAGTATATTAGCGTATTGATTTTTGATAAATGGTCAAAACTATTGCAATCAGCGATTATATTCTTTCACACCCTTCTGTTCCTTTGATTGATGTGCGTACACCCGCCGAGTATGCCCAGGGACACATTCCTGATGCCCTTAATATTCCATTATTTACTAATGAAGAAAGGATAGCTGTAGGTACAACCTATAAAAAGGTTGGAAGAGAGGAAGCTATCTTGTTGGGATTCGATCTTACTGGTAATAAATGGTCTGGTTTTATTCAGCAGGCCCTGTCGATTGCACCGAAGAAAAAAATTGCAGTGCATTGCTGGCGCGGAGGTATGCGGAGTGGGGCAATGGCATGGGCACTTGATCTTTATGGCTTTGAAGTCTATCTAATTCAAGGCGGCTATAAAAGTTACAGAGGTTGGGCCTTAAATCAGTTCACTCAGCCTTTTAATCTAAAGGTGCTTGGTGGGATGACAGGATCAAATAAAACCAGTATCCTTCATGAGCTTCAACTATTGAATGAACAGGTGCTGGATCTTGAAGAACTGGCCCAACACCAGGGTTCTTCCTACGGTACGATGAATAAAATGGTTCAACCCACACAAGAGCAATTTGAAAATAATTTTGCTTTTCAGCTCAGTAAATTCAATGGTGACAAACCTATATGGGTGGAAGATGAGAGTTTAACTATTGGAAAACGGTGTATTCCGCATCCATTCTATAACCAGATGCGTAATTCAGTATTAATTAAGCTTGATGTTTCCCTTGAACAACGTATTGATAAATTGACGAAAGAATATGGTGTCCTGGATAAAGATTTTCTGATTGCATGTACAGAACGAATTCGGAAACGCCTGGGGCCTGAACAAACAAAAAGTGCGCTTCAAGCTATTCAGGAGAATCGGATGGAGGATTTCATCGCCTTGGTCTTATATTATTATGATAAAACTTACCATATAGGATTAAACAAAAGAGATGCTGCTAAAATATTTACTTTGAACCTGGAGCTGGATAGCCCGGCAAATAATGCTAAAAAGGTGTTAGCATTTGCTAATAGCCTTCACCAGAATTTAGAATTGGAAAACAATAAAGATGGAATTGAAAGAAATTAAGCTCACCCAATATTCGCATGGTGCAGGTTGCGGCTGCAAGATAAGTCCGGCAATTTTAGATAAAATACTTCACAGTCCGATTCCTTCAGCTCCCGATGCACGACTTTTGGTTGGCAATGATAAACGGGATGATGCCGCTGTTTTTGACTTGGGTAATGGAACGGCCTTAATATCAACAACAGATTTTTTTATGCCCATTGTTGATGATCCTTATGATTTTGGAAGGATAGCATCTGCAAATGCAATAAGCGACGTTTATGCAATGGGAGGGAAGCCAGTTTTAGCGATTGCGATTTTGGGCTGGCCGATTGAAAAATTAGCACCTGAAATTGCTCAAAGGGTGCTCGAAGGCGCCAGAGCTGTTTGTGCTGAAGCAGGAATTACGCTGGCAGGCGGACATAGCATTGATTGTCCGGAGCCTGTTTTTGGTCTTGCTGTGAATGGGACCGTAGAAATTGGTCACTTGAAGCAAAATTCTACAGGCATTGCCGGTTGCCGTTTATACCTCACTAAGGCACTTGGCGTGGGCATACTTTCTACTGCCCAAAAACGAGGGTTATTACGTGCTGAGGACGCTGCTGTGGCTTTAAAGAGTATGGTTACACTGAACAAGCCTGGCGAGTACTTTGGTAAACTTAAAAGCGTGAAGGCCATGACCGACGTTACTGGCTTTGGCCTGTTAGGGCACCTGGCAGAAATGTGTGAAGGGAGTGGTTTATCTGCGGTTATCGAATATAATAAAATTCCAGTAATTTCTTCCCTGCCTGAATACCTAGGTCAAAACTGTTTTCCAGGGGGCACACAGCGTAACTGGGCCAGTTATGGGCAGAAAATTGGCGCCCTCACCGACGAACAACGATTTGTGCTGGCTGATCCGCAGACAAGTGGAGGGTTATTAGTGGCTGTTTCGGAAGATGGGATTGAAGAATTCGAAAGGTTATTACAAGAGAATGCTTTATCAGCTCAGTCATTCGGTTGGCTTAAAGAGCAGGATGGCGGGCCATTAATCCAAGTAGTTTAAGTAATTTAATTCCTTATTTAATGGAGATGTAGATCTCAACTTCTGCATTATTCCAATCTTTACTTCTTTCATCATAAACCTCAAAATCCGACTCGTAAGCTCTGTCTATCGAAGAATTCCATATTTCCTTCCAACTGTCTGCCACACAATCAGGCAGTTTACCAGATGCTTTGAAAACTTGATAAGCACCGCCACGTACCAAACAGGATTGCAACTCGATAGGTACTTCGACATGTTGCTTTACACTGCAGCCAATAAAGTACGAAAAAGGTTTAGTATGGTCACCTTCATAATCATAGTATACAGCTATAATCTCATCATTGAGCTTTCCAGGAATCTTATCTATATAATTTTCCAGTTCAAATTTATGCCATAGTTTACCGCAATCAATAGTCGAACGGCCGTCTTCATTTGTCGTTTTAACGGAGAGACCAAGCAGTATGAAAGGTTTAACTTCTTTGATGATCATAGTTTAAAAGATGAAATCTATCTAAAGTTATGACTTTTTTAAGAGATTGATAAGAAACAATTGATTACAATCAGCTGGTTTATATATACAATCTGAGCCACATAAAGTATCAACGAATACTGACTACTAACACCTGTCATTAAATAGATAACCACTTAAGGCAAGGCCTTTTGCAACGCTTGTAAAATTATCACCGGATTTAGCGATGAGGTGGGGAAATTTGCGCTCAAAAAGCTGCTGAACGGCGCGAACTAATGATGTGCCGCCGGTTAGAAAAAGACTATCAATAGCTGTGGCCCTGATGTTGTTTTCTAACATGAATTCTTCCAGGTAATTGCCTATTTTCTGGATATCTTTGTCAATGATAGCTTCGAATTGGCTGATTTCAATGTCTTCATCAATATCAATATCCATATTTGAATAACTGAATTTGGAAATATCCTTTGCTGACAAACCGATTTTTGTATTTTCAATAGCCTGAAAAACAGAATAGCCCAGGTTATGATCAATTAGCGTAATCAAATTTTTAAACTGACGGTCATATCCTGAAAAATAATAATAATTTTCTATGTCTTTTTTGATCCGGTTACCATTGAAGAAGTTCATCTTGTCCCAAGTGCAGATATTAGCGTAAAGTGATTTAGGAACCGTTAATTTTTTCCCTGGTGTAGCCTCATACTGAGTGTATTTACCAAAATAAGGTGTTCCTTTTTCCCACATAAAGGCAGAATCAAAACTATCACCACCAATATAAATCCCACCGGTAGCCATCAGGTCATTTCTTCTGTTTAAACTACCTGATTTTGCAGGGTCAAGAACCAGGTAAGTGAAGTCTGTGGTTCCGCCGCCAAGATCTGCGACGAGAACTCTTTCTTCATGTGGAAGGGTCTTCTCATAGGCAAAAGCAGCACCGATTGGCTCATATTGGAAACGTACCTCCTCGAAGCCGGCAAGTGCAGCAGCCTTACTTAAGCGCGTTTGGGCAAGAGTATCTTTTTGGGTGTTATCATCATCAAAGAAAACTGGCCGTCCGATAATCGCTTTCCGGCAATCCTGGCCGATAATCAGATCTGCTCTATTTTTAAGCTCCTTCAATATTAATGCGACTAAATCAGATGCCGTATATTTTTTATTTTGAATACGGGTTTCAGTAAAACTACTTTTTGATAAAATCTGTTTGATCGACTTGATAAACCGCCCATCCATGCCCTCGCTCAGGTAGGCTGAAATTGCGCTTTCACCAACAATATAATTGTTACTGCGCTTATTATCAGGATTGTTGGAGAAATAAATCAATGATGGAATTAAAATTGTATCCACAATCTCTTCTTTTTCCTCATCATAAATGGACAATGCTGAATTGGTTGTACCAAAATCAATACCGTAAAGAAAGTTTTTCATGACTGGGGATACAATCTGTTGATTAATTTTTAAGCTTTTTTTGGAGGCAGATCAAAAGCTATTGCTTCATGGTCAAAATTTCCGTTATGTGCACCATCACAAAATGGCTTATTCTTTGAAAGTCCGCAACGGCAAATAGATAATACAGTTCTTCCCTGAAGACCATATACAGCGCCATTTTTATCCACGATTTCAAAATCGCCTTCTATTCTAACTGATCCGTTATTATTAATTGTAAGTTTTGTTTTTGACATTATTGCTTGTTTTGAGGCAAAGCTATAACAATACGTTTAGATCAGCGTATGCATACGGATTTATTTTTCCCAATGAAACCATCAACTTACAAACTATATACTCATGAAAAATGTAAAAGAGAATGTTCTATATTTACGTGAGATGTCTTTAAGAAAAAATACTGGTCTTATTTTAGTGCTGCTTTGCTTTTTTTTTACTAAAGTTTTTGCTGATCAAAAAATGGCTAAACCACTAGCTTATAATGGTGTTATCGATTTAAGACAACAATCTTTCGAAGAAGAAATTCCCCTGAATGGACAGTGGCTATTTTACTGGAAACAATTACTTGATCCGAATGAAAATAAGCCACCTGCTCGCAAATTGGTAGATTTCCCTTCAAGATGGACTGATATCACTGCTGGTGGCCAAAAACTACCAGCCTTTGGTTATGCTACCTATAAGCTAAAAGTTTTATTGCCATCAACCACCCGACCGCTAACTTTAGCGATGCCTACTACTTACAGTGCATACAAGTTATATATCAATGGGCTGCTGCAGGCAGCTAACGGCACTATTAGTACTTCAGCAAAAGGTTTTAGACCTTATTGGCAAGAAAAGACCATCGATTTACCCCCTGGTACTGCTGCTATAGAGTTGACTTTGCAAATAGCAAATTTTGCTCATCAAAAAGGGGGAATTGCAGAAAAGATATATATCGGACAAAAAGAACAAGTTATTTTAAAGCGACATGTTTCGGATGCTATTGATTTGCTGTTGACGGGTTGTCTATTTATGGGTGGGATCTTTTTTTTGGGTTTATACCTGGTAGGCAACAAAGATAAGGCGATCTTATTTTTCGCTTTATTTTCAATTGTATATAGCTATAGAATCATTGGCGCTGACAGTTATGTGCTCCACAAATTATTGCCAGACCTTAGCTGGTATCTCACCATCAGACTGGAATACATCACCTTATATTTAGGAATAGGGCTTTTTGGCGTATTTACAAGGTATTTATATCCTGAAGATTGTCATAAAAATGTTGCGTTAGTGATCTGTATCTCATGTTTTTCCTTTGCTGCCCTTACCCTGTTTTTACCGCCCTATTACTTTACGCAACTACTGTCGCCTTTTATAATTGTTGCCATATTCTGCCTATTTTATGTGCCTTACGTTTACATCATCGCTTATAGACGTAAACGACCCGGTTCCATCTATACCTTGGTTAGCTCCATTGCCTTAATGATAACTTTTTCAATTTCATTATTGCATTATTGGAATTTGATACCACCTTATCAACTTCTCAATTTTGCCTGTTTTATCAGCTTTTTCTTTCTACAATCGCTCATCTTATCCCATAGGGTGTATTTTACATTGAAAAAAGCCCGGTTTGAAGCAGAACAAGGTTTAAAAGCTAAAAGTGAATTTTTAAGTACCATGAGCCATGAGATCAGGACACCGTTAAATGCAGTTATCGGCATGAGTCATTTATTGCTTAGGAACGGGCCTCGTGAGGATCAGGTAGAACAACTTGACGTGATGCTGTTCTCTGCAAATAATTTATTGAATATTGTCAATGACATCCTGGACTTTAATAAAATTGAGGCGGGCAAAATTTCATTTGAGCATATTGAGATGGATATGGTGGGGATTGCAAAAAATATTATAGCTGCTTTGAAAATATCGGCTACGGAAAAGAATATTGATTTGCGTCTGAAAATTGATAATTCTTTGAAAAACAGGGTGTTTGGCGACCCCACAAGGGTAAGTCAGGTGATCACTAATCTTGTGCATAACGCAATAAAATTTACCAATGCTGGTTATGTGCAGCTGGATATTGTTGTGCAAGAACAGAATGATACTCACATTTCTCTGCTTATCAAAATAAAAGATACAGGCATCGGAATATCCATAGAAAAACAAAAGCTCATTTTTGAAAGGTTTACCCAGGCTGATTCTTCAACCTCCAGGGCTTTTGGCGGCAGTGGTTTAGGTTTGGCCATTTCCAAGCGTATTTTAGAATTGCAGGGTTCATCTCTTTCTGTTGTTAGCGAGGAAGGTAAGGGCGCTGAGTTTTATTTTGTGCAAACTTTCGAAAAAAACGCCATCGTTGCTGATCACCAACGGGTAGCATCGACCTCAAATGAGCGGACGATGCTGACAAATTTCACTATTTTATTGGTAGAAGATAATCCCATTAATGTGCTGGTTGCTAAAAAGCACCTTGAAACATGGGGCGCTTCTATTGACGTTGCCAGCAATGGGGTCGAAGCTTTAGAAATGTTAGATACCAACAAACACAAACTTGTTTTAATGGATTTACATATGCCACTGATGGATGGGTATGAGGCAAGTAGAAAAATGCGGGTTAATGGTGTAAAATTACCTATTATAGCATTTACGGCTAATTTACCTGATGATATTCAGGTGCAGATTAAAAGTGCCGGTATGAATGACTATATTGTTAAACCTTTCCTGCCTGATGACCTTTATAACAAAGTATTGCATTATTCAATTTCTTACTTTAAAAACTAATCACCAGTAGAAATACTCGGATTTACCAAACACAAAATCATAATTTTTGTTTTTGGGTATAAAGCAATATGGTGAATTATAAGCGTTATAAAGCATATGGAGAACATTATTCAAAAGCAATGGGAAGAGAAAGATGACTGTTTATATAAAGCTGTTATCTTCAAAGACTTCCAGGAAGCCTTTTCTTTTATGGTAAGGGTGGCATTTTTGGCTGAAAAAAGTAATCATCATCCGAGATGGACTAACGAGTGGAATAAAATTGAGATATGGTTAAGTACGCATGATGAAGATGTTGAAATGATTACGGAAAAGGACAGGACCATGGCTAAACAGATCGATGAATTACTAGGTTTAAATGAATTACTTTAATCATAACATGTGAAAAAAATTATCGCGCTTTTACTTGCAGGATCAACGCTAATAAGTTGCAAAACCATGAAATCACCAGGTGAAAAAAGTCTTTTTGTCCAGGAAGAATTGACACTGATCAGTTCTGATTTTAGTTTTACTGAAGGATGCTCTCCTGACAAAGATGGAAATGTGTATTTTACCGATCAGCCTAACGACAAAATTTGGAAATACAGCACAACCGGTGAACTTTCTTTGTTTTTGGATAAATCCGGCAGGTCCAATGGAACATACTTCGATAAGGACGGTAATTTGCTCACCTGTGCGGACGAAAAAGGGGAAATATGGTCCATTACCCCGTCAGGAAAAATATCAGTATTGTTAGCTGATTTAAACGGTAAACAACTTAATGGGCCGAACGACTTATGGGTGGATCCCAAAGGGGGCATTTACCTCACAGATCCATATTACCAACGCCCTTATTGGACGAGGACAAAACCGGACCTGGAAAGTCAGGATGTCTATTATCTGCCTAAAGGAAGTCATGCTGTAAAAAAGATTGCAGGCAATTTCGATAGACCCAATGGAATAGTGGGAACACCCGATGGAAAGTATTTATACATTGCTGATATCGGGGCCGGAAAGATATTCAGGTATAGTATTGATAAGGAAGGGGGATTGAAAGACAAATATTTGCTCATTAACCGGGGTGCTGATGGCATGACCCTGGATAATAAAGGCAATATTTACCTTACCGGAGGCAATGGCGTTTTTATATACGATAAAGATGGTAAGTCCATTGCTACCATCACTGTCCCTAAAAGTACCAGTAATGTATGTTTCTCCGGTAAGGAAAAAAATGTCTTATTTATTACAGCTAGAGAATCAATTTATACGATACCCATGACTGTTAAAGGAGTTGAATGACATCCTGATAGCTCAAGCCATTATAATCATTGATATACAAATTGCAAGGCGGGAGTTCAGCTATGGTATGGGAGGTAAGTACGCCGACAACCTTCATTCCAGCGTTCAGTGCTGCCGAAACTCCTGAAAAGGAGTCTTCAAAGACCACACATTTTTCTGGTGGTATCCCCAGCTGAGCTGCTGAAGTGAGGTAAACTTCGGGATCCGGTTTATGCTTTTTCACATCCTCACTGGCCATGATGGAACTTAATTTTTCCCTGATGTTTACTCTGCTTAAAATCAAATCCAGATTGGCATAAGGTGCCGATGTGGCAACGCCAATCATGACGCCCTTATCCTTCAAATCACTTATAAAAGCGGTTAAACCAGTAATTGGAGTCACATATGGTTCGTATATCCTCCTGAAAAGCCCCTCTTTTTCCTCTTCCAATTGTAATAACTCTTCACCTTGTATTGGTCTTTCTAGAAAATGACTAAGTATATAACTATTGCTTTTGCCAAACATATGAAGCGCAAATTCATCATCGGTTGGCGCGACGTTTCTTGTGGAAAAGAACTCCCTAAAGGCAAGAGAATGGTATGGATTGGTATGGCAGATGACACCGTCCATGTCAAATATGACTGCAATTTCATGATTCATCCTGCGAATTTACAGAATTTGAGCTTAAGACAATGGCTTCAACTTTTTAGTTGACATAAAAATTATAGAGAAAAATATATTATTAAAAACTTCCTGGGCTAACAAAGGTTATGAATTTATCATCCAATTGTCTATAGTTGTGCGGTGCTGACTTTTTTATATTTATAGTCAATTATTTTAGGCAGATTTGCAGAAATATAAATGAAGCAGACTTATGTTAAAATTAATTAGATCTATATTGCCATTGCACATTCTCCTGTTAGGGTGCGGAGGCCTTGAATATAGCCCTAATCAGGTTTTTAGTGGTGATAGTCCGACAAATATTAACCAGAATAGCATTAACCGCCTTAACGAAGAACCGGGGGATGCACGCATACGCTTCATTTTAACGGGCGACAGTCAACGCGCCTATAAAGATTCAAAAGATTTAGTGGACGCCATTAATAAGTTACCTGAAATTGATTTTGTGGTTCTAAATGGAGACATATCTGATTTTGGCCTATACCAGGAAATGGAATCTGTTGACCAGATATTTTCAAAGCTAAGCAGTCCCTACATAGGGGTGATAGGTAATCATGATTTGGTTGCCAATGGCGAAAGAGTTTACAAACACATGTTCGGCGAACTTAACTTTTCCTTTGTTTACAAAGGCGTAAAATTTGTTTGCCATAACACCAATAGCCGCGAGTCCTCCTTTGAAGGTCATGTGCCTGATTTAAACTGGCTTAAACAGCAATTATCACCTGAAACAGGAGTAGACGCCTATATTGCCATAGCCCACGTACCGCCCGATGATGCTGATTTCGATGAAACATTAGCTACGGAGTATGTAAATACGGTTAATAATTCCCCCAATACTTTAGCGGCTTTATATGCGCATACCCATAACCACCGTGTATTCTATCCGGGGTTTCAAAATAGCATTCCTTACATCATTACTGATCCTATTGAAAAAAGAAAATTTGTACTCATCGAAATTTTGGATGGAAAACTTAAGTTTGAAAATATTGCGTATTAAAAACCTGTTCTATAGCTTGTTGTGCATTTTACTGTTTAGTGCGAACGAAGCTAAGGCTCAAGTTCTAGAATTTCTGGTTCCCAAAGATATAGTAATCCAACATGCAGGTAGCATTGGTTTTATGAGCGTAGGCATCGGTTATCCGGTGTTTAAAAATAAGCGGGGATCGCTTGATTTTAACTACGGTTATGTTCCGGAGAGCAGGGGGGGGACACTGCATATTTTAAGCGGTAAATTTGCTTATCGCCCATGGAAATTGAAGATATCAGATGGCATAGCACTTTATCCTGCCAACCCGGGAGTTTTTGTTACCTATCATTTTGGGAAACAATTTGATTTTCATTGGGACAAAGATACTTACGAAGACGGTTATTATTGGTGGTCAACTGCTTTACGGCCACATATTTCAATCAGTACGGAGTTGGAGCTCGATGCCCTAAAAATATTTAAAACATCAAAAATCAAGGGTGTCAGATTATATACCGAGTTTAACACCAACGAGCTGTACCTCGTGAGCTATTTCAAAAATGTTGGGGCGGTTCCTTTAACAGACATTTTTAAATTAGGCATAGGCATGCGTGTCAATTTATAGATTATGAGTATAAACCTCAATTTTCATAGGCATCAATACGGTCTCCAATCAGGTTGACCAATTCCACAGGTATGGGGTCTTTACTGCACCATATGCCACCTTGGCTCCGGTCTCTATAGAGAATGCCAAGCCGTCGCCTGTCTTCAAAAACATCATAGGTACCCCGATTGGGACCTGGATAAACCAATAATGTTTTGCTATCGTCCAGAATATTGATTTCAATTTGAAAAGGTTCCATAAATGGGTAACAAGCAGGAGGGTAAATGGTTTCACGAGGGCGGTCAACGTAACCCCACTCTTCCTGTGGTCCTAACTCAGGGTATTTAAATCCTTGATCTTTCAGGATAATATATACCATATAAACCATCAGGAATGGAGATATGAGGAATAAAATTGATAGCAAGGGCTGAGGCGCCTTAACCTCAAATAAAACTATATAAATAACCAAATATGCAGTCATGATTATAACTGCTCTTACTGCGTTATACATCATTTCATTTTTTTAATGGTGACAAAGCTATTGTTAACTTATATTGACCCTAGGGTGGATGTACCTTGGATGTACCATGGATCTACGTTGTATCTACCTTTTTCCATAAAAACGTAGATACATGCCACATGCATTGTCGGTCCAATATATATCCATTATAATCCAGTATATAGTTTGTTTTTTAATGGTGATGAAGCTAAAACGATCACAGATTTTGTTCTTTGTTTGTGGCTGTTGACCCTGAGCGTTTGCTTTCATTTTTAGCTTTAACAGCTAAGATTTAATTAAGTTTTTTATCACCTCAATTTGGGAAGTGTGAGGATAATTAATACCAAATATTATTTTGACATCCTTTTTGGCATGAATTGTATCAAAATTTTGTTGCTAAATTTAATAGCATTTTAATCGCAGGGTTTTATTAAAATCTGTAACAGACGAATAGGAAATAAACCATCTATAATTATTCTGTTAGTTTAATATAAAACTCAGTAAATCAGTTCGTATAATATTCTATTTAAACAATAGTTTGAAGCAAGTTTATTGGTTATTTTAAGCGATTCCCCGTAGTGTGTACGACTGAATATCAGTTAAAAAACCACTTCATTTCAAATGTATATCTATGTGTAGATACACAAGTGTGCAATTACACAATTTCATATTAATCAGTCTATGAACCTTAATCCATAGGTATATTTATGAAAAGTATGGGTTTACAATTGACGTTTTCAACTCTTGAATCCTTTCTTAACGAAGCCATTTGTTAATATACGAACTAGCATGTCATCGTAACAAGCTGTTTTACGGTGAGATTATTATTATATATAAACTTAAATTATAACCTGTGGAAAAAGAATTGATTAATGACATTGTAGCCTGGGACATTCGAAACTGGTCTAAAGCAATTGATTACTGGGAGAAAAATGCTTCAATTACTAATAAAGAATACCAATGTTTAGAATTAGGATCAAGTAAAGGCGGGATGTCTTTGTGGCTCGCTTTAAATAAGAACAAAGTGTTTTGTACAGATTTGAATGGCCCTGAAAAAGATGCCTATCATATTCATAAAAAATACAACATGTCATCGAGGATCACTTATGGGGCCTTGGATGCTACAAATATTCCGTATGAGAATTATTTTGATTTAATCATCTTTAAATCAATTTTGGGTGGGATCAGTAGTGATGAAAATCAAAAAAAAGCGAGCACGGTAAACGAAATCTATAAGGCATTGAAACCAGGAGGGATTTTGCTTTTTGCTGAAAACCTGGAATCAACCTTGTTACACCGGGTGTTTAGGAAAGGTTATGGAACAAAAAACTGGAACTATTTAAAAATGAGTGAGATGGATGATTTATTTTCATCTTTCAGTTCCTTGGACTATACAACAGAAGGATTTTTTGGGTGCTTTGGGAGAAATGAGGAACAAAGAAATTTTTTAGGTAAGATAGATGCTTTATTGGCTAGTGTAATTCCGATGAAAAGCAAATATATAGTTATAGGAGTAGCCGTAAAGTGATAAAATTTTGGTTACAAATACCTATGAATAGTCTGCGTAAAACCCCTGAATGTGTTTTAAGTTCAACTTAATTGAGGTTTAAATGTTCTCTCTATAATTAATCGAATTTTATGTGTAATAATTACATATTACGGATGAGAAAAACTTTTTTTATGATCTTCGCCCTGGCCGGGATTGCTATGGCGGGATGTGGTTCTAACACGCAAGAATCCGGGAACTCAGACTCCCTGATAACGGATACATCAATGGTTGATACCGTATCGACAGACTCAGTTGGAATGGTTGATAGCGCCATGAACAACACTGGAAATAGTGGTAAAGGAACGGGGGATACAGCTACTACAGGAGGTGGCGCAGGTACACCTCGGCAACCTTAGTGAACATAAAAAAAGGACTCTATCTCAGAGTCCTTTTTTTATCATACACTTAATTAAATCTTTGTGATCACTCCGCAGCCTACTCTCGGGCCAGAGTTACCAGTTGGTTGTGTCGTATAATCATCAGTTCCACCATGGACAATAATTCCACGGCCAATAATGGTATTTGCATCATTGTCTACAATACTCCATCTGTCTGTAGTGATTGAAACCTTGCCTTGGCCTTTATTGTCCAATTGGATGTTTCCGATATCGCCGGAATGATAAGCCGCAGAATTCCATTCACCATGGTTCTCTTTAGTGGGATTCCAGTGCCCATGTGCATTTTCACCCATGTTTCCACAATCACCATGTTCATGAAAATGAACTGCAACTGTACTGTCAGCCCTGGCTGGAAAGTTGATTTCAAGATCCATTCTCATCTTTCCGTCTGCAAGTTGGAAAAATTTAGCAGTTCCGATATCCTTTGCATCTGCAGTAGTGGCAAGTTTGGCTTCCGCAACCTCCGTATCTTTGTTGCTGGAACATGAATTAAAGATGGTTGTCGCTGAAAGTAATGCAATAATTAAATAATTTTTCATGGGGATAATTGTTTTTAATGTTGATGAAGCGATCATAAACGTATGATGGTTTCATTTGAATCAATTGATGAGTTTAAGTTATAACAAAAACTTTGATGTTTAGTTTTATTCTTCCAGGTAAACGACAAAAATCAGGATTTCGATGGTTTTAATCGAATAAATTCAAATTTTGTCGATTATTTAGAACTACCGGTTGATCTGTTTGTTTAATGAAGAAACTTAAAGATGATGGAAGAACAAGATACTGGTAAATTAAAAAATCAAGAGGATGTAAATCCAACAAGCCAGCAGGATCAGATTGCAAAAGAAAACGACGAGGAGTCTATTCCTCTAACAAACGGTACTGGTTCTAATAATCCTGTGCCAACAGCAGGAACAGTCATTATTAAAGAAGATGAGGATGGGGGCAATGAAAACGAGGAAGATGAAGACAGGGAAAACAAGAAAGAGGAATGACCTTACATGCTCTGCCATTTTGTAAGTGTGGCTGTGTCAAATTTTCAATGATATGAAAAAATTTCAGTTTTTACGTATGGCTAAGGGCGTAATCTGATGATTTTACAATTTGGCATACGAGTTGATTATTTTAATTGGATTTGAAAGTTTAATTGATGTATTAATTCTTGAATAAAGGAGGTTTTATTTATGTCACTGATTAAATTTAATAAAGGACCAAAAGAAAATGCTTTAACAACTGGATTCAACGATATTTTCGAATCCATGTTCAATGACTCATTCTTGTCTGACAGGATGATTTCAAGAGTTCCTGCAGTTAACGTATGTGAAACTGAGGATCAATATCAAATTGAAATGGCTGCTCCTGGCTTAAATAAGGATGATTTCAAGGTTAAACTTGATCGAAATCTTTTAACAGTATCAGTTGAGCAGCAAATGCAGCATGAAGAAAACAATAAGCAATACAACAAACGAGAATTCAGCTACAATTCGTTTGTGCGTTCTTTCGCTCTGCCAGATTCTGCTGATGACGCCAATATAGAAGCAAAATATGATAATGGTATTTTGACTATATCAGTTGCTAAAAAAGAAGAGGCAAAGCAAATTGTTCGTCAAATTGAAATTAAATAATTAGGCTAGTTTTTAGTGCTTTCAAGTCTAACCCGTTTCCGCAAAGAAACGGGTTTTTTGTTTAGGAGTTTGCTCACAGCATCATTTAAGTCTTTTAAAACCATCGTTTGAAAATGCTGATTTACGCTCGGCACAGTTATCATTTAATGCTTCTAATTTTAACACTTCATCCTTGATGGTATATTTATAATCAGCGGGTTGCTGGTCACAGGTACTCATGCCACTTATTTTTTGTAAAATTAAAGTATCACCTTTAATTTTGAAGGAAGTGGTTTCTACCAGGTCTGTGCCTATATAAGTGAAGAGGCTATCGTTTCTAAATTCCATTTCGGCATCAACAGGGTCAGGTACATTAATTTTACCAGACCAAGTGGTATTGATAAGGTCTTCAGGCTTTGAATTGAGCATAGACACCATGCTTAATGCCATAATGGAAGTTAAAATGAAGCGCACCATAATTTATCTTTTTTATTTATCCTTAACTAAAGATATAAATTTTCTAAAAATGCTTGATGTTTATTTAGGTCCTTATTCACTATCACCAACTCATGATTTTATGATGAAACGACTTTCAGGTCATATTGCACAGAAATAGGTAAAGGTAGTCACAGAATGAAGTAGAACAAATCAACCTGGTTGTAGTAACAGCAAAGGAATTGGCGTATGATAAGTTAGCCTTTTTGTAATACTTTTATGGAACAGACTTTCAAAAAAGCTATGCTGTTTTGGGATAGCAATCACCACCTGGACATCATGTGTTTTAATAAAGTCTAAAATTCCAGCAGCAATATCATCATTTTCATTAAAGTAATATTCGGGATCATTTTCATCCCAAACTTCATGCAACATAGCTTGTTCGGTTACCAGCGCAGTATTGAAATGCTCTTTTCCGCTTTTTTCAACATTCAAAATCAATAAACGCGCACCTAACGCATTTATAATAGTTTTTATCTCCGTAGCAGATTTCCTTAGGTTGTTTTTAAGATCTGTAGCAAAGACAACCTTGTTAATTTTCTCAAATGCGGCCATATGTGGCACGAGCAATAAAGGAGTTGTGATTTCTCTGGCGACAGTAACTGTATTGCTGCCTATAATAGCTCTCTCAAAGCCACTCATGCCCGTAATTCCCATCACTGTTAATTCAGCATGAAGTTGTTCTGTGAGAGAATGTACAGCATAAATTAAGGCATTTTCAACAGCCATAATTTCTACCTGGGTATCAGGGGCAATTGAGGACTGTAGGTCTACTTTTAATTTTTCAAGTTTTCGGATGCTTTCTTCACGTTGTGCTGCCATACCAGCCTGGTTGGTCATAGGGATATCTGTTGCTACAGGTTTAAATTCATAAGAATTAAATAGGATAAACCTTGAAACCGGGAACTGGTGGGTTAATGCGGCAGCATACCGGGCTGCATTTGTTGCAGCCTTTGAAAAATCGGTAAGCACGATCAGGGTTTTCATATCTACAAAATTTAATACCACACCTTTTTATTAAACCACTGCAATTGATAAAAGTTTTACAATAAAGGTCTATTAATAAGTTATTTATGCAGTAATCTTATTGTAGGAAGGGGCGTTACGTGCAACCTCCTTGCGTACCACAATTTAAACATTTATAACAAGTCCCGGATCGGATCATGATGTGGCCGCAATTTCCACATGCTGGTGCATCCGATTGTCCACCACCTGAAATATCCAGCATAGGTTTCACTAACTGGTGATTTACAAATTTCTGCGGGCCGGGCTGTGGGGTATCTTCAACCTGTTGTTTGGTGATTACATGTACCAGGTCCTCACGACCTAGATATTCGTAGCCCAGCATCCTGAAGATATAGTCAATCACAGAAGTGGCACTTTTAATATTTTCATGGCCGCCTACAGTTCCCGAAGGTTCGAAACGGGTAAAGGTGAATTTATCTACAAATTCTTCCAGAGGCACACCGTATTGAAGACCAACAGAAACCGCAATTGCAAAACAATTCATCAACGATCGGAAAGTTGCACCCTCTTTGTGCATGTCCACAAAGATTTCACCTAAAGTTCCATCCTCATATTCCCCGGTGCGAACAAAGACTGTTTGTCCGCCAACAGCTGCCTTTTGTGTAAACCCGCCTCTTTTTCCGGGGAGATTTTTACGTTCGACAACGGAAGAAAGCTGGCGTTTGAATTTTGTGTCTGTAGATTTTTCAAGTATAGCTCTAGCTGCTTCTAAAACCTGCTCTGGTGTGAGGTCACTGAGCCTTAAATTTCCAGTCCTGCCTAAAACTTCTTCAACAGCATCAAGTCGATCTTCTTTTGAATCAGCTGATTTAGTAGACAAGGGCTGAGATAACTTACATCCATCACGATAAATTGCATTTGCCTTCAAACCTAATTTCCAGCTAAGTTCGTAACAGTCCTTAATTTCTTCAATAACGGCTTCATTGGGAAGGTTAATGGTTTTAGAAATCGCACCTGATAGGAAAGGTTGTGCTGCAGCCATCATTCGGATATGGCCATGAGCGTGAATAAAACGTTCTCCTTTTTCTCCGCATTTATTTGCACAATCAAAGATCGGGTAATGTTCTTTTTTCAAAAATGGCGCACCTTCGAGGGTCAGTGTTCCGCAAATAAATTGATTTGCCTCAGCAATTTGCCGGCGGTTGAATCCAAGTGCTCTTAATAAGTTGAAATTTGTAGCAGTATATTGTGCTTGTGTAAATCCCAAACGTTGCAAGCAGGCTTCGCCTAAACTCCAATGGTTAAACACAAAACCAATTTCAAATGCGGCAAGCAATGATTTTTCAATTTTATTAAGTTCCTCTGGATAAAAGCCCTTAACGGTTAAGCTGTTGAAATTAATATGAGGGGATCCCTTAAAGGATGCGGAACCTTTGGCATAGTTGATTATAGCATCAATTTCAGCTTCCCTATATCCCAGGTTACGAAGGGCAGCAGGAACCCCATGGTTGATGATTTTAAAATAGCCTCCACCTGAAAGCTTCTTGAATTTAACCAGCGCAAAATCGGGTTCAATACCTGTGGTATCACAGTCCATCACAAGGCCGATCGTTCCTGTTGGAGCAATAACCGTAGTTTGCGCGTTACGAAAACCATATTTCTCGCCTAATTCTACAGCCTTATCCCATGCATTGCAGGCAGCAGCTAGCAAATAATCCGGGCAATGCTTTTGATTTATTCCCGGAGGAGCGATCTCTAGCCCTTCGTATTCACTGGTATTATAAGCAGCATAGCGATGGTTGCGGATTACACGCAGCATGGAATTCTTGTTTTCGGGATATTTACTAAATGTGCCGAGTTCTTTTGCCAATTCAGCTGAAGTCGCATAAGCCGTTCCGGTCATCACAGCAGTGATGGCCCCCGCAATTGCACGAGCTTTATCACTATCGTAAGGGATGCCGGCGACCATCAACATTGCACCCAGGTTGGCATAACCAAGGCCGAGTGTGCGGTAATCATAAGATAGCTGGGCAACTTCTTTTGAAGGGAACTGTGCCATCAAAACGGATATTTCCAGCACAACCGTCCAGATGCGGCATACGTGTTCAAATCCTTTAACATCAAAAACCTGTGTTTTGGGGTCAAAGAAATGGGCAAGGTTGATGGAGGCGAGGTTACATGCTGTATTATCAAGGAACATGTATTCCGAACAGGGATTAGAGGCGTTGATCCGTCCACCAGCGGGGCAGGTATGCCACTCATTTATGGTCGTATCGAATTGGACCCCCGGATCTGCACATGCCCATGCTGCAAAAGCAATATCCTGCCAAAGTTTCTCTGCAGGTATACGCTTCACGATATTACCGTTAGTGCGAGCAATTAAGTCCCAATTACCTTGATGATCAAGTACTTTAAAGAATTCATTGGGGATACGAACCGAATTATTTGAATTTTGTCCCGACACCGTGCGGTAGGCTTCACCTTCATAATCTGAAGGATAACCTGCCGCGATTAAGGCAGCGACTTTTTTCTCCTCATCGACTTTCCAGTTAACGAAGTTTTCAATTTCAGGATGATCGAGGTCCAGGCATACCATTTTTGCTGCGCGACGTGTCGTGCCACCAGATTTTATGGCTCCCGCCGCACGATCACCGATTTTGAGAAAAGACATTAAACCAGAAGAGTAGCCTCCTCCTGAAAGTTTTTCATTCTCGCCCCGAATAGCGGAATAATTGGTACCTACACCAGAACCATATTTAAATATACGCGCTTCACGGATCAATAAGTCCATTATACCACCGTCATTCACAAGATCATCATTCACGGATAATATGAAACATGCGTGTGGCTGTGGCCGCTCATAAGCAGACTTAGATTTTTGTATAACTTGTGTAACCGGGTCGACAAAATAATGGCCTTGAGGCGGACCTGCAATGTCATAGGAGGAGTGAAGACCTGTATTAAACCACTGAGGAGAGTTGGGCGCTGCAAGCTGACCCACGATGGTATAAACAAGTTCATCATAGAATACCTGTGCATGCTGTTGGGACGAGAAATAATTATACCGCTGCCCCCATTGTTTCCAGCAATTTGCCATGCGGTGAGCAACCTCCTTAATACTGGTTTCAGATCCTGTTGTTCCGTCAGCCTGAGGCACTCCGGTTTTACGGAGATATTTTTGAGCTAAGATATCTGTTGCAACCTGGCTCCAGGAAGCAGGAACTTCAACGCTATTCATTTCAAAAACAGCATCTCCTCCAGGATTACGGATAACAGATGAACGTTTTTCGTAGGTAAACAGATCATATACATTGGCGCCTTCTTTAGTGAAGAATCGTTGAAATGCCAACCCTTTATCATTATTCTTTGAGGTATCAGTTGCTGTAGATTTTCTCATCATGATGAAATAGAATGGTCAAATTTACCCCAAAATGCAACGCTTAGTAAACCTGAATTTTCAACATCAATTTTGAAAATAGCTTCTGAAGCTCTTTTTCACTTCAGGAGATTGTTTTCTTGCCATTTGTAATGTGGAATACTTTATTACTTATTTGATAATAGCTTCAGTGCCAATGCGGTTACGACAGCACCAAACACATAGTACCCAACGGTGAGCACTTTTACCTGATCTGTTTTTGCTACGGGTTCAGGATTCAAGCCCATAGGTTCAGGTAATTTTACAGCACCTATGCCTGCACTCAGACCCAAGAATATAGCCCTGGGCCATAAATATGCGGGGTTTCCGGCGCCGATTAAACTATAGTAAAAAGTATTGCTCAGCACATCGCCTGCCAATGTAGCTTTGTAAAGATCTTTTTTTTGATCAATGCTGGTGCCGAAATGCCGAAGCGTTTTTTGCAAAGCCTCTTCGCCAAGTAAATCGATTCTGGGCACATTGGACTTTTCCTTTTTTAAAGTTTCATGCAATATATTCAATGCTATTGCTCCCGCTAATCCGGATATTAGATTTTTTACTTTACTCATGCTATCATAACAACAACAGCTGAATATGGTTTACCAGATGTTTTTTAAAATTTTTACTCCGCAAAAGGTTTTTAGTTGTTTATATTTATATCATTGATAACCTAAACCATTTATTATGAGCCAACAAGATAATTTAACGACTAGAAATGGCCATCCTGTTTATGATAACCAAAACTTAAGAACCGTAGGTAGCAGGGGTCCTGCTACACTTGAGAATTATCATTTTCTCGAAAAAATGTCTCATTTTGACAGGGAGCGCATACCGGAACGAGTAGTCCATGCTAGGGGAGCTGGTGCCCATGGCGTATTCGAAGCTTATGGAGCTGTAGGCGATGAGCCTATTTCTAAGTATACCCGTGCAAGGTTTTTACAGGAAAAGGGAAAAAAAACGGAATTGTTTGTTCGCTTCTCCACTGTAATACATGGAGGTCATTCTCCGGAGACACTTCGGGATCCCCGTGGCTTTGCAGTTAAAATGTATACTGAAGATGGCAACTGGGATTTAGTAGGGAATAATTTGAAAATATTCTTTATTCGTGATGCACTCAAGTTTCCTGATTTTATTCATTCTTTTAAGCCGGACCCAGTGACGAACCGGCAGGATGGAGAAAGACAGTTTGATTTTATCAGCAATTCACCTGAGGCTTTACACATGATTACCTTCCTTTTCTCACCATGGGGAATTCCTGCCAATTATAGACAGATGCAGGGATCAGGGGTGAACACCTATAAATGGGTTAATAAAGATGGTGAAGCAGTACTCATAAAATACCATTGGGAACCATTACAAGGAATAAAAAATCTAACTTCTGCGATGGCCGCAGAGATTCAGGGTAAGAGCTTCAATCATGCTACTCAGGATTTGTATGAAGCCATTGAGAGCGGAAATTTCCCTGAATGGGAGCTTTGCGTACAAATCATGGCAGATGGTGATCATCCTGAACTTGATTTTGATCCATTGGATGACACAAAGATCTGGCCTAAGGAAAAATTCCCGTGGTATCCCGTAGGTAAGATGACACTGAACAGAAATCCTGAAAACTATTTTGCTGAAGTGGAGCAGGCTGCTTTCGGAACAGGTGTTCTGGTAGACGGACTTGACTTCTCTGACGATAGAATGCTTCAGGGAAGGACATTTTCTTATTCAGACACACAGCGTTATCGGGTAGGAACCAATTACCTTCAGTTGCCAATCAATGCACCAAAAGCACAGGTTGCCACTAACCAACGTGATGGTAATATGGCTTATAACCAGGGAGGCATTGTTTCTAATCCTCATGTTAATTATGAACCCTCAGGTTTAGGTGGTCCAAAAGAGGCCGAACGTGCAGGAAAAGATCACACACCGATGTATCAAGCCGCTTTGGTTCGTCAAAAAATTGAAAAACAAAATAACTTTGGCCAGGCAGGGGAAACTTACAGAAATTTTGAAGACTGGGAAAGAGACGAATTGATTTTAAATTTGGTGAATACGCTTGCTACTGCCAATAAAGGTATACAAGATAAAATGATAGCTCTTTTTACCCAGTGTGATGCAGATTACGGCAGAAGGGTGGCTGAAGGCCTGGCAAAAACCAATATTGATAAAAGCAATAAGGGCCCGATTGGTACCACTGGTTCTCATGATGCTGTAGTACAGGCAGAACAAGAAAGCAAAGAAAGTAAACCTTATTAATCAATAGTAAATAAAACCTCTTAAATCCTTTGTAAACAATTATTTCAATTCCATGGAAAAAATAAATGATCAGCTTATTAATGCGGCCAGGACCGGTGACTTACCGCTTCTACAATCTTTGATAGCGCAGGGGGCTGATGTAAATACACAGGATTTAAGAGGTTATACTCCACTGATTATTGCAAGTTACAATGATCAGGTGGAGGCTGTTAAAATACTTTTAGACGCCCATGCCGATGTAAATATGCAGGATCTGGGTGGAAATACTGCCCTAATGGGCGTTTGTTTCAAAGGCTATCCCCAAATAGCTGAATTACTTATTGCTTATGGCGCTGATTTAAATATCCAACATTCAAATGGAGGCACGGCATTGATGTTTGCGGTGCTGTTTGGACGAGATGAATTAGTGAAGGTCGTAATGAAGCATGGAGCGGATCTCACTATTAAAGAGAACCGTGGTTTAACTGCTATAGATTTGGCCATCCAGCAGGGCAATACGAATGCAATTTCATTAATGGAGATTTAGATTGCTTCTAACTGATAATAGATTTGCTTCGTATTGATTAATTCATAGATTTGAATTAACCAAATTATGCCTATGTCGAACCATTTACCTGACTTGAACCATCTTGTAAGTAAAATTGCATTGGATAACAATCAACATGCATACAAGCAACTCTTTAAATTATTATTTCCTTCCTTATTTAGATTTAGCTTTAGTTTATTAAAATCCAGAGAGTTAGCAGAGGAAATAGCCAGTGATGTGATGCTTGCGCTGTGGAAAAGCAGGCTGAGGCTTTTGGAAATTGAAAACATTAAAGTTTATGCTTTTGTTATTGCCCGCAATCTTTCATTAAATGCGCTGAATAAAATCTCCAAACAAACCGTGGTTTCGATTGAAGACATCGCAATTGAAGTTTTTTTAGATAATCTGACCCCTGAACAAATTTTCATCAATGATGAGCTTAGGAAAAAGCTGGAGATTGCCATACAGGCATTGCCTAACCGTTGCAAACTCGTTTTCAAACTGATTAAGGAAGAGGGATTGAGTTATAAGGATGCAGCAATCATTTTAAATATTTCCACCAAGACAGTAGACGCTCATCTTGTTACTGCCATTAAGAAATTAACTAGCATACTCAAAGCAGAATTCAACCTTACGAATTCTTTTTAATTTTTATTTCAAATTGACTAGGGAGTTTTCTCTGATCTATTGTCCTCTCTATAACCAATATAAACTTCCGCTGGACATCCCTATGGATAAACACAGAATACATGAATTACTAGCCCGGAAATTGGCTGGTGAAGCAACTCAACTTGAAATTGATGAGTTAAATGAGCTAATGGCTAAATATCCGGACTCCATTTATTACGATGAAATATTAGGTCAACTCTGGTTAAAGTCTCCTTCTACAGAAATGATGCCTGAAATTGACATCGTTTATCACTGCCATCAGGATAAGTATAAAAATGAATTAGCGCATGCTAAAAGGCTTTCCCTGACCGCCTTGAACATTAAAACAAAAATCAGCCTGATTTCTGCCTTGTTGATCATTCTGATCGCAGGTTTATTCGTCTTCACAACAAAGGATACAGCAGCGTCTAAAATTCAGATTATTGCTGGAAAAGGTATGAGAAAAAAGATCAACCTTCCAGACGGAACGATCGTGTGGCTCAATTCAGATAGTAAACTTACCTACAACACGACCATCAACGAGGATAAGAAACGTGTCGTTTTCCTTACCGGAGAAGCTTATTTCGACGTTGCCCATCATCTTAAACGCCCCTTCTTTGTGCGCACCAATAAAATTTCCATCAAAGTTCTGGGGACAAAATTTAATGTGAAAGCTTATGCGACAGATCAAAAGTCTGAAGCAACCTTAATTAATGGCTCAATAGAGCTTTCCGTCAACAATAAACCAGAGCAAAAGATTATATTAAACCCTTCAGAAAAATTCGCCCTGGTCGAGAAAAAAGAGACAGGAGAAAAGCAAAAAGTAGTACCGAACGATATCACCTTAATGATAGAGAATGTTAATCCTGTACAGATTGGCAATCAGGTTTACATAGAAGAAACTTCCTGGAAAGACAGTAAGCTGGTTTTTAGAAACGAAACATTTGAAGAAATGAAACCAAAACTAGAACGTTGGTATAATGTCAAGATTCATTTAAAATCACAAAAAACAGGATCCTATCGCTTCACGGGGGTCTTAAAAGACGAAAACATTGAAGAAGCACTCACAGCTATGCAATTAATCAAACCTTTTAACTTTAAATTAACCGATCATGACGTAATTATCCATTAAAAAAGGGAGAAAATGCGGCAAACATTATTCTCCCTTTCAAACCATCAGCAGTAGTAAATGCTACGCTTACAGATTTTTAACCTTGTAACACACAAATCTATGAAAAAAAAAGAACTGTGCAATGGAGTTCTATGTGCCCACTTTTCCAAAACAAAATTGACATTAATGTTAAACTGGACCTTTGTATTAACGTTTCTCTTATGTTTGCAGGCATCTGCTTCAACCTTCTCACAGGTTACAAAAGTTGACTTAAACTTTAACGACGTTAAGCTCAAAGAGGCTTTAATCCTTCTTGAGAAGAAGGGGGATTTTAGACTGTTATTTAGTGAGGAAGACATTCCTCTGAACAAGAGCATCACACTTCATCAACAAGACATTCTTGTAACTGAGGCCTTGTCTATCCTTTTAAAAGATACTGGGTTGAAGTTTCATACGCTTGAAGATAACTTAATAGTGATCAGGCCAATGAATAGTAGAGTAGCGGATGTTGTGGTTAAGGGGCAGGTTACCGATGCCACAGGAAATCCAATACCAGGTGTCAGCGTTAAACTTAAAAACGGAACAACCGCTACCAGTACTGAATTATCTGGAAATTATACGATAAAAGTTCCAGACAACGGGATTTTAGTCTTTTCTTACATGGGCTATGTAACCAAAGAGGTCGCGGTGAATAATCAAGCTATCATTAATGTTAAACTTCTGGAAACTAGCCAGGAGCTGACCGAGATTATCGTGGTGGGATATGGTACCCAAAAAAAGGCAGTAGTATCGGGGGCCGTCGCCGCCGTTCAAGGATCTGAACTTGCTAAAACACCAACCGTCAATCTTTCCAACTCTTTAGCGGGGCGTCTACCGGGCGTAACAGCGATTCAAAGTAGTGGTGAGCCTGGCTATGATGGTTCTGCAATTCGCATTCGTGGCGTAAATTCATTAGGTAACAACAACGCTTTAATTGTTATTGATGGTGTGCCAAACAGGGCTGGTGGTTTAGAAAGGATCAATCCAAATGATGTGGAGAGTGTTTCCGTGCTGAAAGATGCTTCTGCTGCCATTTATGGATCACGTGCTGCCAATGGGGTTATTTTGATTACCACAAAACAAGGTAAGTCTGGAAAACCACAGTTCTCCTATGATTTTGGCTATGGTTTACAACAACCGACCAGAACTCCTAAAATGTCCAGTTCTTCACAGTACGCAGAAATCTTAAACGAGCTTAAGATTTTTGGTGCTGATTTACCGAGTAATCAATGGAGTACAGCATGGGATAGTTTTAATTCTACGGGGTCATATGTTCTGCCAGGTAAAACAATTTTTGCAGCATATCGGCCAGATGAAATGCAACAATTTGCCGACGGATCTGATCCATTGCGTTACCCGAATACAGACTGGTTTGGTACAACTTTAAAAACATGGTCACCACAACAAAAGCATAATATGCAGATTAATGGTGGCACTGATAATCTTAAGTACCTGATTTCACTTGGCTACCTGGATCAGGATGGTTACTACAAAAATTCTGCAACCGGATATCAGCAATACGACATGCGTATCAATCTGGAGGCAAAATTAAACCAATATATTACAGCATCTTTAGGTGTAACGGGAAGAGAAGAGGCTCGTAACTTTCCTACAGTAGGTGCAGGGGATATTTTCAGGATGTTAATGCGCGGTAAACCCACGGAAATGGAAGTATGGCCAAATGGTCTGCCAGGCAGGGACATAGAATTCGGCTATAATCCATATGTAATTACTACCGATTTGACGGGTTATAATAGAGATCGCAGGGATTATTTTCAATCTACAGGTAAGTTAGAAATAACAATTCCAGGAATTGAAGGCTTAAAAGTAACAGGTACTGCTGCCATAGATAAATTTTCTGGAAGACAAAAAAATTGGCAAACCCCATGGACACTTTATGACTGGGATAAAGTAACCTTTGAAGCCGATGGTGTGACTCCTAAGTTGGAAGGTTCCGTTCGCTCACCACGCACTGATGCAAGTTTGTCTGAAACTGCAGGTGGTCAGTTGGCTATCAACTTAATGGGTATGATTAATTATGATAAAAAAATCAGCGATCATACCTTTAATTTAATGGCTGGTATTACAAAAGAAAAAGTCAACAATGACGGCTTCTCTGCATCAAGAAGATATTTTCTATCTACCGCCCTACAGGAATTGCTGGCAGGTAGTGATAGAGAACAAACGGTTGGTAATGCCGGGGATCCTAATAATTTATTTCAAAGGGCTCGTTTAAGTTATTTTGGTAGAGCTGGTTATAATTACAAGGAAAAATACATTGCTGAATTTTTATGGCGACTGGACGGATCTTATATTTTCCCTGAAGACAGGCGGTTTGGATTTTTCCCAGGGGTATCAGTTGGTTGGAGGATCTCCGAAGAACCTTTCTTTAAAGACAATGTGAATTTTGTTAATAGTTTAAAATTAAGAGGTTCATGGGGTCAAATGGGTGCAGAAGCCTATTTCGGAGATGCGCTGGCTGAATACCAATATTTAAGCACAATGGGCTTTGGTAATTATGTGATGAACGATCAGCTCACTCAAACACTATTCGAAAACAGAGTGCCAAACTTAAACTTTGGTTGGGAAGTGGCTAATAATGCAAATATTGGTTTAGATGCAACATTTCTTGACCATAAATTAAGTTTTGAATTTGATGCTTTTTACAATAAGCGTACTAATATCCTGATTGCAAGAGGAAACTCTATACCAGGAAGTTCTGGTATAACAGATAAACTGCCTCCTGTAAATTTGGGAAAAGTGGATAATAAAGGTTTCGAATTCAAATTATCATGGAATGACCGCGCTGGTGAATTTAATTACGGGCTTAGTGTAAATGGTGGTTACGCTAAAAATAAGATTATATTTTGGGATGAAACACCAGGTGCACCTGAATGGCAGCGCTCAACCGGCAGGCCAACTGGAACTCAACTGGTATATCAATATGCAGGAGTTTTTAAAGACCAGGCAGAGATTGACGCGAACAAACTTGATTACAGTGCTTTCACTGGGAAATTATTGCCAGGTGATATGAAATTTATGGATGTGAATGGCGATGGTATACTCAACGGTGAAGACCAGATTAGGAATGACAAAACGAGCACGCCAACTTTCACAGGTGGTTTCAATTTTAATCTTTCTTATAAAAACTTTGATTTCTCCGCTTTAATTCAAGGTGCAACAGGTGGGGTACAAATTGTAGGTTTAACTGAATCAGGTGAGATTGGGAACTATTTAGAATGGTCATACATTAACCGCTGGAGCATTGATAACCCAAGCAGCGAGCATCCACGTTTATCAAATCGTGGTCAAACCTATTATACTGATCTCAATAATGCAGCACGCAATGATTACTGGATACGCAGTAACAATTACATCAGGCTCAAAAATGTAGAATTAGGATATACACTTCCTCCTGCATTTGTTGGAAGAGTTGGTCTCAGCGCGGTAAGGATATATGTTAATGGGCTTAATTTGTTCACCGTGGATAAAATCAAAATATGGGATCCGGAATCAACCAATTCCAGTGCGCAGTATTATCCACAAGCAAGAGTTATCAATACAGGTATTAAGGCAACTTTTTAAATTGTAAAATCTTTATTATATGAAATCAATCAATAAATACATATATACCATTGCCATAGTATACATAGTCACATTTGCACCAGGTTGTAAAAAAGACTTTATGGCCCTGACACCTCCTAACCAGCTTTCTGCTGAACTCGTATGGAATGACCCGGCTTTAGCCCAGGCATTTGTTTCTGAAATATACAACGGCTTAAGTGTTGGTGGATTTTCGGAGCAAATGCTGTCGTCTGTTTCTGATGAGTCCATGTTTACACACCCTAACAGGGGGATCGATTTGATCAACGCCAGCATTATCAATGCTACAACTTTGGGTTGGATCGATAATACCTGGGGATACAACCAGATGTATAATCGAATACGGGCATGTAACCTAACTATTGAAAGATTAGCGGGAGGAGAAAATGGCATTGCTGATCAGAATATAAAAGATAAGTTACTTGGTGAAGCTCATTTTTTAAGGGCCTACTTTTATCATCAGTTGATTCGTTATTATGGGGCTGTTCCACTTGTTGATAAAAGCTATGGTTTAGATGATGATTTTGCAGTTAAGCGGGCAAGTTTTGAAGAATGTGTAAATTTTATCATTAAAGATTGTGATGATGCCAACACTTTATTAAAAGGCAAATCCTTGGAGAAGGGGAGGACGTCACCTTTAGCAGCTTTGGCATTAAAATCAAGGGTACTTCTTTATGCAGCGAGCGATCTACACGATATTCCTACAGCCAAAGGCAAATCCACTGTTGTAGCTGGATATGCAAATCCCGAGCTTCTTGGTTACTTAACCGGTGATCGCACAGCTCGTTGGAAAGCTGCGCAGGCAGCTGCGCTGGAAGTGGTTAATGCCGGTGCAGGTTATAAATTAACACTTGCATCAAAAGTTTCTCCAATAGAAGGTCGTAACAACTATAAGAGCATAGCCATGGGTGGCGGAAGTAAAGGGCCGGGTATTGATGCAGCTGCATCTTCGGAATTAATCTTTGCCAGGTACTTCATTGACCGCAGTGATATGCGTTATGGTAGGTTCAACGGGCCAAATGGTTATCATAACTGGGCAGGTAACACGCCAATAGGGTTATTGGTGGATGATTATGAAATGATTGATGGGACTAAGTTTAGCTGGACAAACCCCGCGCATAAAGCATCTCCTTACATCAATCGTGATCCACGTTTATATGCAACAATCTTATATGATGGTGCTGATTGGAAACCCAGGGATAAAGTTTCCGGAAGTGTCGATCCTGCTAATCAAATACAGACTGGTGAATACGATTTGATGGATAATGGCAAAGTTATTACTTTTAAAGGTTTAGATACTCGTGGTAGTTCAATTGAAGACTGGAATGGTAGTTATACCGGTTACTATATGCATAAGTTCATTGACGCAGATCCAAACGTTATTGATGCTTCACACCCTCAGTTTGTTCCATGGCCTTTTTTCAGGTATACCGAAGCTGTTTTAAATTATATTGAAGCAAGTATTGAACTCGGTGACCTTAGCCAGGCAACATTATGGTTAAACCGTATTCGTTTCCGGGCTGGAATGCCAGAAATCACGGCAAGCACAGCTGCCGAACTTAGGAATGTGTATAGACAGGAACGCAGAATCGAGATGGTTTATGAAGAGCAACGGTACCATGACGTTCGTCGCTGGATGATTGCTCCTGAAACATTGGGTCGTAAAACAACTTATATTAAAGTAACCGGAAAGTTTAAAGCTGGGCAAAGTATGACGAAGCCTTATCGCTATAACTCAACCGTTTATGATTATACTTACACTCCTACAACCGAGACCGCACAGGAAAACCGCAAATGGGAAGACAAGATTTACTTCAGGCCATTTAGCCGTGATGAAATTAACCGAAACAAAGAGTTGTTACAAAATCCCGGTTATTAAATTATAAATGTATTTTTATGATTTAAATCCTTAAAATTAGAAATGAACGTTAAAAAATTACTTGCAATTCCTTTACTGATGGGTTCTTTCCTTTCTCCAGCTCAGGAGAAAGGAAAGCCTTATCAGCAGCAAATCAACGGTACCAAACTTAACTTTTCAATGCAGCCTGTCCCTGGAGGAGAATTCCTGATGGGCAGTAAAAAAGGAAAACCCGATGAACAACCTGTTCATAAAGTAAAGATCTCCCCATTTTGGATGAGCACCTACGAGCTGACCTGGGATCTTTATGAGCCATTTTTGTATAAAGACTATGAAACCACAAACAGCACATCACCGGTTCCTCAAAATGTTGATGCCGTAGCCAGACCCACAAAACCATATCTCGATATGACTTTTGGGATGGGAAAAGAAAATCATCCAGCGCTGGCCATGACGCATTACAATGCTATACAATACTGTAAATGGCTCTATGCAAGAACGGGCGTATTTTATCGCTTGCCTACCGAAGCCGAATGGGAGTATGCTAGCCGTGCCGGAAGCTCAAGTGAATATGACTTTGGTGATGATGCCTCCAAACTTGGTGATTATGCCTGGTTTGCAGAAAACAGCGACGGAAAAACACATCCTGTAGGAAAGAAAAAACCAAATAAATGGGGCCTTTTTGACCTCTACGGTAATGTTGCTGAATGGACTTATGATCAATATATTCCGGATTTTTATAGTAAAGTAAAAGGTGAGAAAATAAATAATCCGGTAGCTGTACCTGAAAATTTATATGCGCATGTCATTCGTGGTGGGTCTTATGAAAGTAAGGCTCCAGACCTTCGCTCAGCTGCAAGGCTTGCTTCAGACCCAATTTGGAAACAATTGGACCCACAAATTCCTAAAAGCAATTGGTGGTTCCCGGAAGCTCCATTTATCGGTATGCGCCTGGTAAGACCGGTAACTCCGCCATCAAAAGCGGAAATTGATGCTTATTACAACCAACCAGTTATTGCCGATTATTAAGAACGGTAATCTTAAGACAGATAAAACACTCAACTAAGAACCTATAAACCAATTAAAACATGGAAAATAAACAATTGCGTGAGAAGCGCAGAGAATTTTTAAAAACCTCAGCGCTTATTGCGGGAGGTGTCTTTTTAAATCAATTTGCTTTTGCAGGTGGTCACTTCTCTGCTGATGATACGATTAAAATAGCCCTGATAGGATGTGGTGACCGGGGAACCGGGGCCGCATTTCAAGCCTTGAGCACAAAGGAAAACATAAAACTGGTAGCGATGGCTGATGCCTTCCAGGATAGAATGGATAATAGCTATAAAGCACTCTCTGCTAAGTTCAAAGACAAAGTAGATGTACCTAAGGAACGTCGTTTCGTGGGCTTTGATGGCTATCAGAAAGCAATTGCACTAGCAGATGTTGTGTTATTGGTGACCCCGCCGGGATTCAGACCTATGCATTTTGAAGAAGCGGTAAAACAAGGTAAGCATGTTTTCATGGAAAAGCCTGTAGCAGTAGATGCTCCGGGAATACGTAAGGTTTTGGCGACTGCAGAAATTGCTAAGCAGAAAAAATTAAATGTGGTTGTGGGCTTGCAGCGCAGGTACCAGGAAAATTACAAGGAATCATTGAAAAGAATTCAGGATGGTGCAATTGGTGATATTGTAGGTGGACAAGTGTATTGGAACAGTGGGGGCGTATGGGTAAAAAAACGTGAACCTAATCAAACTGAAATGGAGTATCAAATGCGTAACTGGTATTATTTTAACTGGTTATGTGGAGACCATATTGTGGAACAACATGTGCATAATATTGATATCGCAAATTGGGTTAAAAATGCTTATCCAATTTCCGTTCAGGGTACTGGCAGCCGTGCCTGGAGAACAGGAAAAGATTATGGAGAAATCTATGATAATCATGCTGTAGAATTGACGTATGCTGATGGTGCTGTTATTTACAGCCAGTGTCGCCATTATGAAGGTACACAAAACCGGGTTGATGAGACTTTTCAGGGTACCAAAGGACGTACTTATTTATCCGGCAGCAATCAGGCTGTTTTATGGGATCATACAGGCAAAGAGATTTACAATCACCCAACAAAAGGCAATAAAAATCCATATCAGACAGAACATGATGAGTTGTTTGCTGCCATTGCAAAAAATGAATTCAAATTTGCTGATGCCGAACGTAGTGCAAAAAGCTGTTTAACAGCAATCATAGGCAGGTATGCAACCTATTCCGGACAAGTGATTAAATGGGATGATGCTTTGAAGGCTGAAAATAGTTTAATGCCAGATCAGTTAACGTGGACGGCCAATCCTAAGGTAATGCCTGATGCAAATGGACTATATCCGATTCCAATGCCCGGTAAAACTAAAGTAATTTAGGCCAGAGATAACTATGGTTTCTGTTTATAAACTACATGCTTTAATACTGCCATTGTTAGTCCTTTTAGGTTACCTAAAAAAGGATCAGGAAGAATATACAATAAATGGCTATGCACAGGGAACTAGTTACACTATCAAGTATTATGCAGAGAACCCTGTAATTTCTAAAGCTGCTGTAGACAGTATATTAACTGACATTGACTCGTCAATGTCGCTTTATCAGCCAAATTCGCTGATCAATGAATTCAATGCTTCTAAAGAAGGCGTTGTTCTCGACGCACAATTTAAGGCAGTAATAAGCAAAGCTTTTGAAGTCTATAAAGATACCCAAGGCAAATTTGATGTAACGGTGGGTCCTTTAGTTCAGGCATGGGGCTTTGGATCAAAGCCGATTACAGAGTTTCCTGATAGTTTGACCATCAGGAAACTCTTAAATATTGTAGGAATGGACGGAATTGAGTTAAATGGAAATTTTCTTAAAAAACGACTACCGGGAATTCAGGTAGACCTTAATGGAATTGCACAAGGTTATTCAGTAGATGTTGTGGCTGATTACCTGTGCAGCTTGGGCATCACTTCATTTGTAGTTGAAATAGGTGGCGAACTTCGGGTTAAGGGGCTTAAACCTGATGGATCACGGAGAAGAATAGGCATCGAAGGGCCTGCATTAACACCCTTAGCAGAACCGCAAATCAGACATATCATTAATATTACTGATGGCGCGGTCACAACCTCAGGGAACTATAGAAAATGGATTCAAAAAGGAGCCAAAAAAATTGCCCACTTAATTGACCCTTCCACAGGTTACCCACTTGACAACCAATTAATCAGTGTCACAATATATGCAAAGGACGCCATTAGTGCTGATGGCTATGACAATGCGGTGATGGCAATGGATGTTAAGGAAGCCATCCGCTTTATTGAAAGTAGAGGGGATATGGAAGCGTATCTTATTTATCATCAGGAAGATGGTAAAATTGCAGACACCCTTACTAAGGGCTTTAAGAAAATGATAGTAAATTAATCCTAGCAATACACCTGTAAATTAAAATGAAATGAACCGAATTGAATTTTTAAAAAATAGCATGATCGCGACCGGATCACTTGTCGGAGCCTCCACCATCAGTGCATTTGCTGGGGCAGAGAAAAAGAATTCTATTAAAAAAGGGAAACCGTTTAACCTCGATTATGCGCCACATGAAGGCATGTTCACTAACCTGGCGGGAAAAAGTTTTCTGGACCAGATTAGGTATATGTATGATCAGGGTTTCAGATCAATCGAAGACAATGGCTATTTAAAAAGACCAAAAGAAGAGCAAACGAAAATAGGGGACCTGCTGGCAAAGTTAGGAATGAGAATGGGTGTATTTGTTGTTGACGGCGGTGACAATTGGAAAACATCATTGACTACTGGTAAAAAAGAATTTAAGGATCATTTTATTGCTACTTGTCATCAATCGGTTGAAGCAGCAAAAAGATGTAACGCCAAATGGCTTACCGTTGTTCCAGGTTTTTACGAGAGGAAGCTTCCTTATGGCAATCAAATGGCTAATGTGGTAGATGCTATGCGTGCAGGTGCAGAAATATTTGAACCTCATCAGCTGATTATGGTTTTAGAAACTTTAAGTGACACGCCAGAATTATTTCTGCAGCAAACACATGAAACCTACAATGTATGTAAAGCGGTAGACAGTCCTTCCTGTAAAATCCTCTATGACATCTATCATATGCAAAAAACGGAAGGAAACCTGATTGTGAACATTGATCGCTGTTGGGAGGAAATTGCGTACATTCAAATTGGTGATAATCCAGGTAGAAAAGAACCAACTACCGGCGAAATTAATTATAAAAATCTGTTTAAACACCTGCATCAAAAAGGTTATAAAGGTGTGATGGGAATGGAACATGGTATTTCCTTAAAAGGTACTGCAGGTGAAGAACGACTTGTACAAGCTTACAGAGAGGTGGACAGCTTTATTTAGAAATAAATAATTACTGAAACAAGCATCTGTTTTACCTGTTTTCAATGCAAAATATATCTTATGCGGTATCATGTATTGGCAACAGATTACGACGGAACCCTTGCAAAACAGGAAAGGGTTTCACCCGAGGTGGTCGAAACGCTGAAAGCACTTAAAACCAGTGGCCGAAAACTTATCCTGGTCACTGGCCGCCAACTCGAGGAGTTACAGGAATTGTTTCCAGAATTTGCAATTTTTGATCGCATTGTAGCTGAGAACGGAGCGTTGATATACAGACCTGCAACGCTGGAAGAAAAATTACTGGGGGAGCGTCCACCGGCAAGTTTTATCCAGATATTGGAGGATAAACAAGTACGCCCTCTTTCTGTAGGCAGGGTCATCGTTGCTACATGGGAACCCCACCAGGATACGGTTTTGAATGCCATTAAGCAATCTGGATTAGAGTACCAGGTGATTTTTAACAAAGGTGCCGTCATGGTGCTGCCTCCCGGTATCAATAAAGCTAAAGGTTTACACGAAGCTTTAAAAGAACTCGGCATATCTGAGCATAATGTAGTCGCCATTGGGGACGCAGAAAACGATAACGCCTTATTGAAGGTTGCTGAATGTGCTGTGGCTGTACAAAATGCCTTGCCTCAGGTTAAAATTGTTGCCGACTGGACAACAGATGCTGATCATGGTGAAGGCGTATCAGAGCTTATAGCGCTCATGATCAAGGACGATTTGATCTCTATGGATTCTATGCTCAACAGGCACTACCTGGAATTGGGCCAATGCTATGATGGTTCGCCATTCGAAATTAGTCCTTATGGTAACAGTATCTTACTTTCGGGGACTTCTGGTGCTGGAAAAACAACCTTTGTAGTTGCCTTTCTGGAAAAACTTATTGATAAAAAATACCAATTCTGCCTGATTGATCCGGAAGGAGATTACCTGGATTTACCTGAAATGATCACTGTAGGGGACAGTAGCCAATTACCTTTAATTGAACAAGTGATACAGTTGATGAGTGTTGCCTTACAAAATGTTGTGGTGAACACGTTGTCGATTCCATTGAATGACAGACCATTATTTTTTAAGCAATTACTTACAGCTTTGATTGATTTAAGAAAAAACACGGGGCATCCTCATTTTATCATTATGGATGAGGCACATCATTTAGCTCCGTTCGAAGTCACCGATAGCTTTTATAACTTCCCTGAAGACTTTAAGAATTTTGTAGCCATCACAACAAAACCAGACCTGATCAACACTGCATTTCTGAAAAGAATCAATGTCACACTAATCATCGGTGACAATCCAAATGATTCAATGGCGGCATTCGCTTCATTAACTGATCATGAAATAGAAATTGAAGAAAATGTTGTGCTTCAAAAAGGTGAAATGCTGGTATGGCAGGCGATTACTGAAAAAACTATCTTGGTAAGAACTATTATGCCCAGTCACCTTTTGCAAAGGCATAAACGCAAGTATGCTGAGGGAGACATGGGTCCTGACAGTTTTTATTTTCGGGGTCCGGAAAACAAGCTAAATCTTAAAGCTAATAACCTTATGATATTTATACAGATGGCCTCGGGTGTTGATGATGAAACCTGGTTGTACCATCTTCAGCGGAAAGATTATTCAACATGGTTCAGGGAACATGTAAATGATGAAGAACTCGCTACACATACAGAAAAAATAGAGCATGCTGAGCAAAATCCGGAAATTTCCCGTAAAGCTATTTTTCAGCTTATTCAGGAACGCTATACATCACCGGCATAATCCCTGATTCCTATTAATTTTTGGAGGTATTACCTAGAATATTTTGACTTTAACCTTTTATTTTTGTAAACATTCATAGCATCTGATAATGAAGTATTTATATTGTATTTTTGTTTATCATTAATCGGCAAAAAGTTTAGCAAAATAGTCAATTCTTGGTATGAGAATTGTTTGCTAATTTTTACCTAAATCTTACGAAGCTATGGAACAAAAACTGACTGATTTTAACCACGAGTTGTATTTATACAAGGACTCGCTACGTTCTTTCGCATTTTCCTTTACTAAAGATGCTGATGATGCTGATGATCTGGTGCAGGATACCTTGTTGAAGGCCATTCATTATGCCACGAAGTTTAAAGAAGGAACAAACCTCAAAGGTTGGCTTTACACCATCTTGAAAAACACTTTTATCAACAGTTACCGGAGGAAAACCAAAATTAACACACTTGTTAGCGTAACTGAAGAAATATCGTCGGACCAGCTAAGGTTCAGTGCCTCTACGAATACCGGCGAAAACAAATGTATGATGGATGATATTCATAAAGCCCTTGACAAACTTCAGCCAGAGTATTATATCCCTTTCATAAAATATTTTGAAGGGTATAAATACCACGAAATTGCCCAAGAACTCCACATACCAATTGGCACAGTGAAAACCCGGATACATGCAGCAAGGGGAATTTTAAAAAACAATTTAAAGATGTATCAGGAATTGTTTGCAAAGCCTAATTAATTTCGGTGTGAAAAGCATTTGGCTTATCAATTAAATTTTTATGAAGAAAAGTCTTATGACTTTTCTTCATTTTGTGGTTTCTGTTGTTCGCCCATGGTATGCGCCGCCGCACTGTCTGTCATGATGTTGGTCATGCCTACCTTAATCTTGTTCTTCAATCCTGAAATCACTTTATCTTTCCCCGACATCAGCGCTTCATAACCGTCTTCAGCAACTTTAACAGCGTCATCTAAATCTTCTTCCTGCACTATCTTACTTTGGTTCATATCAGCTTTATTGAAGAAGTCTGTATCGGTTGCCCCCGGTAATAAAGCAGTCACAGTTACACCGGTATCCTTAAGTTCTTCTCGTATAGCTTCAGAAAAAGAAAGCACAAATGCTTTTGTGCCGTGGTAAACCGATTGCCATGGACCGGGTGCCTTACTTGCAATGGAAGCAAGATTAAGTATTTTGCCTGATTGTCTAACAAGCATATCCTTTAAGAAGGCCTTGGTTAATATGACAACTGAACTAATGTTCAGTTCGATGATATCAAGCTCTCTCTGCAGTTCAGTGTCTTTAAATTCCCCATATACACCCTGTCCCGCATCATTAACCAATACCTCAACCTCAACCCCCAATTTTTTAACTTCTTCATAAATAGAAAACGTCTGCTCCCTGTCAAACAGATCTTTCGCCAGTGTCCGCACTTCAACTCCTGTCGCCCTAAATTCGTTTGCCTTCAGGTCAAGCTGGCTTTGATCCCGTGCGACAAGGATCAGGTTATATTGGTCCTTTGCAAATAGTTTTGCCAGTTCATAGCCAATACCACTGGTAGCACCAGTGATAAGTGCGTATTTATGTGTATTTGCCATTTTGTTAGAATTAAGTTAATAATTCAAATAACATTTATAGTTTATTAAAGTTTACATTAGAAAAAATATCAATTCTATTTAATTAGAAATGCTTCCTCCTGATATTTGAAAAAATATATTTACTTTGCCGGACTTCAATCCCATTCTAACCAAATATTAAATGGAAAAATACATCTTATCCTTTGACCAGGGAACGACCAGTTCCAGGGCTATTGTATTCAATAAGCAAGGGAGCATCGTCTCTGTTGCCCAAAGAGAGTTCACACAGATTTATCCGCATTCTGGCTGGGTGGAACATGATGCTCACGAAATCTGGACATCACAGGTTTCTGTAGCAACCGAAGCAATCCTTAAAGCAAATCTTAAATCAATTGATATAGCTGCAATTGGAATTACCAATCAACGGGAAACAACGGTTGTCTGGGATAAAGAAACGGGCATTCCTGTATACAATGCCATTGTATGGCAAGATAGACGCACTGCTGCTTTTTGCGATTCGTTAAAAGAAAGTGGTTTTGCGGAAAGCATACAGAACAAAACGGGGCTTATCATCGATGCCTATTTTTCTGCAACAAAGGTGAAATGGATTTTAGAAAATGTACCTGGAGCAGCAGAAAAAGCAGCGGAGGGTAAATTGTTATTTGGTACCATTGATACCTGGCTGATCTGGAACTTAACCGGAGGCGAAGTGCATGTGACCGATGTATCCAATGCTTCCAGAACCATGCTTTATAATATACATAGCCTTTCATGGGACAAAGAACTGCTGGAATTATTTAAAATTCCAGTAAACATGCTACCTGAAGTTAAATCATGTAGTGAAGTATATGGGGAAACCTCTGGAAGTCTATTTGCTGAAAAAATTCCGATTGCAGGAATTGCCGGAGATCAGCAGGCAGCGCTCTTCGGTCAGATGTGTACCGAAACCGGAATGGTAAAGAATACCTATGGAACAGGCTGTTTTATGTTAATGAATATCGGCGATACGCCTATATTGTCCAAAAACAACCTAGTTACAACTATCGCGTGGCAGATTGATGGCAAAGTACAGTATGCGCTCGAAGGCAGTATCTTCATTGCAGGTGCTGTGGTGCAGTGGCTTAGAGATGAACTTAAAATCATTGGTACCTCCGCTGAAATAGAGGCGCTTGCTTCGAGCGTTCCAAACAACGGAGGGGTTTATTTAGTACCTGCTTTTGCCGGATTAGGCGCGCCGCACTGGAACCAATATGCACGCGGAACGATCTTCGGTTTGTCCAGAGGAACAAATGACGCTCACATTTGCCGTGCTGCGCTGGAAAGCATTGCTTACCAGACGATGGAAGTCCTGAAAGCAATGGAAGCAGATTCAGGGGTTACGATCAAGGAATTACGTGTGGATGGTGGTGCCACCGCTAACGACTTGTTAATGCAATTTCAAGCCGATGTATTGAACGTTCGTGTAGTACGACCGGAAGTTACAGAAGTAACGGCTATTGGTGCTGCCTATCTTGCCGGCTTGGCTATTGGGTATTGGAAAAACATAGATGACATACGGGAACAGTGGAAAATCAACCGGCAGTTTGAACCAGTTCTCAGGGATGATATGCCACAATTGATCAAAAGTTGGCATAAAGCCGTTGGCGCTGTAAAATACTGGACCGAAGCTGAATAATTATTAAACCTCAAACGAAACTAAACGAATTTAACATATGAATGCATTTACTGCAGAAATAATCGGCACCATGTTTCTTATCCTTTTAGGAAACGGTGTTGTGGCTAATGTTGTTTTAAGTGGTACTAAAGGAAACAGCAGTGGCTGGATGGTGATCACAACCGGCTGGGCGCTGGGTGTCTTTACAGGTGTTGTCATTGCAAGTCCTTATAGTGGAGCCCATTTAAATCCAGCTGTAACCGTTGCCTTGGCCATCGCCGGCGATTTCAGCTGGACACAAGTACCGGCATATATACTTGCTCAATTTATAGGGGCTATGCTGGGTGCATTTCTCGTATGGCTCATCTACAAAGATCATTTCATCAAAACCAATGATCAGGGCCTCAAGGCAGCAGTATTTTGCACTAGTCCGGCAATTAGGAATACAACGTCAAATCTCATCAGTGAGATCATTGGCACCTTTGTATTAATATTTGTCATTTTTCATTTCACAAATGCAGAATTAGGTAGTGATAAAACACCAGTAGGGTTGGGTTCATTAGGGGCCATTCCGGTTGCTTTTTTAGTTTGGGCCATCGGACTCTCCCTGGGTGGAACAACAGGTTATGCGATCAATCCAGCTCGTGACCTTGGTCCGAGGATAATGCACGCCCTACTTCCAATCCCAGATAAGGGTAGCGGGCACTGGACTTACGCCTGGATTCCGGTCATCGGACCCATGGCGGGAGCTGCGCTTGCTGCATTTTTATATATGTTACTTAAAGTGTAGATAAATACACACAAGTATTTCTTTTTTTTACACAGGTATTTTTTTTCCGATACAGGTGTTTACCTCAGTTAAATTGCGTGGTTATTCCAGCTTCAACCTGGTTTATAGCGATATTGGAGGTTAATTGTTTACAAAGAGAATAAAGAAAAACATTGATCAATGCTATTTGGCTTATTATTTAATATTTTAGCGATCAAATATTTGATGGCAGGTGCCGTTATGATAAAAAGTAAACAAGAGACTTAATGTTTAACCGAAGATTATTTTTAAAGGCATCTGCATTTTCTGCATCCTTTCTTGCACTCGATAAAAACAAGGCTGTCGCAATGCTGCCTTTCAACAACAAAAAAACTGTTAAACCGATTGTGATCTCTACCTGGGATTTTGGAGTGGCTGCAAATAAAGCTGCTTGGGAAGTGCTTTCAACCGGCGGCCGCGCGTTAGACGCCGTAGAAAAAGGCGTTCACGTACCAGAGTCCGATCCAGATAACCATTCTGTAGGCTATGGTGGTTTCCCCGACAGGGATGGTAAAGTCACCCTGGATGCCTGCATAATGGATGAATTAGGTAATTGCGGTTCAGTTGCTGGCTTAGAACACATAATGCATCCAATTTCCGTAGCGAGAATGGTTATGGAAAAAACACCTCATGTATTTTTAGTAGGTGAAGGCGCTTTGCAGTTTGCTTTAGAAAATGGTTTTAAAAAAGAGAACCTGCTTACTAAAGCAAGTGAGAAAGCCTGGAAAGAATGGCTTAAAACCGCCAAGTATTCCCCTGTGATAAATATTGAAAATATGCCGGGTAATCAATATAATCATGATACCATAGGGATGTTGGCCATTGATGCAAAAGGGAACATTTCCGGTGCATGTACCACCAGTGGTATGGCCTATAAATTACATGGAAGAGTGGGTGATAGTCCGATTATAGGTGCCGGCCTTTACATTGACAACGAGGTGGGCGGTGCAACCTCGACAGGTGTCGGTGAAGAAGTGATTCGAAATGTCGGTAGTTTCCTGGTTGTAGAGCTCATGAGACAAGGGTACTCACCAGAAGAAGCTTGCAAAGAAGCGGTGATGCGTATTATCAGAAAGAAACCTGAAACAGCTAAACAAATCCAGGTAGGCTTTCTTGCAATCAATAAAAAAGGGGAATACGGAGCGTATGCCATTCAAAAAGGATTTACTTTTGCGGTCTGTAACGAACAGCAGCAAGACTTGTTAATTCCCGGAAAAAGCCACTTCTCTACATCAACCCTATAAAAACAAGAAACAATTATATTAGATCAATTCCTTATGATTCAAATGGAAGTTTGTGCCAACAGTGTAGCCTCTGCAATTGCTGCACAGGAAGGTGGCGCCATAAGAGTAGAACTTTGTGATAATCTACAGGAGGGGGGTACCACACCCAGCTATGCACAAATTAAATTAGCGAAAGAACTTTTGAAGATCAAAGTATATCCCATTATCCGTCCCCGTGGTGGCGATTTTTTATATTCAGAATTGGAGTTTAACTTAATGAAGATTGATATACAAATCTGTAAATCATTAAATTGTGACGGTATAGTTATTGGAATACTGAAGTCAGATGGGAGTGTAGACAAAGAAAGATGTGCGGCGCTGATCGCATTAGCCAGCCCTATGAAAGTTACATTCCATAGGGCTTTTGATAGTTGCATTGACATGGAAAAAGCCCTGGAAGACATTATTGAAATTGGCTGTGAGCGAATATTAAGTTCGGGAGGTAAAGTCACTGCTTTAGAAGGAGCTGGAAGACTTAAGGCACTCATCAAACTTGCTGCAGGCAGGATCAGCATCATGCCTGGTGCTGGTGTGAGAGAAAATAATGTCGCAGATATTATTTCAATTACGGGCGCAACAGAATTTCATGCGACAGCGAAAAACTTCGTCAATAGTGAGATGAGGTTCAAAAACACCGAAGTAAACATGGGTTCAGCGGCTGATGAATATAGCTTTGAACTAACAGATGCTAACATGGTAAAAAGTCTAATCGACAAAGCAAATGTCCGGTCATGATAAAGACCCTTCCGGCAGTAAATATTTTTTGCTGAACTTCAGCATTGCAGCGGAAGCCAAAACCGTTGTTCCTTTGGGCGTCCCTGATATAAACGATAAGGTAGAGAACGGTTTGTTCATTTTTAACTATATTTTATCTGATGCAGCTGTAGACAGTGTCATGTTTGAAATTATTAATGATCAGGGAACGTTGATATACAACCGAATACATGATAGCATTTACACCTTACCAGGTGCGCATCAAATTTCCTGGGATGGCTTCAGTAACGATGATGTTTATGACAGCAGCATGTTCATCGGCCGGAAATTACAAGCGAAAATAACGGTTTTGAAAGCAGGGATTTTTGAAACATTATCTATTAATTTTACCGCAAAATATGATGTAGTTCAATGGATTGATGTAAAAATTGAGCGAAGACTAAAAAAAATAACGGGTACATTAAGAACAAATTTCAGTGATGGTGGATTTCCTGAATTATTGACAATAGCCATAGCAGGATTAAAATATCACTGGGGTAGGAATGATTGCCATGTTACAGGTAAAAATATTGTATTCGGAAATGATGAGGCTTACGAGTTTTTTCTAAACGTATTAAACACGGGCAGCAACGCCATCAAATCTCCTAAAATTGTATATCAAACCAATGCAAGATCCCGAAGATCCAGGAATTGGGAACTTTCCAGAATTTTATTTTATAATACTGGCCACCTACAATATAGGGGGAAATGGTATTATAAATCGCCGGAGAAAGCTGATGCTGATTTCAAACTGATTGCTGCACATGAAATCGGCCATGAAATACTATTAGCTTATGGCGGGCATCTTTATTCCAAGACACATAAAGGCAGCTCAACACTCGTCACACAGCAACCTCTTGGTAATTACACCTATCCGGAATATGGGGAAATAGACTTAATGTTGTATTATGAAGAAGATAAGTTACATCCCTGCCCCTCGGATCATGTCATCAGAACTGTAGCCAGCGAAAAGGATACCCTTGGCCTGATATGGTTAAGTAAATTGCGAATTGTAGGCCAGATTTGAATCAACGGTCCGTTATTGAATCATATTGCTGATAAAAAGTTAAATTTGCAGCATCGCAACAAATAATGGTTTGGCCAAACCATAAAAATGATTTAGAAACAAGCAAAAATAATGAAGAATGTGTTCCCTGAAATTCGGACAGTAAATGTCATCAGGTATGTTACTCCTTTACGTGAAGGGGGGTCCATGCCTGCCATTGCTGAAGCCGATGATGAGTTTTTATATGTACTAAAATTTAGAGGTGCCGGACAGGGGCCACGTGCCTTGATCGCCGAACTTATTGGTGGCGAAATAGCCCGTAAACTTGGTCTCCGTATTCCGGAATTAGTATTCGCAAATCTGGACGAAGCTTTTGGCCGTACAGAAGCCGATGAGGAAATTCAGGACCTGCTCAAATTTAGTGTTGGTTTAAATCTGGCTCTACATTACCTTTCAGGCGCAATCACCTATGACCCAACAGTGACGACAGTAGAACCAAAACTGGCATCAGAAATTGTTTGGCTCGATTGTTTACTCACCAATATGGACAGAACAGCCCGTAATACCAATATGTTGATGTGGCATCAGCAGCTATGGCTGATTGATCATGGTGCCGCTCTTTATTTTCACCACTCCTGGCAAAATTGGGAAGAACAGGCTAAAAAACCATTTTCTCTGATTAAAGATCATGTTTTGCTAGGCCAGGCAACAGAACTGGAAGTCGTAAATAAGGAATATACAGCTATTTTAACACCAGATTTCATTCAATCTGTGGTAGCCTTAATTCCAGATGTATGGTTAACTGGTGAAACTCAGTTTGAAACTCCGGAAGAACATAGGCAGGCCTACGCTTATTTTTTAAATACAAGGATCGCAAATTCACAAATTTTCGTTAATGAAGCACAAAATGCAAGAGCAATTCTTATATGAGTACGCACTCGTTCGTGTGGTGCCTAGGGTAGAACGCGAAGAATTCCTCAATGTCGGTGTCATTCTTTATTGTGCAAAACAGAAATTCTTAAAGTTGATATATATCATTGAACCATCAAGGCTGCATGCTTTATGCCCGAAGCTGGATCTTAACGAGCTGGAATCACATCTGCAGGCGCTGGATAAAATTTGTGCAGGCGGAAAAGATAGTGGGCCTATCGGAAGCTTAGACCTCCCATCAAGGTTCCGCTGGCTTACCGCTACCCGCAGTACCATTGTACAAACCTCTAAAGTACATCCTGGTTTTTGTACAGATGCTACAGCTACCCTGGAAAAACTATATCAAACCATGGTTCTTTAAATTGAAGATGAATTATTTTGACCAATTGTCTTCCCTGTTGCAATTAGAACAGGAAGAAGACCTGAAATCCTTTAAGCGTTTAACAGAAAGCTCCACTGTTGCTGAAAGAAGAAGTACTGGGCTTACATGGTATCCAATTGCTATAAAAGGATCAGAAATGAGTAGGGGCGACTACCTAACGGTTGAAGTTGAAAGAACTTCAGCTATAGATATCCCACATCAATTCAGGTTTGGTATGCCGGCCGCCTTGTTTTCTCAACATCATCCCCAGGATCGTAGCGAAGGAATTATCAACTTTATCAGCGGTAATCGACTTAAAATCACTTTAAAAACAGATGAATTGCCTGAGTGGTCTGGCGCTGGAAAATTAGGAATTGATCTCCTGTTCGATAACAACAGTTACGATGAAATGAAGAAAGCCATCCGGCTTGCATCAACTGCTGATGAAAATTCTCCGTCTTTGCCTTTGATTAAAATTCTGACAGGTGAGAAAAAGGTAACCTTCCGAACTGACATCAAGCAATTTATTAATTCTAAATTGAATTCTTCGCAGCAGAACGCTGTACATCAAATCCTTACTGCAAATGAACTAGCAATAGTCCATGGCCCTCCCGGCACTGGTAAAACGACCACACTTGTACAAGCCATTAAAGCTATAATTAACCAGGAGGGTCAACAGTTACTGGTTGTGGCACCAAGCAATACGGCAGTAGATTTGTTGACAGAGAAATTAGCTGAGGAGGGTCTAAATGTACTGCGGATTGGTAATCCTGCCAGGGTATCTGATCAGTTAATGGCTTTGACTTTCGACAGCAAAATGGCTGAGCACAAGGACATGAAACAAATCAAGGCATTGAAAAAGCAAGCTAATCTCTATAAAAGCATGGCTCATCAATATAAGCGGAATTTTGGGAAAGCTGAAAAAGAGCAACGGAAACAGCTGTTTGAAGAGGCCTACCAGATATTAAAGGAAGTAGAAAAAACAGAGAAATACATTAGTGACCAGGTTTTAGGCGATGCGCAGGTCATCACAGCAACCCTGGTTGGTTCAAATCATTTTACCTTAAGAAATATTAAATTTCATACCGTAGTTATAGATGAAGCAGGACAAGCGTTGGAACCCGCATGCTGGATACCATTGTTGAAAGCACAGAAAGTAGTTTTTGCGGGAGATCATTGTCAGCTACCTCCAACAATTAAGTCCGCTGAAGCAGCGAAAGGCGGTCTCAGCACAACTTTATTTGAGAAATGTGTTGCATTACATCCAAACGCAGTGGTGCTCTTAGAAGAGCAATATCGCATGAACAGTGCCATTATGGCTTACCCATCCTCAGTTTTTTACCACAACAGGCTACAAGCTCATTCCACAGTTGCAGATCATTTGTTGTATGCAGGTGATGCAGCGTTAACTTTTATTGACACAGCAGGCTGTGGCTTTGATGAAAAAATGGATGGTACAAGTGCTACAAATCCAGAAGAAGCTGTGTTTCTGCTCAAACATCTGACTCAAACCGTGACTACCTTACAAAGCCATTATGCGCCTGAAGATTTCCCAAGTATTGCTGTGATTTCGCCTTACAAACAACAAGTTCAAATCCTGAAAGATTTACTGCAATATAGCCCCGAATTGGCAGCCTTGACAGCTAAACTGACAATAAATACCATCGACAGCTTCCAGGGACAAGAGAGAGAAATGGTTTATATCAGTTTAACGAGAAGCAATAATGAAGGAATAATTGGTTTTCTTTCAGACATCCGACGAATGAACGTAGCCATGACCAGGGCCAGAAAGAAATTAGTGGTGATCGGTGACAGCGCTACACTCTCGAGGCTTCCCTTTTATAATGATTTTATAAATTATGCTGAACAAATTAATTCCTATCAAAGTGCATGGGAATTTATAGAAACATGATCAGCACAAAGGCCGTTCATTTTATCAATGAACGGCCTTATCAATAAAGTATATGCTTAATTATTTTTTCAATTGTTTTCTGGTTGATTCAGTCAATTCACGGTTAGCCAAAGCATGACATTCTAAAATTGCATCGCTAAACATCATTTGTTGAGGAGGTGTTTTCTGCGTAGAAGCTGAAGGACCTCTCAAAGCACCTACTAAACCTAGTTCTCTAGCAACGTAAACATACCTGATGGCATCGATTACAACCCCTGCAGAGTTTGGTGAATCCTGAACGGATAGCTGTGCATCAAATATTACAGGGGCACCCATAAAGCCTTCCAATTCTAAGCGGAAGTTGGCCACTTTATTGTCGCCATAAAAAGGAATATATTCAGAAGGGCCTGCATGTAAAAAGCTGTTCTCAGTTGAAATATTTCTGATATCATTCTGAGCTCTGATCACATTCTCTTTAGAGATTTTTTTAGATTTCAAACGATTTTTATCTTCCATATTCAGGAAATCGGTATTACCACCAACATTTCTTTGAATATGTGCTTTTACATGGTGTCCACGTTCAAAAGCAAGCTCCTGAAGCATTTGAGAAACAATACTAGCACCAAACTGGCTGCGCATATCGTCACCAATGATCGGGATTCCTGCATTTATAAATTTTTGTTCCCAAACAGGATCAGAAGCAATAAACACCGGAATACAGTTTACCAGGGAAATGCCTAATTCAATACAGATTTCTGCATAAAATTCAGTTGCCACTTGTGAACCAACCGGAAGGTAATTAATCAACACCTCAACCTGATGCGATTTAAGGTGTGATATAATTTCACTTCTTAAGGCATTAACAAGTTCTTTGTCATAAGAAACTGTTTGTTTTAAAAGATCCGTATTGATTAACTCCTCTTTAATAACAAAGCGCTCAGATTCAGGATAGGCTTCCATCAATGGTGATACACCATCAAGTACAGGCGATCTGTAAATTGGCGCCTCTGTGTGTATCGTATCGTTTAAAACAATCGTACAATTTGGTTTTGCAAAAATAGCCTCTTTTAAAGTTGTGCCAACTTTTCTTTCATCAATTTCAAACCCGCAAACAAATTCTATATTCTTAGCCCTATACCCACCAATATCATCAGTCATCAAGCCTGATTTTTGCTCATTGTTTTTCGTATAATATTCTACACCTTGTACCAGTGAACTAGCGCAATTTCCTACGCCTAAAATTGCTACTCTGATCTTATTTTCCGGGTTATGCATTATTTGCTGTTAATGTTAATTTAGTTAATTAGTATTCTATTTAAAGTGCGCAAAAATATTGAATCTGATCTTATTTTTCAGGGCGATCTTGCAAAACACGGCTTTTAAAGTGATTTTTAGCAAAAGTTTGACAATTCAACAACGAATCTACCCATGACATTAAATTAATATCTACTTAACGCACAGTTATTATTGAGCAACGTACTATTGCTCAATAATGTGGTTTTATTATAAATCACTTATTGGAATCCGGTCAAGGTTTCTTCTCGGCGGACCGGTTAAGACTTCCCCAGTGATGGAATACCTTCCGCCATGACAAGGGCAATCCCAGCTTTTTTCTGCAGGATTGAAATTTACAATACATTTTGCATGCGTACAAACCGGATTTAAAGCTGTTACCACACCATTCATATCCTTGTATATGGCTAGTTTTTCCTCTTTATACTTCACAATTTGTCCTGTACCTGGCATAATTTCCTGTAAAGAATCAATGGCTGAAGCCGACAAGCGGTCTGCAATAAAGTGATAAGCCACATCAGCATTTTCAGTTACAAACTCCTCAAAACCAGCGATAGGCTTAATACGTGAGGGGCTCAGCAATTCAGCATAAGGATTAGTAATACCTAGGATCTGATCAGAGATCATTTTTCCCGCCAGGCTGCCAAATGTCATTCCATTACCATTGTAACCCGTGGCAATATACAATCGATCATCACCTCCGGGTAAAAGTCCGATATAGGGTAGGCCGTCAGCAGAAACATAGAATTGTGCCGACCATTGATAAGCTATGGTAGATACATAATAATATTTCCTGGCGTAAGAAGCCAAATTTTCAAAAGCCTTTTTCGGATCATCATGACCTGTTTTATGATCTTCTCCACCTAAAATCAGGTATTTTTCACCGTTAATTTCATGGGTTCTGAAGTAATGATAAGGCTCCTGCATATCATAAATAAGTGCATCAGGGTAATCTTCGTTTTTTAACTTGATACCCAAAACATAACTTCTGTAGGGTGCGCAACGAAAATCCAACAAGTTAATGCCGGGTGGGAGGTGTGTAGCATAAACCAGGTTGGATGCTTTGAGCGTAGTGAGGTCACTTTCAGCAAAATGAACCCCCTCCTTAAATTCAGTTTTCCTGATGAAAGTATTTTCCAGAATAATGCCACCCGCTTTCACAAATACCTCCGCTAATTGGTAAATGTATTTCAATGGGTGAAACTGAGCCTGTTCACTGTACAAAACAGATAGTTGAAACGGAACCGGGACCTTATTTTCTCTTACTTCAACGGCACTTATTCCTGCTTTTCTTGAAGATGCCAGAATTTCCGTTAACGCTTTGGCCTCCTGATCATTCTCTGCATATAAATAGGCGTCTTTATATTGAAAATCACAATCAATCGAATGTGAATCTATTAAACTTTTAATCATGGAAAGAGTCTCCGTGCCCGCCGCCGCTATAAGTCTGGCGGCATCTTCACCAAAATCCTTCTCTATATCCTTGTAAGAAGCTTCAAAAAAGGTATTAATATGTGCGGTCGTACCCCCGCTAGTGCCGTAGCCCAAATTCTTGGCTTCAGCAAGGATGCACTTTTTCCCAGCTTTTTGAAGCAGGACGGCAGTAGTCAATCCAGTGATGCCTCCGCCTACAATCAATACATCATAAACAGCGTCATCGACCGCTACATTTGCTGGTTGCCAAACTAAGGGCAGGTCCTGCCAAAGACTTTTTGTGTTGCTATCACGTTCTCTCATGTTTCCATAATTTATGAATAGATAACACTTTCCCTTTAGAATGGTTTATAAAAGATACGCCGAGGACATCAACCAGGCAAAACTGCCGCTTTTAACCAGTTTTTACCCTCCGTAAACCTGCTGACCAACATTGCAGATACATTGTCACCCGTAGCATTTAAAAGTGTTGCCATCGGGTCCACTAAGGTGCCAATAATCATTGCAGGAGGTAAAGCTTCAGGTGGAAAACCGTAAGCGGAAATGAATAAAAGCTCACCCACATAACCGCCGTTGGGGATACCACCTTCAACAATACTTACCAGGATAGTCATTCCAAGCGCTAATATAATCACATCCGCACTGTTGAAGCTCATCCCGAACATCGCAAAAACTACTGCCATTTTTACGATAGAAGAAATACTGGAACCATCTTTATGCAAGGTGGCACCCAATGGAATAGTAACATTGGTAATATAATCAGGTACGCCGATTTTTTTGCAGGCATCCATATTAGCTGGAATTGTAGCAATACTGCTGCAAGTACCTACAGCGGTGGCTGAAGGTATAATATTATTGGGCCAGAATCTCTTAAGTCCTTGTTTACCGCCAGCAATAAAGGCATATAAACTAAAAATGAAGATAAAATAAAAAGCACCGACGGCGTAATACAAACCCAGCGACCGGGCATAAGTTCCAAATAACTGGGGCCCGAATACGCCAACCTGGTAAGCAAAATAGGCGCCCAGGCCTATTGGCGCTAATTTCATGATCAGGATAAACACATTTTTAAACACCTCATTACCAGCGTGCAAAAATCTTGCAAACGAAGCGCCTTTTTCGCCTGAATGCAGCGTGGCAAAGCCAATCAGCACCGAAAAAATGATCATCGCCAGCATGCTCTTCCGGGATAGCAATTCATAAAACTCTCCCGTGGTGATCATCTGCGTAATTTGCTCACCTATTGATTTTTTCTCTATAGTCTCCGTTAATTTAATGACCTGAATATTTTCATGGATGGGAAACAGGTGTACGGCAACTATGGTGATACAAGCAGCTATGATAATAGTGCTTAAAAAAACAACAGACATAATGCCCATCATTTTACCCAACTGGTTGGAAGATTTTAAACTGGCAATGGCGGAGGATATTGCAAAAAAAACGAGTGGGATGACCGCTGTAAAGAGCAGGTTTAAAAAGATATCACCAATGGGCTTCAATACCTCTACTTCTTTACCGAAAATTAAGCCTGCTATACTACCTGCAATGATCCCAATCAGTAATAAAATGATACCCCTGTAGTTTTTAAAGAACGTTTTCATGTATATGTTTTTTGCTTTGTATAGGTAATGATCGATCGTCAGCCTGTGACAGTTTCCTCAATTAATATCTTTATATAAATGTGAAAGATATTGCTAATTTTAAAATCAACAAAATTATATTAAATGAATTGGATTTTACTTGCTGAACTTATTTACATTCTTATTGTAATTGCCGTCTGCATCCGCATTGTATATGATACGAATAATACCAGCAAAACATTATCCTACCTGCTGTTAACTGTGTTTCTGCCTTTTGGAGGGATGATTATATATTTCTCAATAGGTACAAATTATAGAAAACGTAAATTGTATACAAAAAAACTGATTAAAGACGAAAAGCGGCTTAAAGAGCTCACCGTTAGAATCCATGAGCAGTCTGAAAGTGTGATGTCACAAAAAAAACCTGAGGTAAAAAAATTTAAAAGGTTAGCCAAGCTTTTATTAAATGGCAGTTTGAGCAGGTTGTCGGACCACAACAAGGTGGAGTTGTTATTGAATGGGGAAGAGAAGTTCCCGGAAGTAATAAGGGAATTAAAGGCGGCTAAACAACATATTCATATGGAATATTACATATTTGATGATGATGTTATTGGTCAGCAGATTGCTGCAGTTTTAATTGAAAAAGCACAGGAAGGGGTAGATGTTCGTTTCATTTATGATGATTTTGGTAGCCGCTCCATCAGGAAAAAACTGGTTCCGGAGATGGAAAAGGCAGGTGTTAAATGTGCACCATTTTATAAAGTCTTATTTATAAAGTTAGCCAACAGAATCAATTACCGAAATCACCGTAAGATTATAATTATTGATGGATATATTGCGTTTACAGGGGGTATTAATGTAAATGACCGCTATATTAACCATCCCGATGAACCCGATCAGTTATACTGGCGGGATACGCATGTTAAAATTACCGGTGAAGGTGTATATTACCTTCAGTTTTTATTTATTAATGATTGGAATTTTTGCTCGGACGATGATCTGGTGGTGGAGAGAGACTATTTCGGCACTGCTGAAGCTACCGATGACGTAGGTGCGGTCGTACAGATTGCAGCAAGTGGACCAGACTCCGACAATCCAACCATTCTTTATTCATTTTTAGGTGCAATAGGTATGGCAGAAGAGGAGGTTTTAATTACCACCCCTTATTTTATTCCAGGCCCTAGTTTAATTGATGAATTGACTGTTGCAGCTTTAAGTGGGGTAAAGGTTAAACTATTAGTTCCAGACAAATCCGATTCCTTTACTGTAGATGCAGCAGCCCGCTCTTATTACGGTGATCTTTTATCAGCAGGGGTGGAGATTTACTTTTACAAGAAAGGCTTTATTCATGCAAAAACAGTGGTCTCAGATTCCCAGCTGTCTATCATTGGTACTGCCAATATGGATCACAGAAGTTTTGATCTCAATTTTGAGGTAAATACCATAATTTATGATGCCAGCTTCGCATTGCAGCTACGGGATGTTTTTTACGAAGATTTAAAGAATGCTCAGAAAATTGATGCTGCAGAATGGTTTAAGCGACCATTATACAAACAATTTCCAGAAAAAGTGGCCCGCCTGTTATCACATCTCATGTAAGATTTTCAAAACTGTTTAAGATTGGAAACGTTACCTATTAACGTAATAATCAAACAGATAATGGAATATAACAGGGAACTAGAGGAACTTGCCATTAATACAGTAAGGGTATTAGCTGTGGATGCAGTTCAAAAAGCAAATTCCGGACATCCTGGAATGCCAATGGGGGCAGCACCGATGGCGCATGTGCTGTATACAAAATTCATGAACTACAATCCTAAAGATTCACATTGGCCCAACCGTGATCGTTTTATCTTATCCGCGGGGCATGGCTGTATGTTGCAATATAGCTTACTGCACCTTACAGGTTATAACCTGACGATGGATGATTTAAAAAACTTCAGGCAATTACACAGCAAAACAGCAGGGCACCCTGAATATGGCCTAACGGATGGCATTGATGTCACTACGGGTCCATTAGGGCAAGGTTTTGCTAACAGCGTTGGCTTTGCTATTGGTCAGAAGCACCTGGCAACCAGGTTTAACAAGCCAGGTTTTGAGCTGTTTAATTATAAAGTTTATGTGATTTGCAGTGACGGAGACATGATGGAGGGCGTATCTGCTGAAGCTGCTTCCCTGGCAGGGCACCTTGAATTGGGTAACCTCATTTGTCTTTATGACGACAACCACATTTCCATTGAAGGAAGCACTGACATTGCTTTCAATGAAGATGTAGCCATGCGTTTTAGGGCCTATGGCTGGCATGTACAAGTGGTTGAGGATGGCAATGATATCAATGCCATTGAAATTGCGGTAAGGAATGCAAAGGCAGAAACCCAAAAACCCTCCTTCATCAAAGTACGGACTCAAATTGCCTATGGGAGCCCTAACAAAGTGAATACGGCCGGATCCCACGGATCACCACTTGGCGAGAAAGAAGTAACCCTGGTTAAAAAGTTCTTTGGTTTTGACACCGAAAAATTCTTTGAGGTACCTAAAGAAGTATTGAGTTTTTACCGGAATATAGGTGAAAAAGGAACAACGGTAGCGGAAAAATGGAATACCCTTTTCAAAGCATACAAAGAGAAATTTCCGGATCTTGGCAAAGCTTATGAACAGGCCTTAACAGATACACTGGCTGATGGCTGGCAGGCAAAATTACCCGTTTTTGAAGCTACAGAAAAAATGGCTACCCGCCAGGCCTCAGGGAAAGTATTAAATGCAATCGCTGAATTTATTCCTGGTTTAATTGGTGGCTCGGCAGATCTTGCTCCATCAACGGACACTAATTTAAATGAGTTTGCTTCCTTTACTTCCGAAAAAAGAGAGGGTCGTAATTTTCACTTTGGCGTCAGGGAACATGGGATGGGTGCTGTATTAAACGGCATGGCGTTAACAAAAGGGATTGTTCCCTATGGTGCCACTTTTTTAATTTTTTCTGAATACATGCGCCCGCCGATAAGGCTGGCGGCAATTATGAAAATTAAACCCATATTTGTTTATACACATGATAGTATAGGCCTTGGAGAAGATGGAACCACACACCAACCGATAGAGCAACTCATTTCGTTACGAGCTATTCCGAATATTACACTGATCAGGCCCGCAGATGCTAATGAAACCAGTCATGCCTGGCGGGTGGCACTAGAACATCAGGGCGGTCCGGTTGTGCTGGTATTAACCAGACAAGCTTTACCAGTGATAGACCAGAAAAAATACACCCCAGCAGCAGCATTGGAGAAGGGAGCCTATATCCTGTCTGATGCTGAAAATCCGCAGTTAATTTTAATAGGTACAGGTTCTGAACTTAGTCTGGTGTTGGCGGCACAAAGTGAACTCAGGGAACAGGGTACCTCTGCACGGGTTGTCAGCATGCCTTCCTGGGAACTATTTGAAAAACAAGACCAAGAATATAAAGAGCATGTTTTTCCGCCAGGATTAAAAAAAAGATTGGCTGTAGAGGCGGCATCTGCATTGGGCTGGCATAAATACATTACAGATGAGGGGGATATGATTGCCATGTCTGGTTATGGGGAGTCAGCACCTGCTGCAGACCTATATAAAGAATTCGGTTTTACGGTGGAACATGTTGTAGAAAGAGCTAAAGCACTGATCAGTAAATAACATACCTATACAAATGAAACAGATGAAACTGGGAATCGCTGCAGACCATGGTGGATTTGAACTCAAGGAGGTTCTGCTGGCCTATTTAAAAACGTTGAACTATGATGTGAAAGATTTTGGCGCTTTTGTTATGGACAAAACCGACGACTATCCCGACTTTATCATACCCTTGGCCAAAGCCATTCAGGAAAAGAAAATTGACCGGGCAATTGCTGTTTGCGGGAGTGGGGTTGGGGCATCGGTGGTTGCCAACAAAATTCCTGGTGTAAGAGCAGCATTGATCACAGAACATTTCTCTGCACACCAGGGGGTGGAGGACGATGATCTGAATATGATATGTTTGGGTGGAAGAATTACCGGATTAAACTCAGCGCAAGAGTTGGTGAAAGCCTTTCTGGAAGCTGATTTTTCTAACGAAGAAAGACATGTTCGAAGGCTTAAAAAGATTAGTGCTTTGGAAAACATATGAAAGACACAGACCTACGAATCCTTTTCTTTGACATCGGTGGTATCCTGCTTACCAATGGTTGGGGCCATGAGTCGAGAATTTTAGCTTCAGAAAAGTTTGATTTAGACTATAATGAAGTGAACTCCCTTCACAATTTTATATTTAATATTTATGAGATAGGTAAAATCAGCCTTGATGAATACCTTGACCTCGTGATATTTAACCATCCAAGGGAATTCAGCAGAGATGAATTTAAGAATTTTATGTACGCACAATCAGCCGAGCTTCCACAAATGCTGCAATGGCTCAAAAACTGGAAAAGAGATTGTAAATTCAGAATCATATCGATCAATAATGAAGGCAAAGAACTAAATGAGTATAGGATTAAGAAGTTTCATTTACATGAGTGTTTTGATGCCTTTATATCTTCCTGTGAGGTAAAAATGCGGAAACCTGACCCAGGTATATTTAGACTGGCCTTAGGCATCGCCCAGGCTGCTCCTGAACAATGTATTTATTTCGATGACAGGATCATGTTTGTTAACCTGGCACAAGGCCTTGGAATCAAATCTTTCCAACATATTAGTTTTGAAAACACAAAAAGTATCCTGGAAAGCTTATAGTTCGAATATTTTTGCGGATTTTTGCAGTTGAACGCATAAGTGTAAAAAACACACTTAGCAGGTTATAGGTTGTATCAAATGAAATAAAACCGTTTTTCCTGAAAAGCGTATGGACATGCGAAATAAAAAATATGTTGACTACGAAAAAAACTATTGTAATTATTGGAGGGGGATTTGCAGGCGTAAATTTAGTTAATCAATTAAATGACGATGCTGCTTATTCAGTCATTCTTGTTGATAAAAACAATTACAATTTCTTCCCTCCCTTATTATACCAGGTAGCTACTGGTTATTTGGAAACTTCAAATATCAGTTATCCTTTTAGAAAGCTTTTCAGGGGTAAAAAGAACTTTACTTTTAGAATGGGTATTGTTGAAAGCATTAATCAGGAAGAGAACAAAGTTATCTTAGATAATGGGGAATTGGAATATGATTACCTGGTGATTGCAACAGGCACAGAAACCAATTACTTCGGTATGGAAAATGTGAAAGCAAATTCGGTTCCGATGAAAACTGTGTCTGATGCCTTATACATGCGAAATACCATGCTGGCCAAACTGGAAAAAGCATCCCGGGAAAAGGATCCGGCAAAAAGAAAGAAAATGCTTACCGTTGTTGTTGCAGGAGGCGGGCCAACGGGTGTTGAAATTTCAGGGATGTTTGCGGAAATGAAGAAAACCGTGATACCCAGTGATTATCCTGAATTGATTGGCACCAACGCAGAAATTTATCTTGTGGACGGAGTGAAGACTGTTTTAGCGCCAATGAGTGAAAAGTCACAGCAGTATACTCATGATATGCTTACCAAATTGGGTGTTAAGATTCACCTGAATAGCCTGGTAAAAGATTATGTTGATGATACTGTTTACTTTGCAGATGGAAAAGTCATAGAGGCAAGTACACTTATTTGGGCGGCTGGAGTTACGTCAATGGTTTTTGAAGGGATTGAAAAAGAAAGTTATGGCCGTGGCAAGCGGATGCTGGTCAATGAACATAACCTGGTATTAAACACCAAAAACATATATGCTTTAGGAGACACCTGCCTGCAAACCACTGATAAAAATTTTCCTGATGGTCATCCACAGGTTGCCCAGGTAGCTATACAACAGGCTAAAAACTTAGGTAAGAACTTTAAGCGCATGGTTGATGGAAAAGCACTTGAGGCATTCGCCTATATTGATAAGGGATCAATGGCAATTATTGGTCGTAATAAAGCGGTAGCCGATCTTCCTAGTCCTAAAGTACATTTCAACGGATTTATTGCCTGGGTAGCTTGGTTAGTAATACACCTGATCTCCTTAATTGCCCGTGGAAATAAAGTCAAAACATTATATAATTGGACAACCTCCTATTTCACAAAAGATCAGTCATTGAGGTTTTTGATTAAACCGGTGGAGAAAGATAATTAAGTTTCATAGAAAACTTAACAATAATTTGATATTCTATTCACATATTTGTAAAATGTTTATATATATTCTAGCGGCGGTTTTTTACATTGCTGCATTCATTGCTGCATGTAAAATGGAAACACCTGTTAAAGGGCTGTTATTTATGATAGCTATAGCTGGTGTGAGCGGACTATTATATTTATTCATCAACTTCCCGGGAACTTCCGGTTTATCAGTAGCCCTAATGCTGGGTGCTTTTATACTGAAACAGGGGAGGCGATAACCAAAAATTTCCTAATAAAAAGGGCCGGATCATTTTGAATGATCCGGCCCTTTTTATTTAAGTTGCCTTTCGCTAATTTGATTATCGGCTCATTATTGTTTGACCGCTGATGAATCATTGCGAGGGCATTGGCAGGGCTTTGGTAGGGCTACCAGCCCTTGTTAAACCCTAGCAAGGCCCTAGCAACCCCCTACCAACGCCCTGGTAACTTTAATGTTCCGTTACCTGGATAGATAACTTATGCGCATCAGTAGTCGTTGTTTCTAAACCTTTAGCCCAGATGGTATAGATCTTTCCTTTATCAAGAGTAACATCTTTAAGTGTGGCTTTCACTGTGTTGGTTGCTTTATCTTTCAAAATTAATTCCGCTTTTGCAGCAACAACTGGTTTAAAAGGTGTAGCCTTTTTATAAGCCTGGTCATTAAAAGTAGTGGTGTCGCCTACAACTTCAAGGCTCAGGGCAGCAGCATCCGGAGATAGATTTACAAAGCGCACATTTACTTTTTCAGTGGTTGGCACAAATACATCCTTTAAAAGCAGGAAGTCTAAATCTGCAGCTGTTTTACCGATAACATATAAAGATTGATAGAATCCACCCTCTAAAATTACAGGTTTTGTTAGTAAGCTTGTTAAACTTCCCGCTGTGGTAATGTTCACAGAACGAGAACCTTCGTAAGCCTCAAAATAATTGATTTTTTGTCCGAATGCAATTCCTGTATTATTGACCTTGGTACCTCCCATATAAAAATCCAGCGGATTGGTGTCAGGATAAGCGTTAACAACAGTTAATGCTGCAATTGCGGGCCTGGTATCATCAATATCATTTTTACAGGAATTAAAAAATACGGCTGCACCAATTAAGGCTGCGAATAAAGATGATTTTTTTGACAATGAATTAAGGCTTGTAAATGTTTTCATATAAAATAATTGATTAATGTTTTTATAGGTAAAACGGGGGTGCCATCTTAAACGCTACAGTTTTCATTGAAAAGTTTTAGCTCCGTCCCTCATCACCTGTCAAAATAAATATATTGTTGAAAAAGATGATACTTTTGTAGCACTTAAAGGAGATCACCCGTTTGCATACATAATGGAGGTTAAGGCTCAAGGAAGCATAAAAAAAACTAATCTGTTGTTTCAGGATATTATTGACGCACTTATAGCTCATGATCATCGTATTCAGGAACGTATATATACTCACTATTGGGGATACCTGATGGGTGTGGCCAGCCGGTACATTAAAGATCGCAATGCAGCTAAAGAGGTTGTGAACGATAGCTTTGTGAAAGCTTTTAAGCGCATGTATGACTTTAAACGGCCCCATGATATTGAAGAGTTTCAGAAAACCTTTAAGTCCTGGTTAGCGAAAATAACTGTCCGAACAGCGCTTGATAAAATCCGTATTAATAAATCGCCATTAAATTTTGTAGATACCTATGAGAACTTATATGTCGATCATGTAGAAATCAATAATAAACTTCATGTCGATGACATCCTGAAACTGTTGTACCATTTACCCGATTTACATAGAATGGTCTTCAATATGTATGAAATTGAAGGATTCAACCATGAAGAAATATCAAAAATCCTGACCATACCCAGTAGCTCCAGTCGAACCTACCTCACCAGGGCCAAACAAAGACTGCGGGAATTGTATATAAAAACGAATGAAATAGCTAATGAAAACTCCAGATAAAAAAGAACTGATAGACGGAATTTCTGCGCTTTTAAAGGCGCATGAGGAACCTTATGAGCCCGGTTCATGGGAAAACTTTTCTAAGCCAAAAAAGGGAAAGAGACCAGCTGCCATTACCTGGTTAAGCATTGCAGCTGCGATTGCCCTGATCATCACTGCTGTTCCTTTTATTTTAAAAGACAGCAATAATGACGCAATCATTGTAAATAGAAAAAGCATTCCAGAGACAAGTCCTTCAAAAGAAATGCCTACCACGAAAGCAACAGAAATACCTCATGAAGAAGTTAAGCTTATAGCGAAAACGAACAAGGTTGTTAAACAAAGAAACACTGAATTAAAGGGAGAGAATAGAGATTACCAGAATACAAATAATGTCGAGACTGCAACAAACAACCAAATTGCATCTTATAGCGATGGGGGTAATGATATTGATCCGGTAAACGCTAATACATCAAAACCAATACCTGATAAACCAAAACCTGTCATGGAGAATAACTTTATGGAATTCCTTCAAAAGGAGACAAAGGTTGCGCATATAAAAGAAAAGAAAACCTCTAAATGGAATTTTGGGGTCGAGTTGTTACCAACGGTATTGCAAAGCAAGGTTAACTTAGGGGCTGGTATCACCACAGAGTTCAGGTTATCTAAAAGCTTCTCGATCAGCTCAGGAATTGCCTATGTAGCCTTGGACGCCAGTAAAAATCCAGGTTCAAACGCTGGTTTAAACTTAGCTCCAAATTCACCAGCCGCAGGATTAGCAAACTATTCATCCAATAAGAGACTCGTATCCACCGATGCAAATATCAGCGGAATTGACATCCCATTATCTTTGACCTATAATTTAAACAAGAAATTATACACCTCAATAGGAGTTTCCTACTTTAATGTATTAACTGAAAAGAGAAATAACCGTTACATTACTGAGTTAGAAGTATCCAGAACACTTAAAGATCCTGAAACAGGGATAATGGAAACCTTTCAGACAAGGTTAGCCGAAGAGAACGCAGAAGCATCTACTGACGCTCCGTTAGAAGGGAACAGTTACCTTGGCTTTTTCAACCTTTCCATAGGCCACAAGCAAGAAGTATTTAAACAGTATCATATTGTGATTGAGCCTTTTCTCAAAATTCCTGTCGGAAAATTATCTAACGAAGACCTCCAACTCAGCAATGGCGGAGTTAAATTACGGTTCACCTTTTAAGGCTAAGTTATGTTTCTTTAGTGTAAACTTTCGCTACAAACCCACCTTCCGTTATTGGAAAATAATTATTTATGTACTTTTGGACTGGAATTCAATTCTGGTCTAAAATATAAATACAGAGATGGAAAGGGATGAAATTGTAATTACAGAGATTCTTGCCGGTGCTAATAAGCTGTTTGGAAAACATGGCTTAAAAAAGACCACTATGGAGGACATTGCCACTGCCGTTGGGAAAGGAAAGAGTACACTCTATTATTATTTTCCCAGTAAAAAAGAAATCTTTGAGGCTGTTGTAGAGATAGAAATGAAAAATTTGGTTAAAAGACTTAGAAGTGCCGTAAATAGCGCCTATACAGCACAAGCCAAATTAAAAGCATTTCTTAAGGAACAGATTACGGCAATTGTTGATTACCACAATTTAAAAGAAGTCGTTTTTGAAGAGGCAATGGAAAGCTTCAAAATGTTGATTTGTTTAAAAACACGCTATGAGCAAACTCAAATAGACATGATCAGGGAAATCCTGCTAGGAGGAGTGCAGTCAGGAGAGTTTAAAGAACTTTCTATAGCAAAAATGAATAAAATGGCATTTATGATGGTTACTGCTCTTAGAGGATTGCATTATCCGTTAAGTATTGAAAGTACAGAGCTAAAATCTGGCGAGTTTTTTGATAGTCTGGTAGATCTACTTATTGAAGGAATTGGCAACAAAAACCTTAGTAGTCTGGACTTTAAGACCAAATAGGTCTAAAATTCTAATAAGAAAAATAAATAAATTATTGAAAATTAATAATAAAAAGCAGCGGTTAATAGATAATTAAAAGTGTGACAAAAATATTATAGACTAATACCTAAATAAGGTCTATCAATGAATTACTTTTGTTCATCATAAATTAACATTTTATTAATATATTAGATTAAGTTTTAATTTAACCATATGGGTTGAGCTTATTTGCGTAAAATAATATGAAAACCGCTGAAGTAAAAAATATATAATTCAGGCATGCGTAAAAAATTACACGATAGGATTGCATCATTCAAGGAGGCAAATGCAATTAAAGAAAAGGGCCTATATCCTTATTTCCGGGCAATTGAATCGGCTCAGGATACCGAGGTGATTATTGATGGAAAAAAGGTTTTGATGTTCGGATCAAATTCCTATCTGGGACTAACGAATCATCCAAAAATAAAGGAAGCATCCAAAAGTGCAATTGAAAAATACGGTACAGGTTGTGCCGGATCAAGATTTCTAAATGGGACACTGGATATTCATCTTGAATTAGAGAGAAGACTGGCCAGTTTCGTTGGAAAAGAAGCTGCAGTTTTGTTCAGTACTGGATTCCAGGTAAACCTTGGGGTGATTTCATGTTTATTAGACAGAAACGACTACCTGGTACTTGATGAGTATGATCACGCTTCTATAATCGACGGAAGCAGGCTTTCCTTTTCAAGATCAATTAAATACGCACATAATGACATGGAAGACCTGCGCAAGAAATTGAGCAGACTTCCTGAAGATGCTGCAAAGCTTATTGTTGCCGATGGTATTTTTAGTATGGAAGGGGACTTGGTTAAGCTTCCTGAAATGGTAAAAATTGCTGACGAATTCGGTGCAAACATTATGATGGACGATGCACATAGTTTAGGTGTTATTGGCTTCAACGGTTCTGGAACAGCATCTCACTTTGGACTTACGTCGGAAGTTGACCTGATTATGGGAACTTTCAGCAAATCATTAGCCTCTCTTGGCGGTTTTATATCTTCTGATGAGGAAACTATTGAATACATTAAACACAGGGCGCGTTCGTTGATGTTTAGTGCAAGTATGCCTCCTGCGGCTGTAGCTAGTGTTATTGCGGCATTGGATATTATTGAATCTGAGCCGGAGCGAATAGACAAATTATGGGCTAATACCAATTATGCAAAAAAACTACTTTTAGATGCAGGGTTTGACCTTGGAGCTTCAGACAGCCCAATCATTCCTGTATATATCCGGGACAATTTCAAAACGTTCCAAATCACAAACATTCTGCTTAATAATGGTGTGTTTGTAAATCCTGTTGTTTCACCTGCGGTACCTTCAGATTCATCTTTAATAAGATTTTCTTTAATGGCTACACATACCTTCGAACAGATTGAAGAAGCCATCACAAAATTATACGAAGCCTTTAAAGAAGTAGAAATTACGCCAGTTAAGGTTAGTATATGAAACACGTAGTTGCCGTAAATGGCAAAGGGCAATTAGGTAAATTTATTGATTTTCCGCATGAACTGTATAAAGCGGACCCTAACTATGTACCTGAATTATTTATTGCACAAAAGGATATGCTTACTCCTGGTAAGCATCCTTTTTATAAACATTCTACCCTCCAAACTTTCCTGGCCTATGACGGCGATAAGATTATTGGAAGAATTGCAGCCATTCAGAACAACAACCACAACAAAATCAATCAGGTAAATGATGGTTTCTTTGGTTTCTTTGATTGCATCAATGATCAGGAAACAGCCGACTTATTAATAGATACTGCGGCAAAGTGGCTAAAAGAACGGTCGCTTTCGACAATGGTCGGACCGGTAAATTTTTCCACCAATGAAACCTGCGCATTGTTAATAGAGGGCTTTAATGGACCTCCTTTAGCAATGATGCCCTATAATGCTTCTTATTACTTACAACTGCTTGAAAATTCTGGTTTTCATAAAAAAGTGGATTTAAGAGCTTATCGGTTTTCTGCAGGTAACTATAATGATCGATCGGCAAAACTTGTCACAGCATTGCAGGAACGGTTGTCACGAAACAAAATCGTGATCCGTAAGATAAATCTAAAAAACTTTAAACAGGAGGCTGCTGCATTAAGAGAAGTTTATAATAAAGCGTGGGACAAAAACCTTGGTTTTGTACCCATGACGGATGATGAATTTGACTATACGGCAAAAGATCTAAAATTAATTATGGATCCTGACTTTTGTTTAGTTGCCGAACAAGAGGGAAAGATTGTGGGGTTTGGTTTAGCTATTCCAGACATTAACCAGGTGTTGATCAATGTGAAACGAGGAAGACTGTTTCCAACAGGCTGGTATAAATTACTAACCCAACGGAAGAAAATACAGGGCATCCGTATTTTATTGCTTGGTGTTGTGGATGGCTATCGTAAAATGGGTATCGAAGCTTGTTTATATGGCTTGATCATCCAGGCATTTCAAAAGAAGAAAATGACCTATGCGGAGGCATCGTGGACTTTAGATAACAACGATTTAATCAACAAACCGATAGAACAAATTGGAGGGGAATTGTATAGGAAATATAGAATATTAGAAAAATCTATATAAAATGAATATTGCTCATGGAAGCGCTATTACCTATTCAAAATAAACGAAATAATGAAAAAAAAGGTATTAATAACTGGTGCCAGCGGATTTGTTGGTTTTCATCTCCTAAATGAGGCCTTAGCCGATAATTTAGAGGTCTATGCCGCAGTACGTTCGAATAGCAGTATTAAACACCTTCAAAACCTTCCCGTAAATTTTGTAAATCTTGATTTTACCTCTGTTGACAGTTTAAAACATCAGCTGGCGGAAAAAGAATATGATTACATTATTCATGCCGCCGGAATTACGAAAGCAAAAAGTGAAGCCGAATACAATGTAGTCAATGCCGAATACACCAGGAATCTTGCTTTAGCTGCCAATTCATTAAATAAACCTATAGAGAAATTTGTTTTTGTAAGCAGTCTTGCTGCTTTAGGTCCCTTAAAAGACCTCAATGGCAAGATTAATGACGATACGATTGCTAATCCTGTCACAAGTTATGGGAAAAGCAAATTGCTTGCTGAGAAGTATTTAAATGAAATCAATGGCCTGCCCTTAGTGGTCATCAGGCCAACGGCAGTATACGGCCCCAGGGAGAAAGATATATTGATTCTGTTTAAAACAATAAACAAAGGTATAGAGCCATATATTGGTAATTTCAGACAACAATTGAGCTTTATCTATGTTAAAGATTTAGCCAGGGTCATTGTAAATGCACTTTGTGCAGTTGTAAAAAATAAAAGTTATAATGTTTCTGACGGAGAGGTTTATAACAGGTATGCACTTGCTGATTTTACAAAAGAATTACTACAAAAGAAAACAATCAAATTCCATCTACCCGTTACAACAGTAAGTGGTTTAGCTACGATAATGGATTTGTTATATAGCAGAAGTCAAGAAACTCCTGCCTTGAATAAAGAGAAAATGGCCGAGTTAACAGCAGTTAATTGGGCATGCAGTATAGAAAATATTAAAAAGGATTTGGATTATCAACCGAGCTTCAATTTGGAGCAAGGACTTAAAGAGACCTTATCCTGGTACAAGAGCAATCATTGGTTATAGTTAATTAATAGAACAATAATGCTGTTTCATAAAATTACATCAACAAGCCTGGGGATAGGTTATATCGGCAAAGGAGCAGGTACAGTGGCAGCGGCTGCAACTTGTTTGGTCTGGTATTTCGCCCAGGTGAATGAAGGAAATTTTAACGCAGCTTTAATCATTACCGTATTAATTACGCTACTCGGCATTTGGTCAGCTAATGTAGTGGAAGAGATCTGGGGAAAAGACCACCAAAGGGTAGTTATTGATGAAGTAGCGGGGATGTGTATCTCTTTATTATGGATCCCTGTAACTCCTGTAAATGTAATAGTTGCCTTGCTTTTATTCAGATTTTTTGATATTTTAAAACCATTGTTGATCAGAAAACTGGAGAAGTGGCCAGGTGGCTGGGGAGTAATGTTTGATGATGTTTTAGCAGGTGTTTATGCTAATATTGTGTTACAAGTTGTTTTAAAATTTAATCTTATTTGATATGGCGACGTTTATCAAGGCTCAGGTCGCCTCTCTATCGGCCTCAATATTTGACTTTCTTACCACATTAGTCTGTACGCAGTATTTACATTTCTGGTACCTGATGGGTAGCGCAAGTGGAACAATAGTTGGGGGGATTATAAATTTCAGCATGGGTCGTCATTGGGTTTTCGGTGCATCAAAAAAGAAAGTACATTTTCAGATCATGAAATATGTGCTGGTATGGTCTGGCAATTTCATGCTGACTACCTCTGGGGTATTTCTTTTGACCCATTACCTAAGCATCAACTACATCATATCTAAAATAATTGTCACAAGTACTGTAGGGGTAACTTATAATTACCTGATGCAGAAAAAATTTGTATTCGCATAATATGAAAAAGTACCTTAAAAAGTTAATATATATTGGGACATTGTTACTGCCATTTATGGCTATTCAATCTTCAGCGCAAAGTCTGTCAGCAAGTACTACAGTTACAGGTATCATAACAGACGCTAATGATAAAGATCCATTGCCTTATGTCACTTTGCTCTTTAAAGGAACAAACATTGTATCCAGATCAGATGCTGATGGTAAATTTACCATCAGCACGTCTGAGAACCATACACAGTTGCAATTTAGTTTTGTAGGTTACAAAACCAAGATTGTTAATATTAAACCAGGAGAAACACAAACAATTGCTGTACAAATGGAATCTGCTGCCACATCTTTAAATGAAGTTGTGATCAGCAGTGGAAAAAGACCATCTTATAAAAACAGGGACAATCCTGCTGTTGAACTGATAAGAAGAGTTATTGATCATAAGAATTCTAACCGGATGGAAGCTTATGATCAGGTGGAATATAAACAATATGAAAAGATGGTTTTTAACATGAGCAATCTTTCAGAGAAATTTAAGAACAAAAGGATTTTCCGTAATTACCAATTCCTTTTTGAAGAGCAGGACTCCACCAAAATTGGCGGTAAAAACCTTCTTCCTATCTTTATACAAGAGAAATTTTCACAAAATTATTACAACAAAAACCCTGAAAAGACAAAAACCATCATCTTGGGAGACAAGCATGTGAATTATGATACGCCCCTCATAGATAGTAAAGGGTTAAGCCAATATTTTGAAAGAATGTATGCAGATGTGAACATTTACGACAACAATATATCTTTGGTAAGTAATCAGTTCCTTAGCCCGATCGCGGATGCTGCACCTACATTTTATAAATTTTTCATCACCGATACCATAAAGAACCATTCTCCGCAATTAATAGAGCTGTCCTTTATTCCAAGAAATAATACCGACATGTTATTTGAAGGGAGAATTTATATCACTATGGACGGGAATTATGCTGTTCAGGATGCATTTTTGACAGTCAATAAAAATATTAACCTAAACTTTGTCAGGGCTCTGGAGGTGAAACTTACATTTGACAAAAATGAAGTCAACCGTTACTATTTAGCTAAAACAAATCTTCTGGTAGATTTTGGGCTCAATCAAAATAAGGGAGGTGGTTTTACAGGGGAAAGAGTTGTTACACTTACAGACTACCAGATTAATAAAAAACAACCGGCAGAAGTGTATGATGGACCGAAGCTGGTGGTGGTGCCTGAGGCGGAGAAACGCGGAAACCAGTTTTGGCTGGAAAATAGGACAGACACCCTTTCAAAGAACGACTTGCAGATTTATAGCAATGTAGATACCTTAAAAAACATGACTTCGTTCAAAAAAACGATGGACCTGGTAACGCTGCTTTTTGCAGGATACAAAGATTTCGGACCATTTGAAGTCGGACCGGTAAATACATTTTATAGCTTTAACGAAGTTGAAGGGTTTAGGTTACGTTTAGGCGGCCGTACCACAACTGCTTTAAGCAAAAGATATTATTTCGAGACTTATGGTGCTTATGGATTTAACGACGAGAAATGGAAATACTTTTTGAGTGGTACCTACTCCTTGAATAACAAGTCTATTTATACTTTCCCACAGAGTTACTTGCGGGCAAGTTTCCAAAGAGATACGAAAATACCAGGCCAGGAGTTGCAATTTGTTCAGGAAGACAACTTCCTTTTATCTTTTAAAAGGGGCGAAAATAACATGATGCTTTACAACGACACCTATAAGTTTGAGTACATGAAGGAGTTTGAGAATCATTTTTCTTATAACCTGTCGTTCAGGAAATGGTCTCAAAAGCCAGGAGGCACCTTATTTTTTAATAATTTTTTAAACAACAGGGCGCAGAGAATTGACAATATAAACACCTCGGAAGTAACACTTGCTTTACGTTATGCACCAAAAGAGCGGTTTTATCAAGGGAAACTTTACCGGACCCCAATTATAGACAAATATCCCATTTTAAATTTTCGTTATACAGCCGGATTAAAAGGGGTCTTTGATGGAGACTACAACTACCATAAAATTGACGGTAGCATTCAGAAGAGATTTTATCTGTCTCAGTTAGGCTATTCGGACGTAACAGCAGAAGGAGGTTATACATTCGGAAAATTGCCTTTTCCTTTGTTAACTATCCACCGTGCAAACCAAAGTTACGCTTACCAGTTAAATTCATATAACCTGATGAACTTCTTAGAGTTTGTAAGTGATCATTACGCCAGTTTCAATATAGACCATAATTTTAATGGTTTCTTTTTTAACAAAATACCGCTATTAAAAAAATTGAAATTAAGGGAGAATGCTTCTTTCAAAATTTTATACGGTGGAATAAGAAACGAGAACGACCCAGCATTAAATCAGTCTTTACTTACATTTCCGGTAAATCAAGATGGTGTTTCTACAACTTACTCCCTAGATAGGGAACCGTATATGGAAGGAAGTGTTGGAATCGGGAATATTTTTAAACTTTTAAGAGTTGACCTTGTTAAAAGGTTCAATTATCTGGACCATCCCGTGGTATCTGAATGGGGAATCCGGGCAAGAGTTAAATTTGATTTTTAAATAATACAATAAATATAATGGCTACAATTAAGTTAAGAGATCGTCTACAGCAGGGAATTTATGTGGTTATAAACCCCTTTGTAAGGGCACTTATACGCATAGGGCTTACACCAAATGCGATAACCACGATCGGCCTGGTACTCAATCTGGGAGTGGCTGTCATCTTTATATTCGGTGCAGAAAAAAGCAACCGGGGTGATCTTTCCTTTATAGGTTGGGGCGGAGCTTTAGTGCTGGTGGCTGGATTATTCGATATGCTGGATGGACAGGTTGCCCGGTTGGGAAATATGAGTTCTACATTCGGCGCTTTATATGATTCTGTACTTGACAGGTATAGTGAGTGTGTTATGTTTTTAGGTATCTGTTATTATCTTGTTGCACACCACTATTTCTTAAGTTCACTTTTTGCCTTCATTGCATTGATAGGTTCAATGATGGTAAGTTATACCAGAGCAAGGGCAGAAGGCCTCGGTGTGGAATGTAAGGGCGGTTTAATGCAACGTCCTGAAAGGGTAATTACGATTGGTGTTTGTGCCATAGCATGCGGCATCACAGCAAATTATGTGGGCGGCGATTATAAAGTTTACATTCCAGGTATCTCCATACAGGTGTTTGAAACCATGTCCATATTTACGATACCAATTACAATAATGGCAATTATGACAAATATAACCGCCATAAACAGGTTGAATGATGCTAAAAAAGCCTTAAATTTAAGAGACCAGGAAAAAAACAATACCTTAAAAAGCGGAAAAGTAGCAATCGTTGCCTTACTGGTAATTGGTTCTGCCTTTAGTTTCGGAAACGTAACAAGCGCAGTTGCCCAGGAAGATAAAAGCGATCCATCTAAAATAAAATTCCCAACACCAAAAGGGATAAAGAATCAATTATTCTACCTACAGCGCGATCCGAACACCAATACGATTATCTGTGAATTAAATATAGATGACAAGGGACAGTTAGTTGAAGACGAGCCTATTAAAGTGTATTGGAAACGATACCAGGATGATGGGGAGAAAAAGGAATTGAACTATATACAAAGGAAATTTGCCTATGGGATTCAATCCGAACAGATAGGGAAAGATCATTATAAACTTAATTTTGTATCCTATAAGAAGTTCCCTTTATACCTGGTTAAGTCAAAAGCGGATAACAAATACCATGTTTTTGTAACGGCAAATAAAAAGAAAATGCAGTTGGAACGGATCTTTGTAAGGATAGAGGGGGGAACTTTCTGGGTGCCGAATGTTAAATATGTAGAATTGAAAGGAACAAATCCTGTAAATAATGCTTCATTTACTGAGCGAATAAAGATATAAGGTCATGAAAAGGAATTTTATTTCGAACTCTTCTGAATCAGTCAGAATGTTTAAAAGTAATTTTTTGGAGAACTTATCTAAGGTAAGTTTTTATATACCATTGGTGGTCTATATTCCAGTAATCCTCTATTTAGGCTGGTATGCACTCTTTAAGATCCAAATGGATATATTGAGTTTTGTTGGGTATATGCTTTTTGGTTTATTTGTCTGGTCTTTAACCGAATATATACTACATCGTTTTGTTTTTCATTTTTACCCAAAATCAGAATGGCTTCGCCGGATTCATTTTATTTTTCACGGGGTGCATCATGACTATCCAAATGATGCTAAACGACTGGTGATGCCTCCATCAGCGAGTATTCCATTGGCTTTTGGGTTTTATTTTCTATTTGATTATTTATTGCCTGCAGACACCAATCAGGCCTTTTTCATCGGCTTTATCGGTGGCTACCTGGTTTACGATATGATGCATTATGCACTTCACCATGCAAATTTTAAAAATGGCTTTTTGAAAAAGCTTAAACAGCATCACATGCTACATCACTATTCAGATTCAACCAAAGGTTTTGGGGTCAGCTCAGATTTTTGGGATAAGATCTTAGGATCTAATTTTTTAAAGAAATAAAATGCCAGAAGATCTACCACTTAAAATGCCTCTTTTTACAAGTTTTAACTTAATAACAACTACATTAATATCCATAGCTTATTTAATCTTATCCGCATTCCTGGTAGGGTTTAAAACTGATCAGCTTGTGTTAATCATGATTTTTAATGTTTGTTATTACGCATCATGGTATACAAGAAAATTTATTCTGGGATTTTCAATTTTTATTGTTTATTGGATCCTTTATGATTACATGAAAGCTTTTCCTAATTACTTATACGAGACCGTAAGTATTGAAAGCCTGTATAACCTGGAGAAAAGCCTATTTGGGATTAAATTAAATGGCACCACAGTTACTCCGAACGAGTATTGGTTGATTAATAGTAATACCGTTACCGATGTCTGCTGTGGTATTTTTTATCTTTTATGGATTCCAGTGCCACTGGCATTTGCTGCTTACTTGTTCTATTTTAACCGCCGGCAATTTTTATATTTTTCTTTTACATTTCTGCTGGTGAATATTTTAGGATTTATCGTCTACTACATTTATCCTGCCGCACCCCCATGGTATGTTCAATTACACGGATTTGAGTTTTATGCTCAAACGCCGGGAAATACCGGAGGCCTGGCCAGGTTTGATCAGTTCTTTAACCTGCCAATTTTCCAAACCGTTTACAGTAAAGGATCAAATGTTTTTGCAGCCATGCCATCACTTCATTCATCATATCCGCTTATTGTTGTGTATTATGGCCTGAGAAATAAACTGGGCTTAATTAATTTATTCTTTATTATAGTGACGTTAGGGATATGGTTTACAGCTGTCTACAGCAGCCACCACTATATGCTTGATGTTCTTGCTGGCATATTTTGTGCAATGGTTGGAATTGTCTTATTTAACTGGTTAAGTAAGCGTAAGTCCATTAAAGTTTTATTAGACAGGATGGCCACTGCTATTAGCTGAAATGACTAACTTTATAGGGATTAATTAATTTCAGGTATTGACTTCTATTTCGGTATTAAAATTATCAGACCTCGCCCGACAAATCAGACTTGCCATTGATGGTGTGTTTGGTAACAGGTCATTTTGGGTAATTGCAGATATCAGCAATTATACATACAAGGGTGAAACAAACCAGCATTACTTTGACCTGATTGAAAAAGATAAGGCATCCTCAGGAGTTGTGGCTAAAATTTCTGGAAGGGCATGGGGTACTGCAGCAGTTCATATTTCAAACTTTGAGAAAGCTACTGGTCAAAAATTTAAAAACAATATCAATGTACTGGTACAGGTAAGTGTACAGTATCACCAGGCTTTTGGTCTTCAACTTAACCTAATAGATATTGATACCAATTTTACGTTGGGGCAATTTGAACAGCAACGTAACCTGACATTGGCAAAATTGGTAGCAGAAAATCCGTCGTTTATCAGGCTGTCTGAAGGTCGTTACATCACCCGGAACAGCGAGCTTCGGTTTAAGAAGGCCATCCAGTACATTGCCGTCATCTCATCCGTTACATCAGCTGGTTATCAGGATTTTGAACATACAATATTAAATAATCCATTTAAATATGCTTTTAAACTGGATTTGTACCTGGCCAAGGTGCAGGGGGATGAAAATGCAAAACCTTTTCTTGATAAATTAATTGATGTTTTCAATTCCAAAAAAGATTATGACGCAATAGTTATCATTCGGGGAGGGGGTGCGCAATCAGATTTCTTACTTTTTGATAACTATGAATTGAGCAGGGCTATAGCAAAATTTCCTATTCCGGTCATCACAGGAATAGGCCATCAAAAAAATGAAACTATAGTAGACCTAATGGCGCACACTGCCACTAAAACACCTACTAAAGCAGCAGAATTAATCATAGCACACAATAGAAATTTTGAAGAGAACCTGTCCAGGATACAAAAAGCGATGATCATCAAATCCCAGCAGCTATTCGCTTCCTATGTGAGAGAACTAAATGATTTAAAAACACACCTTCTAAAAGACGTTTTGAGGTTGTTGAATGATAACCATCGAAATATATTAACATTGTCAGGGATCATCACAAACAAGCCGGGAATGTGGCTGAGTAATGAACACAAAAACATTTCTAATTTGTTAGGTAATATCAAAACCTTTAACAGCATATTTATTGCCCATGAAAAAGTTAATTTGCATCATTATCTATCAATCGTAAATTTGATGAGTCCGCAAAATATATTAAATAAGGGCTTTGCTATACTTAAATTGGATGGGAAAATAATCAGTAACACAGCAGCTCTCTTGCCCGGAAAAGAGTTGATTATACAACTTTCTACTGCAGAAATTAACACCGTCGTAAAATCTATAAAAAACCTATAATGGAAAGCAACTTAACTTACGAATCCGCCTATAAAGAACTGGCAGAAATTGCTCATGAAATAGAAACAGAGTCTATTTCTGTTGATGTTTTGGCTGAAAAAGTAAAACGAGCTTCAGACTTAATCACCTTTTGTCAGACTAAGTTACGTGCAACTGAGCATGAAGTCGTAAATATAATCAAACAAATAGATAGTCATTCTGTTTCTTAAGTGTTAGTTTGGTTAACAAATTTATTTTGATTATTAAAATAAATTTGTTAATTTCATTAATGGCTTGTTTATGAATAAGTTAGGAGGTAACAAGCGCAATATTAAGCCATCTTTTACTTAACCCAATAACTATTATGAATAATATAGTTAAAACCCAGAACGCTGTTGAACACGAAGAACTGTCGGACGAACAACAAAAATGGATTAATATTTATGCTCAAAATGGAAATGATGAGATAGAAAATGAAAATTTTGAACATGCAATAGGGTGGTTTAGTAAGGCACTTGAAGTAATACCAGAACCAAAAGATAAATGGGAAGCCACCGGGTGGTTGAGTGCATCCATTGGGGATGCTTGTTATTATTTACAAAATTATGAAGAAGGAATCAGCAATTTAAAACGGGCCTACGATGTGTATGGTCCTGAAGATGCTAATCCCTTTGTTTTACTTCGTCTGGGTCAATGCTATTTTCATCTTGGTGAAGAGGAAAAAGCAAAAGATTGCCTGCTTCAGGCATATATGCTTGAAGGAAGAGAGATGTTCGATGATGAACCCTTATATTTTGATTTCTTGAAATCAAAAACTAAATTACAGGACTAACCAGTTTAATTCTCAGTTACTTATTTCATGTTTGCTCTTTCCGGTTCATATCGCAGTCCGGGTGATAGCCAATACAGTAAAACCATTCTGGAATACCTATAATTAAAGGGTGCGAAGGCTACTACTGCCAGTAATAAAATGCCCACAAAATACCATAGGTTTTCATAATCAAGTTTTAGCCCAAAGATATAGGAAGCTACGCCTGCAGTAACTAGTTCAGCAACATTAAAAGCATAACTGACAAACATCGCTACATAAAAATACCCTGGCTCTCTTTCAAATTTGAGCGCACAATGGGGGCAATATTCATTCATGTGCTGAGCTTTGAAACTATAGGTAGGCCCTTCAAACACTTTACCAACCCTGCATCTAGGACACTTTGCATCAACAAAGGCACTCCATTGAGATACAGGAGTTATTTTTGTACGCTTATTATTGTCTTCCATTTTACTTTGTTTATTTTTTTTTGGTCTTCCTGATCAGGACTAAGGATTGAACAATCTATTGCTTAAATCATCTAACATGATCTTTTAAAAACAATTAAAGATAAGTACCAACTCCTTCCAGGTAAATAACTTTTTATCAAATTCAGCTGTAAACTGAGCTGTTGATCTTCACGCTCAAAGATACTTATTATAGAAATAGTATGATAGTATAAACCCGTGTTAAAATGGTACTATTTACTGATCTTTAAATGATTAATCACAACCTGTATCGTTTTGATGTTGTAATTATCCTCTTTTGAAAAATTCTCTTCCTATTTTACAAATATTAAACGCTGTAACATGTGGTACGAAATTGTTGCCTTGTTATACAGCTGTACATTTTAACTCCCTCCTCAATTTCCTCCTGAAAGCAAAATTTAGCTTTAAGTGTGCATGTATTTCTTTAAAACGTGAAAATATTGACTGTAATTCACAATATAGTTCACAAATGGTTAAAATAATTCTTTTTGAGTGTATAAGTTCCTAGATTTAGATCATATTATTTAATGTAATATTTATTAATCTTAATAGGAGGTTTAATTTATGAAAAGAAACTACATTTATTATGCTTTATGCATAATACTACTAAGCGGATGCGCTAAAAGAAATTTGGTCTACTTCAGTGATCTTACATCAAAGAATGAAATTACCACTAAAATCATGAATGATGGTGTTCCAAAAATCATTGAAAATGACATTTTAAGCATAACTGTAAATAGTACAAGTCCGGAATCAAATGTGTTGTTTGCGTCTACCACCAATAATATTGGGGCAAATGGATTATACGAAAGAGAAGGTTATCGGGTAAATTCGGACGGGAAAATTAAATTTCCAGTTCTGGGCGAAATAAAAGTAGAGGGATTGAACATTGTGCAGGCACAAAGTTTAATTGAATCAGAACTTAGTAAATACGTCAATAACTCAGTGGTAAATGTGAAATTTTTAAATTTCAGGGTTACTGTTATTGGAGAAGTTAACACGCCTTCGACGTTTGTCGTTCCGAACGAAAAAATAAATCTTCTTGAAGCATTGGGCCTGGCTGGCGACATGACTCCTTACGGTAAAAGAGAAAATGTGTTAATCATTCGTGAAGTAGATGGTAAACGGACTATGGCTAGGGTTAACCTGAATAAACAGAACGTTTTAAATTCCCCATATTTTTACTTAAAACAAAACGATGTGATTTACATCGAACCGGATAAAACCAAATCTATAGAATATAGCAATAGCTCTAACACCATGCCGTTGGTTGTGGCAGCAATCTCAGCAGTAGCCGTTCTCGCCACCGCTTTATTACAGTAATTATCCCACAGTTCAAATATCTTAAATCATAAATTAAATCCATCATGAGTATATATAAACACCCTCCGGTTCAAAAACCTGATCTCTTGGCTCAAAGTATGAAATATGTTAAATACTGGTATTTATTTGTCATTGCCCTAATATTAGGTATTGGCGGTGCATATTTTTATCTGCAAGTAACCGTCCCACTTTATAAAGTATCGAGCACTCTTTTAATCCAGGATGATGCCCAGGGAGATGGTTTGTTAAGAGGAACGGCCTTCAGTGATTTGAATATGTTTAAAACCTCCAGAACAGTAGAAAATGAAATGGAAGTTTTACGATCAAGAGATTTACTTTATAAGGTTCTGGACGAAATGTCCTTTGAAACGAGTTACTATTATAAGCTTCCTTTAAAACAACAAGCATTATACAAAGAAACTTTACCTGTTCAAGTAATTGTAAAGAATTTAACTGACCAGGCATATCCTAAAAAGATATCAGTTCAAATCTTAAATGATGATCAATTTGTCCTGACTGACAATGGTAAGAAGTTTACTTACCAGTTTGAACAGGATATCACCCGACCGGAATATAACATTCAGGTTGTCAAAGGTCCTGCATTTGCAATAAACAACAAGCCTGTATATGTTAAATTCAACGACCTGAATCAATTAGCCGAATCTTACAGTGCTGCGAGGATTAATGTATTGCCAACTGTAAAGGAAGCCAATACCATTGTGATTTCTTTATTGGATGCTATACCTCAGCGTGGAGTTGATTTGTTAAGCAAATTAATAGAAACTTATAACCTGGAGAACGTAAGTAATAAAAATCTGATGGCCTTAAACACCATTAAATTTATTGATGGAAAATTGAAGGTTTTATCAAAGGATTTGACAGGTGTTGAGCAAGATGTCGAAATGTATAAAAGAAATAACCTGGTTACAGAACTGGGAACGGATGCCCAAATGAATTTGCAATCATCGGGCAACTACAACATGCAACTTGACGCTTCAACAGTACAGTTAAGTCTGGTTCAATCTTTAATTACCTATTTAAGTAATGATGGCGGTCAGTTCGAATTAGTTCCAACAACACTAGGCTTGAAAGATCCTGTATTAACAACCCTCACTGAGAAATACAATACATTGCAGATTGAAAGACAGAGGCTGTTACGGACAAACAGAGTCAATAATCCATTGGTTGTAAATATCACAGAGCAGTTAGTTGCGTTGAAATCCAATCTATTGGAGAATTTGAAAATGATCAGGAATGGATTAACTGTAGAACAAAACAGTTTTTCTAGTAAATCATCTCAATTTGAGGCCAAATTGAGAAGTGTACCTGTTCTTGAGAGAGGATTATTAGAAAGAAGCAGAGAACAAGGTGTTAAAACAGCGCTTTATCATTATCTGTTGCAAAAAAGAGAGGAAACTGAATTATCCTTATCTGCAACTATTCCCACTTCACAAATTATAGATAAGCCAGCACATAGGTCAATTCCTGATAAGCCAAAAGTTCAGCTTGTTTATTTGTTGGGTATAATTTTTGGATTTCTTGTACCTGCATCTGTAATTTACAGCAGAGACAGACTAAACAATAAAGTCAGAGATCTTGTGGATGTTGAATATATAACTGGTGGAGCAAGAATTTTAGGTGAGCTAACACATAAACAAATAGGAGAGTCTATTGTGGTTCACAAAGATAAAAGCACTACAATTTCAGAACTGTTTAAATACATACGATCAAATCTAAATTTTTTACAAACTAACAAAAGCACACAGACCCTGTTGATCACTTCCAGTGTAAAAGGAGAAGGTAAGACATTCTTCAGTGTTAACCTAGGTATAACCTTGTCTCTTGTAGATAAGAAAGTGGTCTTGCTGGAATTTGATTTAAGGAAACCTGATTTATTGAATAGTTTGAAATTAAATTCCAATGTTGGTTTGTCAGAATATCTAACTTCTTCAAGTCTGACTGTCGATGACGTTCTTATTCCCTCAGAAACATCCGATAACCTGTTTGTTATAGGATGCGGAAGTATTCCTGAAAATCCATCTGAAATTTTATTGAATGATAAAATCAATGTATTATTTCATGAATTGAAGAAACGATTTGACTATATCATCATAGATACACCACCTGTGGGGCAGGTAGCTGATGCCTTTAGTCTGGCGCCATTTGCCGACGCAAGCATCTACCTGGTGAGGTACAATTTCACGGAGAAAAGTGAGTTGGGAATATTTGAAGAGATATGTGAAAATAAGAGGTTAAACAATCCTATGCTAGTTTTTAACGATGCTAAAAAAGAAAACAAGAATATATATCGTTACGGAAGATATTCCTATTCCTCATAAGTAGCGGTGGAGTCACCGGTCTTATCGTGAGCGTTTAAATCATATTCAAACTGTGTGAGGTGGGATTGTGGCAGGTACTTCATTAGGAATACATCAATAAGCAGGCAATTGCCCTGTATCAAGGTATAAGTGAATTAAAAAAAAGAAAAATACTCATGTAAGTGAGGTAGCGAAGCTGTGCCAGGGCGGGTCAATACTAACATTTAAAAATACATTATGGAAAATTTAACTTATAAAGCAGCAAATGTGAAAAAATGGTTTGTTATATATACCCGCCCAAGATGGGAAAAAAAGGTAAATCAACTTTTACAAATGCAGGGCATAAATTCTTACTGCCCTTTAAGAAAAGTTCAAAGTAAATGGGCTGATAGAATTAAAAGCATTGAACTACCCTTATTTAATTCGTATGTATTTGTCCATATATCACCAAAAGAAGAACTGAAAGTAAGGCTGACATTGGGCGTCATGAACTTTGTATATTTTATGGGTAAACCTGCTGAAATCAGACCTAATGTGATTGATTCTATCAAGGGCTACCTGCAAATCTATCCAGAAGCAGAAGTGATGAGTTTACAGGGAATGGAAGTTGGTGACCGGGTAAAAATCAAAGAGGGGATTATGAAACAGAAGGAAGGACAGATCATCAAATTACAAGGAAAAAATGTTTTGGTGGTGATAGACAGCTTGAGCTGCGCTTTAATTACCAAAGTACCATCGTCTAACCTGGAACTAATCAACTAAGCCAAATGAACTTTCCTTCCTTAAAAAACAATAAAATCGCAATCATTGGGCTTGGTTATGTCGGTTTACCGCTAGCAGTTGAGTTTGCGAAAAAATACAAAGTATTTGGATTTGACACTAGTCATCAACGCATTAATAACCTTAAAGAAGGCTTTGATCATACCAATGAAATTGAATCTAATGTACTTAAAACCATCATTACAGACGACTGTACTACATTAACCGGCTTGTTTTGCACCAACGATGTAGCGTTGCTCAAAAATTGCAACATCTTTATTGTTACTGTTCCAACGCCGGTTGACAAGAATAACAGGCCAAATTTGCAACCTCTTTTGAGTGCTAGTAAAATGATTGGTGAGATCCTAAAAAAAGGTGACATCATCATTTATGAATCTACGGTATATCCGGGGGTGACTGAGGATGAATGTGTTCCAGTGCTGGAACGGCATTCCGGTTTGAAATTCAACGTTGATTTCTTTGCTGGCTATTCACCTGAACGGATAAATCCAGGAGACAAACATCACACTGTTGCAAATATTCTAAAAATAACAGCTGGTTCTACACCGGAATCTTCGCAGGTTATAGATGACTTATATAGTTCAATTATTATAGCCGGCACTTACAAAGCCTCATCTATAAAAGTTGCGGAAGCTGCCAAAGTGATTGAAAATGCACAACGGGACATTAATATCGCCTTTGTTAACGAATTAGCTATGATTTTTAACAAGCTCGGTATCAACACCCAGGAGGTATTGGATGCAGCAGGCACAAAGTGGAATTTTATAAAATTTCAACCGGGGCTCGTCGGTGGCCATTGTATCGGAGTAGACCCTTATTACCTTGCTCAGAAAGCCCAGGAGGCCGGATATCATCCGGAAATTATTCTTGCGGGTCGACGCGTGAATGATGGAATGGGAAGCTACATTGCAGATGAGCTTGTAAAACGGATGGTATCAATTGGGAATATCAACAACATTGAGGTACTTATCCTTGGGTTTACATTTAAAGAAAATTGCCCCGACGTTCGAAATACAAAAGTGATTGATATTGTAAGGAGAATGGAGGAATACAATATTAAAGTCACCATTCATGATCCCTGGGCTGATCCAGTCCAGGTAAAAAATGAATATGGAGTGATATGTCAAAACGGAGAGACAAAAGAGCGGAAATATGATGCTATCGTACTCGCTGTTGCTCATCAAAAATTCAAGGATCTTGATATTTCAAGTATGTGCAAAGAGAATACCGTAGTTTATGATATAAAATCTTTGCTTCCAGAGTCTCTAGTAGACATGCGCTTATAACTACTTAAATGAGCTTGATTAAAAAAACTTTGTCTGGTTTTTTATGGACATTCATACAGCAATTCAGCATACAGCTGATTAATTTTGGAGTAACAGTAATCTTAGCAAGAATTTTATTACCTGAAGAATTTGGATTAATAGCCATGCTGACGGTATTTATTTCAATCGGTAATAACTTAATGGATAGTGGCTTAGCCTCCTCATTAATACGGTCGGCTGATCTTACTCAGAAAGATTATTCCACTGTATTCTTCTTCAACCTGGCCGGAAGCGCAGTAATGTATGGACTGATCTATCTTTCGGCACCATATATCGCTTCCTTTTACCAGCAGGACGTATTAGCACTTGTATTAAGAGTTTATGCAATTGGTTTCATCATCAATGCATTTTATAGTGTTCAAAATGCCCGGCTAACCAAGGAGATGAATTTTAAAATTCAAATGACCATTCAAATTCCGGCGGTGTTAATTGGTGGATTGTTAGGTGTGGTACTGGCCATGAAAGGTTATGGAGTCTGGAGCTTAGTTTGGATGAATTTATTTCAATCTTTTTTGTCCACCGTGATGCATTGGATTTATTCTGGCTGGGTACCAAGCTTAGTTTTCGACAAAAAGAGTTTTTTACGGCATTTCAATTTCGGTTATAAGATGACTTTAACCGGCATCATGGATACGCTTTATAGAAATATCTACGTACTCATTATCGGTAAATATTATTCGGTACTACAGTTGGGATTTTATTCCAGAGCAGAATCAGTAAGCCAGCTTCCGACCAGCAACATATCTGCAATAATCAATAAGGTTACTTATCCCATGTTTGCTTCAATTAATGACAACGACACCAAATTGAAGTTGGTTTATAAAACATTGATGCAGCAAGTACTATTTTGGAATGCACCGATCCTGATTTTCCTGGCAGTTATAGGGGAGCCGCTATTTACATTTTTATTTACAGTAAAATGGCTACCGGCTGTCCCGTACTTTCAAATATTATGCTTGTCGGGAGTGATGTACCCTTTACATTCCTACAATTTGAACATTCTAAAGGTTAAAGGCAGGAGTGATCTCATACTAAAACTCGAAATTATTAAAAAATCTATCAGCGTAATCGGCATTTTATGTGTCATTCCTTTTGGAATTTATGGCTTACTATATGTTCAATTGTTATTTAGTTTCATAAGCTATTACATCAATTCACTCTACAGCGGTAAGTTATTAGACTACCCAATTTCAGAACAGATCACTGATATCATGCCGACGATTATAATTTCCCTATCCACCGGTTTGATATGTTACCTATTCGACCAAATGTTTCTAAAGCCAATAGGATTTTTCGACATCACCAGGATAATAATTGACGGCCTGTTCTTTTTCCTTCTTTATATAGGATGTAGCACCCTGCTTAAACTTACACCAATACATGATTTTAAACATTTAATCTTAAAAAGATGATACCTGTAACAAAACCTTTTCTTCCAAGAGTCGGAGAATTTGAAGAATACGTTAACAGTATATGGGAACGTAAGTGGCTTACCAATAATGGTCCTTTGGTGAATGAACTTGAACTAAAACTTAAAAACTATTTAAATATAAATCACCTTCTTTATGTTTCAAATGGCACTATAGCTCTCCAAATTGCTATCAAAGCATTAGGATTAACTGGAGAAATCATCACTACCCCATTCTCTTTTGTGGCTACCACGAACAGTATTATTTGGGAAGGTTGTACGCCTGTTTTTGTTGATATTGATGCAGAGACATTTAATATTGATCCCAAAAAAATTGAACAGGCAATCACTACGAAAACTTCAGCCATACTAGCTACCCATGTCTATGGAAATCCTTGTGATATTGATGCAATTCAGGAAATTGCAGACAAACATTCTTTAAAAGTAATATACGATGCGGCACATTGTTTCGGCACCAAATACAAAAACAAGTCTGTTTTCGAATATGGTGATATAAGCACAACCAGCTTCCATGCAACTAAACTTTTTCATACCATAGAAGGTGGCGCTGTCTTTACTAAGGATCCCGAGTTATTAAAGAAAATGGCCTCAATGCGGAACTTCGGTCATAATGGACCTGATGAGTTTTCTGAAGTAGGTATAAATGGCAAAAATTGTGAATTCCATGCAGCTATGGGTTTGTGTAACCTAAAACATGTCGATGAAATTTTAGATAAAAGAAGACTGCTTTCATTTTATTATTGGAGAAATTTAGACAGTTTACAAGCAAAATACCCTAAATTAAATGAGAACTTAGATTACAACTACGCATATTTCCCTGTCTTATTTGATAATGAGAAACTAATGCTAAAGTGTTTAAAGACGCTGGAAAATGAAAAAATATATTGCAGAAGATATTTTTTTCCATCACTCTCCACATTACCATTTGTCGCCCCATCACATATGCCTGTATGTGAATCGGTAGCCAGCAGAATTTTATGTTTACCACTTTACCATACCCTCACCAGCAGCGATTTGGATTTAATAACAAGAATAATCTTACGTGTCCAGAATTATGAATTCCCTGCGGAGCTTCAAAATTCAGAAAAAGAAAGTGCAATGGATAATGTTATTCCGAGCCTGGCTTTCGTACAGAATGCCTTGTAAATGAATCTATATAACTCAATCAAAAACAAATGAGCAATTCTTCAGTTCCAACAGTTAGCATTTGTTGTATCACCTACAACCATGAAAAGTATATTGGCCAGGCAATAGAAGGCTTTCTAATGCAAAAAACAAATTTCAATGTCGAGATCATAATTGGCGAAGATTGTTCCACAGACTCAACCAGATCCATCATCGATCAGTTTTGCATCAGCTATCCCGACAGGATAAAACTGATCACATACGAGAAAAATGTTGGTGCATTTACAAACCACATTTCAGTTATTGATTTAGCTAAAGGGAAATATATAGCACTATGCGATGGTGATGATTTTTGGACAGATCCCTTAAAGCTACAAAAGCAAGTTGATTTCCTGGATGCCAATTCGGAATACGTCATTTGCTGCCACTATTCCAAAGTGATCAATGAAAATGGAGAGCTTGTTTATTTAAATCCTAGTCCTACAAGTATAAAATATGCTTACCAGGATGTTTTGCTAGGAAAAAAGGAGGAAACTCGCCTCTGTTCCTTAGTGGTGAGAAACGTTGACGAAGTTCGCGCTATTAAATCACAAGGCTGGTATTCGCAGGCACATGGAGCGGATCGGTTTTTTAAACTTTTTGCGGTAGCCTCCACAAATAAAAAAATATATGTACTTCCTGATGTGATGGCCTGTTATCGTTTACATTCTGGAGGAGTTTGGAGTATGATTAATTCAAATCTGAGAAAAAGTAGAATGATCAGCGATTTTAATTTGGTGATTAGAAATTTTAAATATTCTACAGATTTAAAACGCAAACTTCTTAAAATATACCTCCATGAATATTTGCTCTTTGAAATGAAAAATTTCAGAATCGGTCATGCTTTTAATACCATAATTAAATTATTATAAATGATTATCATGTCTAAACCAACATTAGTATTTGTTATAAACACCTTACAAAGGGGAGGGGCAGAACGGGTGGTTTCAGTATTAGGAAACAGCTTAGATCAAGCTTTCAGAGTTATTATTGTCTGCATGAATGAGGCCGAGCAGGCTTATGAACTTTCTAAATCTATTACAATAGTCAACTTATTAAATCGGAAAAAGAATGAGAATCTAACCAGGAGGATTTTTTATGGACTGACTACATATTATCGCCTGGTCAAGTTATTACATAAAGAAAAACCACATTGTGTGATTTCCTTTATGACCAGTGCCAATTTATGGACTGGGTTGAGTTGTAATCTCTTAAGAATCCCTTACATAGTCTCCGAAAGAACTACACCTGACCATACGGTTAATAAATTCGGGTTTGTATTCAAATGGTTATCCTATATTATTTATCGTAAGTCAAAAGCCATTGTAATTCCTTCAAAAGGAATTGAAGACTGCATGAAACAGAACAAGGTTTTCCAAAATCTAAAAAACTATAAAGTTATCAGGAATCCCATAAATACTTTTGAACGCTCTTTGAATCGAAATGTCCATCATAGAAAGTTTATACTCGGAGTTGGGAGGTTAGGTTATGAAAAAGGTTTTGATCAGTTGATTAGAGCTTTTAGTGGCATTTCCTTAAATGATATAGATCTCCTTATCGTAGGGGATGGGGCTGAAAAGCAAAACCTTACTGATCTGATAGTTAAACTTAAACTCCAAGACAGGGTATACCTGGTAGGAGCAAAGAATGAACTCCTGGACTATTATCAGCAAACAGAGCTTTTTGTCTTGCCTTCAAGAAACGAAGGTTACCCAAATGCGTTGATCGAGGCGATGAGTATTGGCTGTCCCTGCATAGCAATGAATTGTGAATTTGGCCCCTCTGAGATCATAAAAAATGGCGTCAATGGCATATTAATAGAAGACAACAATGTTCACATGCTTTCTAAAGCAATTTTTAAGGTTTTGGTTAACCCTATTTACAAAGAAAAATTATCAATCAACGCCAGGCAGATTGCGCTAACAAATTCACTTGATGTCATCTCCAGTAAATGGGAGGAATTGATCCTTTGTAAAAACTAATCTACTACAAAAAACAACGCATTTATAGTCATGAATGCATTATTGGTGAAAGAACTTAAAAAATTAAGATTATGAATATCCCATTTTCCCCACCGTTCATTGATCAAGCTGTTATCAATGAAGTTCTTGATTCACTTCATTCAAATTGGATTACTTCCGGACCAAAAGTAAAAGCTTTGGAATCAGAAATAATTAAACTAACCGGGTCCCAAGCGGCAATTTGTGTTAACTCATGGACCTCTGGCGCCATCATGACCCTTAAATGGTTTGGTATTGGAAAAGGAGATGAAGTCATAGTTCCCGCTTACTCCTATTGTGCCACTGCTTTATGTGTCATTCATTGTGGGGCAACTCCGGTAATGGTTGATATTCTGGATGATTTAACTATTGACCCTGAAATGGTCAGAAGCAAAATTACCTCCAAAACAAAAGCTATAATTTCTGTTGATATTGCCGGATTACCTTGCCATTTTAATGAACTCCAGGCGATCATTAAAGATCCACAAATTCAAAGTCAGTTTGTTCCAGCTTCAGACAGACAAGCGACACTTGGAAGAATTTTGTTGGTATCAGATGCCGCTCATTCCATTGGGGCATACTATGATGGATTACCAGCCTCATTGAAAAGCGATATCACCATCTTTTCTTTCCATGCCGTTAAAAATATTACTACCGCCGAAGGAGGCAGCATCTGCTTAAACTTACCTCCTGAATTTAATAACCAGGATGAATATAACTTCTTGAAAATCTTTTCCTTGAATGGACAGAACAAGGATGCATTTGCAAAATCAAATGGTGCTAACTGGAAATACGACATTCTGTTTAAAGGTTTCAAAATGAACATGCCTGATATTTGTGCCGCTATCGGCCTTGCACAGATCAGGCAATATAATAACACCTTACTTCCTCAGCGAAAAAATATATTTCAGAAATATTGCAATTCTTTTAAACTATATAACTGGTTTATTGAGCCCATTTGTAAAGATCAAAATAGAGAATCATCCTACCACCTATTTCCTTTGCGAATTAAGGATATTTCTGAAAGCCAGAGGGATAAGATCATTGAGGATTTAGTAAATAAAGGAGTGATGGTCAATGTTCATTTTATTCCGATGCCTATGCTTACTTATTTTAAAAGTTTAGGTTATGATATTGCTCAATTTCCAAATAGCTACAAACAATATGCTTGTGAAATTTCTCTGCCTATTTACCCGCAACTCTCAGAGTCTGAGGTAGAGTATATTATTGAAGCCGTTGTGGAGGCTGTGCAAACGATTAAACCGGTTGAAGAAGTAATCAAAGTATTATTTTAATATCGTTGATATGAATGGGAAAAGAATTTTTGATGTGGTGTTTTCACTATTAGGTATTATATTTCTGTTGCCTGTTTTTCTGGTCGTTATCGTTTTATTGAAATTAGATTCAAAGGGGCCTATCATTTATAAACAAGTTCGCGTTGGGCTGAACTTAAATAACTTTGAACTTTATAAGTTCAGAACGATGTGTAAAGATGCAGATAAGAAGGGTCTCCTTACTGTCGGCAATCATGATAACCGCATTACAAGAATTGGTTACTGGTTGAGGAAATATAAAATCGATGAACTACCGCAACTATTTAACATTTTGAAGGGTGAGATGAGCTTTGTTGGCCCCAGACCAGAGGTTTTGAAATATGTACAATTATATAATGCTGTTCAGAAGAGGGTATTAACGGTAAAGCCTGGCATAACAGACTGGGCGTCAATTCGATTTATAAATGAAAATCAATTACTGGAGAATTCTGATGACCCAGAGAACTATTATATCAATACCATCATCCCAACAAAAGTGAGCGAAAACCTTAAGTATATTGACCATAATAATTTATGGATTGACTTAAAGATTATATCTTCTACTTTAAAAAGTATCATCATTAAATAGCACATGCTTTACTAATTTTTTTGATTTTGAGCTCTTATCGGTAAAAAATCATTGTCTATAATAATTGATAACCTAAATTAAATACCATGAAACTAATTGCTGCTTTATTAATGATTTTATATCTATATGCATTGTCTTTTGGAATATTTTTAACAGATACATTCAGAATTCCAGCACCTTTAATATTTTGTTTTCCGCTTATTTTTCTTTTTAGAAATAAAGAAGAGACACCATTTTTATACATAAAAGAGGTTGTTTTCATTAGCTTAGCTATATTCCTTTATTATTTTGTAGGACTATCAGAATTTAAAACGTTCGCTAGGAATATGCTTTCCGTCATGATTTGCGCCTTGTTCTTCAATTACTATATTGGGACTAACAGGAGCCGGTTTAATACCGCAGTTTTAATGTTTTATGGCCTATTAACCTTTTCGGCCATTCTGATGGTAATCGATAGTTTCTACGGAATAGAAACACTCAGAGCAATGCTTTTGGATGAAAGGGTGATGCAAAGTCCTGCAGGGATTTCGGTCTATCAGTTTACATTTGGTTATCAATTAGCTGCACTTACACCATTTCTTTTTATTTATACCTGCACTTTTAACAAATCTTTTATTGCCCCTGTAGGGGTTTTGTTTATTTGCCTGGTATTCTTATTATTAGGAATGCAGCGTTCTGCTTTCGTAACTTTCTTATTTGCCACAACATTGTTCTTATTAATATACTACCAATTTAAAGCAGTCTTTTTTTTATCTATAGCAGTGGTGTTATGTGGTTTGATTTATTATTTCGTACTAAACGATTACCTGGATGGAATGGAAAATATCATTGCGAAAAATGAGCAAAGCGATCCGTCTCACAACAGGACCAGCCTTACTGAAGAAAATTTAAATATTTATTTGGAACATCCTTTTGGGCTTATATTTTATGGTAAGACCTGGGGTGATGTCATCTATCGTAATTATATTTTCTCGGATGGTATAACTTCTCATAATGCTTATTTGATGTTCATCACCTATCTAGGACCGTTCCTGGGATTAGGGTTGTTGATTTCTATTTATCATAAAGTTTGCAGAATTTTTTTAAACATCATTCAGGTGATCAGAAAACCAGAAAACAGGCTTTTAGTGTGCCTATGTTTTTCTTTCCTGAGTGTTTCAATAAATGCCTTATTTCATAATGCCTGGTTAATTGAAGCTAACGGACCAACAGTATTTCTTTTCTTCAGTATACTTCACATGTATAAATTTAAAATGGTAGATTTAGTAGCACCAGATCAGTCATTAAAAACTTTGAATTATGCATAAAATCAAAATTGTTCATGTCATAGGAACACTTAGCAGGGGGGGCGCCGAGCGCTTTGTAATTGATCTGTGCAATGAAATAGCTAAAATAGAAAAGTATGAAGTATACATTCTTTCTCTATCTGGTAATGATCCCCAGAATACGTTTATTAATGACTTAAGCAATAGGGTAAATTATATATCCTTTAATAAAAAAAGTGGATTAAGTCTAAGTGTATTAGTGAAGTTAACCAATTGGCTGAAGGTTAAAACACCTCACATTGTGCATAGCCATTTGAATGCTTTTGAATATTTAGCCTTATACAGAGCTTTCAAATCCAGAACAACATTTTTTCACACCATTCATAACACGGCAAGTTTTGAATGCCCGAATCTTGTCATTAAAAATATACGTGCCTTTTTTTACAGAAACAATAAAGTAATCCCTGTCACAATTTCGATGAATGGCAGCAAAACATATAGAGAATATTATAATTTAAATAACGACGTCATCGTTGAAAATGGTCGTCCAACGTTATCTACTACAGCTGAGTTCAGGCGACTACATGAAAAATACAAAGGAGCTGATAACAGGTTTTTACTGGTAAATATTGGCAGAATTTCACAGGAGAAGAACCAAGAAATGTTGATTGAAAGTGTTAAAAAGTTTAATGAAACAGAATCAATAAAATGCAAATTATTGATCATTGGAGATATTAAAGATGAGCAATTGAGTATAAAATTAAGATCAAGGGCCTTGAACGATGCAAATATTGAAATCTTGGGTGGAAAAAATAACATAGCTGATTATTTAAGCATTGCGGATGCATTTTGTCTTTCCAGTATATATGAGGGAATGCCTATATCCTTAATTGAGGCTATGTCAGTGGGTTGTATTCCAGTTTGCACACCGGTAGGCGGCATTAAAGAAATGATAAAAGATGGGGTCACAGGCTTTATAAGTAAAAACACCACGCTGGAATCTTTTTATCAAGCTTTGAAAAGAGCAGTCTATTCAAAAGAGAAAGACGTTATAAAGGATAACATCTTAAAAGCATACAACAATCGGTATCACATTGAAATTTCCGCAAAAAATCATCTAAAAACATACAACAAGGCATTAAATCTTTTCGAAGGAAGAGATAGTGCTTTTGAATTACTATACAAATCAAAGGTTAATTAAAAATACCCATCGTATAGTCTTATAACCCTCTCTGGCTCTTGTTGTTCATAACAACTTCTTTTTATCATAATAACCAAATATTTACTGTATGAAAATGTTTCAGCGGGTGATCTTGATGACACCCTCTATGAGTAAGGGTGGGGCAGAAACCCAATTAGTTAAAATTGCTCTACATCTGCAAAATAATTTTAACAAGGTTTTAATTATTTCTCTTAAGCCAATAGACGAATTCAATGGTGACCTTAAAAAACAGAACTTAAATGTCCTTTTTTTAAAAAGTTGGACCAGACATGGTCTTTCGAATACTAAATTAATATACAACACAATAAGAGAATTCCGGCCAACTGTTGTAATTGCTTTCATGTTTATCGCAATCATCTTTGCACGGCTGTATAAATTAATTTTCAATTTCAAACTCATATCGACAATCAGAATTTCGGTCATACAAAAGAAATGGTATATACCTTTTAAGATCACGTCAAACATAGACGACGCAATTGTTTATAATTCATTTGCTTCAAAAATCAATTTTGAAAAACAAAATTTAATCAAAAAGGGCGGAATAGTAATAAATAATGGAATTTCAATACCTGTGCTGAAACACAAAAAGAATGCAGGAATTGAAAACGAAAAATTCAATTGGATCTGTGTTGCACATTTCAGGTGGAATAAAGATTACCTCACGTTATTTAAGGCTATAGAATTAATTAAAGACAGAAATTTCAAAATTGATATTATAGGAGAATTAAACAACGAGGTGTGGCCGTATAAAATTATTCAGGAGATGAGACTAGAAAAGCATGTCAATATTTTGGGTTTTAAACAAAACATTGGAGCTTACCTGGAAAAGGCAGATGCATTTGTATTATCATCATTCTCAGAGGGCATGCCAAACGCAATATTAGAAGCAATGGCACATGGTAAACCCATCGTGGTAACGGCTATTGATGGCAACAATGAATTAGTGAATGAAGCCCAATGTGGATTTCTGTGTGAGAAACAAGACGAACATGATATGGCTGCAAATATGATCAAAATCATGGAGATGACTCCTGGAGAAAGAGAACAGTATGGCCTTAATGGAAGGAAATACATAGTAGCAAATTTCAAGGAAGAAATTGTGATGGGGAACTGGATGAACTTAATCAATCAAGTAGCAAACTAATAAAAAAATATAAACAATATGTGTGGAATATTTGGTACAGTAAATTATAAAACTCCTTTGGACAGCAAAATTTTCGATGGTTTATGGCATCGGGGTCCAGATGAGCAACATATGAGAAAAGTTAATAATCTGACCTTGTACCACACACGCCTCGCAATTCAAGATTTAAGTGTATCTGGCCAGCAGCCAATGGAGCATAACGGTCTAATCATCGTATTCAATGGGGAAATCTATAACCACATGGAATTAAGGTTGAAATATGGAATTGAAGCAAAGTCTAATTCCGATACATTAACCCTGCTACTGTTATTTGAACTACTGGGAATGAAGATGTTGGATGAATTGGATGGCATGTTTGCATTTGCCTTATATGACACCAAAAACCGAAGGTTATATTTAGCCAGGGATAGATCAGGGAAGAAACCTTTATATATATATAGTAATGGAGATACAGTAGTGTTCTCTTCTGAACTTAATATTCTTTATAAGATCACAAAACCTGAAATTGATTATACATCCTTAGCTGATTACTTATATCTGGGACATCATTATCGTAGATCGACGCCGTATAAACTTGTCACGGAACTCGAGAATGGTCATTATTTAAAAATTGATGCTTTGACTGGCTTGTCGGAGGATATAACATGGTTCAAGATTGAAGCCAGTTATACTAAAGAGAATCAGATGTCGTATGAAGAATCCATAAATCATCTTGATGAAATCCTTAAAAAGGCAGTAAGCCGTAGAATTGACAGTTCAGATTTAGATGTTGGATCCTTTCTAAGCGGAGGCATTGATAGTGGTATTGTTACTGCAATTGCTGCTCAACACCATACGAAGTTAAAAACATTTACTGTGAAGATGGAGGGTAGTTTTGATGAATCGGCTTTAGCTGAAAAAGTTGCCCGAAAGTATGACACGAATCATACCGTGGTAGAGATCAATTTCTCGGAGCTGAAAAATGATATTGAGAAAATAATTGTGAACCATGGCGAACCCAATTCAGATAATTCTGCAATACCGAGCTACTATGTCGCTAAAGCAGCGAAAAAACATATAACTGTCGTTCTAAATGGTGATGGTGCAGATGAATTATTCGGAGGGTACAGAAGGTACGTTCCGTTTAAGCATATGGATTTTTTTAATCCAAATGCTGTTACCAAATTCGGTTCACAAATGCTGTCTGCATTATTACCCATTGCAAATAAAAAACAAAGTAATTATACATACCTCTATCGACTATTGAAATTTGCCAGTTATTCAGACCTTACCAAAATATACTGCTCTGCATCGTCGGATTTGTTCGTTGGTTTCGAAGATCAATTTTTGATCAAGCCGCAGATGAAAGACATTACTGCTGATTTAATAAGGATAAATGAATATCCAATATCATCATTAAAAAAGATATTGCTGATGGATTTTGAATCGATGTTATTCAGTCGCTTATTACCAAAAATGGATATTGCGACCATGGCACATTCTCTTGAGGGAAGAAGTCCATTTTTAGCTAAAGAAATCCTTGAATTTGCTCCGGGTTTAAAAGATGAGTATAAAATAAAGAACATTCAAACCAAACATATTTTAAGGGATTTAAGTAAGCGATATCTACCGCAGGATCTGGTACACCAGCCTAAAAGGGGATTTGAAATTCCACTGAATAAATGGGTTGATAATGAACTTAAAGATATCATCAATGACTATCTATTGAGCTCAGATACTTTATATTCTAAAATTTTAAAGAAGGACTTTATCGAAAACCTTATTTCAAGAAAGATCAAGATATCGGATGAACGACGTGCAAAAATACTGTTTTGTGTATTCAGCCTCGAAGTCTGGCATAAAAACTTATAATCCAATCCAATTTTTAAATAATTAAAAAGCATTATGAAAGTATTAGTTACAGGCTCTGCCGGATTTATCGGATATCATTTAGTCAAATTTTTAATCTCACGAGGTGATGAAGTAGTTGGAATAGACAACATAAATGACTACTATGATGTAAACTTAAAATATGGGCGACTGGAAGAATCCGGAATAAATAAAAGTCAGATTGCATATAACGTTGCATTAAAAAGCACAAAACACCAGAATTATATATTCATAAAAACTGATATTACTGACCAGGATTCATTGAGATATATTTATGAAACTTATAATTTTGATGCGGTTTGTAATCTTGCAGCTCAAGCAGGGGTAAGGTATAGTTTAACCAACCCTCAAGCATATCTTGACGCTAACATCCATGGTTTCTTGAATATACTGGAATGCTGCAGAAAATTCCACATAAAGAACCTGGTATATGCGAGCTCGTCGAGCGTTTACGGGTTAAATAAAGAAATGCCATTCTCTGTAAATCATAGTGCCGATCATCCGGTTTCGTTATATGCAGCCTCTAAAAAAAGTAACGAACTCATGGCCCATGCGTACAGTCATTTATTCAATATTCCCACGACAGGTTTAAGATTTTTTACAGTTTATGGGCCATGGGGCAGACCTGACATGGCTTTGTTCATTTTTACAAAGGGAATATTAGAGAATAAAACTATTGAGGTCTACAATGAAGGAAATATGAAAAGGGATTTCACCTACATTGATGATATCATTGATGGAATTGTAAAGGTTTTGGATAACCCTGCTGAAACTGATTCTAATTGGAATGGCTTTAAGCCAGATTCATCAACATCAAAGTCACCCTACAGGGTTTTTAATATTGGCCGCGGACAGTCAGTTAATTTACTGGATTTTATAACCGAGATAGAAAGGCAAACAGGTTTCACTGCACAAAAATCTTATTTATCCTTACAGAGTGGAGATGTAACTGACACCTGGGCCGACATAGAAAGCATGAAAAGTGCGTTTAACTATGATCCGAAAATATCAGTAAGGGAAGGCATAGAAAAGTTTGTGAAGTGGTATTTAGACTTTTATGGTTCTGCGGAGGAATCAAATCAGAAGAGGAAAGTCGAAGCAATATAATACCACTAATAAACCTCACATTTAATAGCTAAAAAACTAAGGCTTTCAATAAAAATTAAGTAACTAATCAATTACATAACAATAATCTTAGTGTATTATGACTATTTTTTTACAAATAATTCCAATTTAATTAATGTGTATACTTAAAAAAATAGCCAATTTTAAAATAAAACAAAATATTTTCCGATTATTTTTGAATATTTTAAATCTAACAACAATAAAATTTTTTAATTTAAAATAATAAAAATTAAGTAAATTCAATTTACAATTCTTTTAATTATTATTTTTGTACTACTACTATATTTATTACACTATTTCTATCACAGCAAAGAATTATTAAAATTCGCCAGACCGATACACCAAAACTTCCTTAGTAAAATCAACTACTTTCCATAATTTTTTGGGTATATATATGGGCCTTCAACAGCGTTTCCATTGTATACTTTAAAAAAATCAAATGGAAAGAATGAACAAACTAAAAAACGGTTTACCTATGAGCATGTTATTGCTATTAGTCGTATTAACATTTAGTCAGTGTAAAAAAGATTCAAATGAGGTAATTCCTCAGGATGACGTTGCACTTTCGGCAGAATCTCAGTCTGCTACACAATCAACAACTGTAAGTACACCAAAAGCACTGGATGTTTCAAAATCAAAAAGTGATGGCGGTTATGCTTACAAAATAAACGTTAGCCTAGGAACCCCAGGCGACTCACCTGAAAACCCTAAGGTTTCTACCGTAAGAGTATTCGAAGATGGTGTTGAATTGGGTGAGGCACATGCAACACACGCCGATATAAGAAATATTGGAAAAGGTAAATTTAGTCATTGGTTAACTGGATCGATTTATATTTCAGCTTCTGATAACTCAAATCCAAAAACCAATGGCAAAAAGTACACTTTTACTGTTGGAAGTGCTGGCACATCAGCAACTACACCAACACCAACAACACCTACAACTCCAGTAAGCTCTGACAATATCATTGGTTATGCAATGGTTGGTGGGACTACAACTGGTGGTAAAGGTGGTCAAACTGTAGTAGTTTCTACTTTGTCAGCTTTAAAATCAGCTATCGCATCAAGCGCACCAACTATTATTAAAGTTTCTGGTAAAATAACCGGAACTGGATTCCTTAACGTAAGTTCCAATAAAACAATCCTTGGATTAAAAGGTTCTAGCTTAGAAGGCGTTGGTTTAATGATTTACGGAACAAACAATGTTATCATCCGTAACATGACCATTAGAAATGTAAAAACTTATTCAAACATAATCATTAAGGAAGGTGCTCACCATGTATGGGTTGACCACTGTACACTATCTTCAGATAGAAATAACGGTTGGGAATATTATGATGGCTTGTTAGATGTTGGTAAAAAAGCCAATTACGTAACTCTATCATGGAATAAATTACATGACAGCCATATTCCATTGTTAATTGGTTTTGGAGATGGAAGTACTGTTGATAAGGATTTCTTAAAAGTAACGGTATACAAAAATTACTTTTATAATGTTTCAGAAAGACAACCAAGTACTAGATTTGGATTTATGCACGTGTTTAACAACTATATGAAAGATGGTAGTGGTTATGCGGTAGGAGTAACGATGGGTGCAACTGTTAGAACAGATAATAATTATTTTGAAAATCAAAACACACCAATCACTACTGAATACAATGCTGCACCAGGTTATGTAAGTGGTGCAAGTACTAATGTCTACAAAGGTAGTGGTGCAAATAAAATTTCCACTCCAGAATCTAAATGGGTACCTACATATTCGTACCAATCTGAGTTAATTCCAGCAGCAAATGTACCAGCGGTAGTTACTGCAGGAGCAGGAGCAACTTTAAATTTGTAATTAATTAACAACAACATTCAGGGTTACACTTAAACACAGATTTTAAGTTTTAAAGGTCAGTCTAACAGAAATGTTGGACTGACCTTTATTTGTAAAGGGCATTATCTTTTAAAATCACATTCCTATACAATAAACTTAACATCGAATGGAAAAAGAACAAAGGAAAATCTTAATAGCCTGTGATTCCCCGCGATCACTATTAGATTTCAGGGGAAAATTAATTGAAGAATTAATTGTAAAACATGAGGTAAGTATATTTACACCTGAAATCGATCAGCAAGAGATCAGAAACAAGCTTGATAAGATGAATGTCAAAATTTACGAAAGTAAATTGAACACCAGCAATGTTTCAATCCTAGCGGATCTTAGATATATTATTCAACTTAACAAGTTAATAAAATCCACCAAGCCGGATATATTTTTTCCTTATGCCTTTAAACCGGTAATCTACGGATCCCTTGTAGCAAATTTTAGAAAAGTAAATTGTATAACACCAATGTTAACAGGATTGGGTTACAACTTCTTAGACCTATCTACAAAAAGAACGTTAGTTCAGAATATTACAAGAGTTCTTTTAAAACTGAGTTTAAAAGCGAATGATAGGATGCGTATTATTTTTCAAAATCAGGACGACTACAATACACTTTTAAAAGCAAATACAATTAGCAGGAGAAATAAAGCATTTATAGTTAATGGCTCCGGTGTTGACCTTAATCATTATGACTATTCCAAGCCGGATGTGAAAAAAATAAGGTTTTTAATGATCGCACGCCTTATTAATGCAAAGGGGATAAATGAATATTATGAGGCAGCCAAAATAATTAAAAAGAAATATCCTGCTGTGTCTTTTGATCTCATTGGTCCATATGATGATAATATTGATGCGATAAACATTGAACTTTTTAACAAAATTAAATCTGATGGTATTATCAATTATATTGGGCTGGTTACTGATATCAGGCCTTTTATATATAATTCCTCCGTTGTTGTCCTTCCTTCTTACTATGGCGAAGGTGTTCCAAGATGTATTCTGGAGGGAATGGCCATGGGACGTGCGATAATCACCAGTAATTCAGTGGGGTGTAAAGAAACCATCAATCCTGACCTTAAAAAAACAAACGGTTTTCTCGTTCCCATTAAAAATGTTCGGGAGCTCATTTCAAAAATGGAATATTACATCCGTCACCCGGATGACATCGTTAGGTTTGGTGCAAACGGCAGAAATTATGCAGAAGAGAAATTTGACGTAAACAAAGTAAATCAACAAATGTTGAAAATATTGGCAGGCTGTTAACCATTCGTCTCGAAACTCATGATTCACAACTAAATTCAAAGCACCTAAGTTCATTAATCAAATCATCTTAAATTCAAGAGCTACTCTAATGTATCGAAACTTTATTATTCGTGAAGAAAGCGAATGGAACGCTTACACTGAACGCGCTTTAGCGTACGAAATATACCATACCTGGTATTACCATACATTAAATAAGGAAGGAGAACCACTACTTTTTGTATTTGAAGAGGGGGACTGGTTTATCGCACTACCATTAATAAAAAGGGAAATTAGTGGAACTTCTTTTTACGATCTCACTTCTGTTTATGGTCATTCAGGACCTTTTTCTAACAAAGATCTCTCCACGTTTTCCCGCCTAACCAACCAAAACTTCAAAACAGCCTTTATTAACTTTATGCATGAAGAACGTTGTATATGTGTTTTTTCCAGGCTACACCCTTTTTTAAATCAACAATATTTGCTTGAAAATATTGGGGGCTTAAAAGATAACGGCAAGACTATATACATGGATTTGACAATTCCGCTGGAAGAACAAAAAAAGAGATACGAGAAAAGGCTCTACCGACAGGTCAAGAAATTGCGCCAATCTGGGTACCTCATTAAAGAAGCTGATTCCCAGGAAGAGATTAAAATGTTTACTGATATGTATTGGCAGAATATGGATCGACTTAATGCATCACCCAACTATTATTTTGATGAACAATATTTCACTAACCTTTTAAATAGCCCCACACTCGAATCGAAACTCATTCTTATTTATAACGGACCCGAGCTGATATGTGGGGCCATTATCCTCTTATCAAACGAAATCATTAGAAATCATCTTTCAGCTACAGCTTCTCATTATTTAAAAGAATCGCCAAGTAAACTAATGACAGATGAGATCAGTATGATCGGAAGAAGAACTGGAAAAAAAGTATTTCACCTGGGAGGCGGAGTAGGAGGTAAGGAGGACAACTTATTTAAATTCAAAAGTCATTTTTCAAATTTGCTAATAAATGACACGTTATGGTGTTATATAGACAATAATGAAGTTTATAATTCGCTTGTAACCCTCCATTTAAATAATCAAAATTTTCATTCAGAATTTTTCCCATTATATAGAAAGTCTTTTAACAAAGAAATAATCGCTAACCAGAATATTGCACTGAACACTAATCAATCCATATATGAAAAATAGAATTTTTTACCAGGATCGTGATCTAACCACTTTCAATCAATTGATGGAAGAATATGGCTGGATTATATATGAAAATGCACTGGAAGATGAATTTATAGATCAAATAAACGAATCATTAAAGGAGGCCTATATAATCAGACGTGACATACAAATAAAAAATGGTATCGGTGCGAATATGAATGGCACTCTTCACCACCTTGTCGATAAAAATAGTTTTTCACTTAAGTTTTTGGAACAAAAATTCTGTGATTTCGAAATAAAAGATTTTTTAAAGGGGAATTACATATTGAATTCACTTGGTGCTGTAATCAACATGAAAGATGAAAAACCATATGTTCAAAATATTCACAGAGATATTAGGAGTTATACCGGTGACTTCAAATTAATGATCCAAATGATGGTTGTCTTAGATAACTTCACCGAAGAAAATGGAGCGACTTATTTTCTTTCCGGATCTCATAAACAGGAACAAAAGCCTGATGAAAAGTATTTTTATGAGTATTCAGATCGTGCTATTGCAAATAAGGGAAGCATTATTTTGTTTGATGCTAACTTATGGCATGCTGCAGGTAAAAATTATACCGACCACCAAAGGAGAGCATTAACCATGGCTTTTACCCGTCCTTTTTTTAAGCAACAAATGGACTATCCTAGATTATTAGGGTATGAATTAAAAGAGGAACTAAATGACGACTTAAGACAAATTATAGGCTATAACTCAAGGCTTCCAGCAACACTTCATGAATATTACCAACCTATAGAAAAGAGGATGTATCAGCCAAACCAAGGTTAAGTATACACTTATCAAATTTTATTAACTCCAATTGAAATGCAAACGAAATCTTTAAATAGAATAAAACCAATTGGTGGTTACCTGGAATTACAATTCTTGAACGGGAATGAACTTTATCCGCATTTATTGAAATTAAACACAGGAAGGAATGCCCTGGAATATATTCTAAAGGTTAAGAGGTATACTTCTGTTTATATACCTTACTTTACCTGTGAGGTCATACTAGAGCCTTTAAAAAAGTTAGGAATCCCTTATCAGTTTTATACCATCGATGATAGTTTTGACCCCGTTTTAGATTTTGAAGTTGGCCCTACAGAATGTTTTTTATACACGAATTATTTTGGGCTTAAGCAGGAAACTGTTCTATCGCTAAGTAAGAAATTTAAGAATCTGATTATAGATAATTCCCAGGCCTTTTTCTCGGAACCTTTGGCGGGTATTGACACCTTTTATTCCTGCAGGAAATTCTTCGGCGTTCCTGATGGTGCCTATTTATACACGACGAGTAACGTTAAATTAAAATTAGAAAAGGACATTTCCATCAATAGAATTTCTCACCTGGTGAAAAGCATTGACTTAGGGATTGAAAGCGGTTACCAGGACTTCATTGATAACAACAATGTTTTATCAAACAATCCTATACGTAGAATGTCTAATTTTTCTCAGAAAGTTTTAGCTGGTATAGATTATAAGGAATGTAAGTATCGTAGAAACTCAAATTTCATGTATTTACATGATTTTCTTTTGAAATATAATGATTACTCATTTGATGCATCTTCTTTAAATGGAGCAATGGTTTACCCACTTGTGCATACATCTACAACAATTAAACAGAAATTAATAGAAAAAAAAATTTACATACCTACTTACTGGCCGAATGTTTTTAATTGGACAACAAGGAAAATGCTGGAGTATTATTTAGCTGAGCACCTTGTGTCTTTACCAATTGATCATCGGTACACCCACGCTGACATGAAAAGAATCATTAATATTTTAAAAACTTTGTTATGAGCAATAGTATTTACTTAAGGCCTTTGGCAATTGAAGATGCCAAGGTGTCTTATCAATGGAGAAATAACCCACAAATCTGGAAGTACTCGAGATTTGTTCCCACCAATACCACCACCTTGGAAGCCGAAACTAGATGGTTAGCCGAGTCTTTAGAAAAAAAAGACCAGGTGCGGTTTGCGATTTGTGTGGAGAATTCTCATACTTATATAGGCAATGTGCAACTCATTAAAATGAGCAATATCGATGCTGAATTCCATCTCTTTATTGGAGATACAGACTGGTGGGGCAAAGGCATTGGCCGCAAATCAACAAATCTATTACTCAACTACGCTTTTCTTGAAAAGAATTTACAGAAGGTCTTCTTAGAGGTCCATAGAGAGAATTTGCCCGCAATTACAATTTATAGTAGCCAGGGGTTTGAAAACAAAGATCTCTCCTTTCCATATAACGTGATGGAATTAACGAGTACGAGATATATCAGCAACCAAACTCATCAGTATGAAAAAAATTATTACGCTACTACACCATGATCTATCATTGTATTTACAATACTTACTTATCCAAAGAACATCTAATAGTTACAAGGGAAGAATTTCGATCGGTTTCCCTGCTAAATTGCTTGTTTGATGATGTCTCAATATGGACAGAGAACAAGGAATAAAATACAAAATCTTCAGGCTGGCCCCGGTTATCAAGAAGATTCAATATACCAATGGAAACAGACATTGTCAAATCTGACTCTACCTCACAGAATCTGGAGATACCTTGTTGATCCATTGGCATGTCGCAGTATAATGCAGCAGTATTACATTGATAATCAATCAAATACTTACCCCCCTTTATATCGTCGTGGACTCAAAACTGTATAATGCCTTGTTTAATTTCTATGTATAAAAAGCTTGATTGGAATCATATTTGATTGTAATTAAGCAGGTCCAAAAATTTAACCTTAATATAAATTTTTTATGCATGATGGTGAAATCATTGAGCTTGCTGTACGACGTGATAAAATTAGTATTAGTGAACTCTCACGAAAGCTTAAAGTAAGCAGGAAATCAATATATAATTGGTTTAAGAAAGAAAACCTTAGCCTGGAGGTTATAAATAAAATTGGAGATGTCTTGAATCATGATTTTATGAAAGATCTACCAGGGAAATATGATGAGCTAAATATTGAATTAGGAAAAATGAAGAGTGAAAACGCTCCTAATCTTGATTATGATCCCAATTTGGCTCTCTATTGGAAAACAAAATATATAAATCTTCTTGAGGATTATACAAATCTGTTAATTAGAAATAGGTCTTAATGGGTAAATATGATAGAATAATTTTATTTAATTATGTGTTTTCCTTCTTTAATTTGTGCTAGCTTTAGATTCAACGGGTTTAATTTACTTAAATAAGCTGAAACTGCAGGTATCATGACCATTCGATCGAATATATTTACAGACAATTTATCCTCTGAGCAGGTGAACAATATCTTATCCTATTGGGATAAAGACATGATCTGTAGATTTGCAAATAATCAATTCATGAAATGGTTTGGTAGAAAACCCATTGACCTTATTGGAAAAACAACATTAAAGGAATTATTAGGCACTGCATACCAATTACATCTTCCATATATAAAAAAAGTATTTGAAGGCAGCTCAGAGGTATATGAGTATGAGATGCTTTTCTTTTCTGGGGACAGGTATCAAGTTACAGCTAGCTATTATCCGGATATTGAAAGTGGTTGTCTTTCTGGCTTCTTTTTGCATTTGGCGCTTAAGAAACCAAGTCAGTTTGGACATTCAAAAAAAAATGAATCTTATTTTGCAGGATTAAAAAGTAAACAGCATAACCTGAATAACAACAACAAAATGCCCCAGGTAGCTCAATATCTGGAAACACAATTGTTATCGGCGTTCCCCTCCATTGAATATATCGCTGATTTGCATCATATATCAGTCTCTAAACTAATGAGAGATTTCAAAAATGCATTTAACACGAGTCCCTTTATTTATTACAGGAAAATGCAAATGGAATATGCTCATCAATATCTTCATGAGACGGGCTGTTCAAAAAAGCAAATTGCTTTATTACTTGGATTTTCTAACCCCGGGAATTTTACAAGTTGTTATAACCGTTGGCTTAAAAATCAAGAGGTTAAAGTAGCAAAGACTAGCTTTCAGATGAACACTGAAGATCAGCACAGGCTATTAATTAAACAGCTGCCGGTTGCAATTGCTATGGTGGACATTGACATTAACTACTTGGTTGTATCGAAAAAATGGGTATCTGACTTCAATTTATCAGGAATCAATTTAATTAGGAAAAATCTTTATGATTACTTTCCAGATAAAGGTATTAAATGGCGGAGGATTGAAAAGCAATGCTTGGCTGGAGAAATTATGAACTGTGAAAAGGATTACTTTGAAGACATCAAGGGAAATAGAATCTGGTTAAAATGGGATATCCGACCTTGGTATGATGATTATGGAAAAATAGGCGGATTAATAATATATACTTCCAAATTAGGGAAAATTACTAATGAACATAAACAGTTATATTTTGACCACCAGTAGGTTCATCAATTTTGTAGTATTAGATATTTTTGATTATTAATAAACTTATTACCTAAATAATGAAACTCATTAATAATTTAATTCAATAATTACAGTTAAAATTATTAATGAATTCATATATTGAGAATTAGAAATATTTATTGGGGAGAAATTATATAACGATATCATGAAATTAAACGCTGGAGAAATAGTTGAACACGCAGTTCGCCGTCAAAATGTAAATATTAGTGAATTATCCAGAAGGATGAAAGTTAATAGAAGAACATTATACAACTGGTTTCAACAAAAAAGCTTAAACGCGGATGTCATTTGTGGGATTGGGCAAGTTATTAATTATGACTTTTCTAAAGACTTCAATGAAGAACTCGAGACTAGTAAACTGAAAAGTAAAGAAAGAGTGTTGAATCCTAAAGTAAATAAAGAATATGTGGCTCAGGAGTCAGTGTATTATTGGATGGAAAAATACATTACTTTACTGGAAGACTATAAAAAACTATTGCAGAATTCATCATCTTATGATTCGAGATATGAAAATATGAATCGTAAACAAAACGAATAATGGAGGGAAGGATTAACCTTCTTTCTTTCTGACAACGATATCGACGCGACGATTCTCAGCCCGGCCTTTCACTGTTGAGTTGGAAGATACTGGATTAGATTCACCTTCGGTTTTTACAGAAATCCGATTTGGAATTATATTTCCATTTCGGATTAACCAGGATTTTACAGCATTGGCTCTTTTAAGCGCAAGTTCTTTGTTACTTGCTTGTGTTCCTGTCGAATCCGTGTAACCATAAATAATAATTTGCCCTCCAGCAAATCTTTTTTCTGCAGAAGTGGAAATCTGACCTAGTTTTTCCGCTCCAATTTCACCAATAGAATCTTTACCAGGTTCGAAAAGTATTGCTTCTTTCAAACTATAAACAGCATAATCATTATTAGCTTTTACATGAACGGAAGTGTCCTTCAGCTCTTCATAATTCGCAACAGGTATATTAGGGTCAATTCCTGTCCAATTATTATTGATTTCACTTTCAATTGTTGCGGAATCACTGGCAGCACCCTGATAAGCTGTATCTGTATTATCCCTGAACAGAAAGAAAGCAATAACCATCACCACAACAATTCCTATTAACCATAATAGCCAATTATTTTTCGAACCTGGTTTTCTTTCTACCATGACAAAATTATTAAGGTTGTTTTACATCCGTGTAAGAATCAGCCCTGTTGGTATATTTCATTTCCATGTCCTCTTTAAAACGCTTTGCCTTATCCATAAACTCAGGAGCTTTATCTTTCAAATCATCGACCATGGATCTTCCATTGACGTCTTTTTTTGTTGCATATTTATAGGCCCCATACAATGCAGCACCTATTACCACTGTTTTAAATAATCCCATATCTTTAAGTATTTAAGTTTTAAATAAAACAGCATTTTTGATTAAATGTTTGTGTTATTTTTTATTCATGGAATTCCCCATGATAACTTTAGATAAACAGATGTTGAAACAACGGAGCGATGCATGCCGGTAATTTATGATGCACGGGTATTAAATAAAATTCACATTGGCTGTTTCAATGGGTTACTTACTATTTCAATAAATAGGAGGTTAAAACTCCGAGAATGGCCGATGAAGTAAAACTTACCAGTGTACCTACCAAAACATACTCTGTTTTAAGTTGTGTATTTGTTTCCTTTTCACTAAACCGCAAAATAGATTTAGCCGTCATTAAAAATCCAATTGCTGTATATTGGTGCATCAACACAAAAGTCAGTATTAAAACTCGCTCACAAATTCCTATCCATTTCCCCGCACTGGCCAACCCTAATCCCTGTTCCTCTTCATGAACTTCCGCTGGTTTTTCTCCGTTGCCCATGTTTCCCTCCAAACTTGTTTTATATAACTGTTTTAGCTGGGCTTTTTCCTGTTCTTTTGCAATCTGATTTCTCCATTTCTGTGTGCCTTTACCGATAATGATCCCCAGGGGCCAGGTCACAAACAAATAAGCCGAAAAAATCAACCAAAAATTTGTTTTGTCTGTAAGCCCAGCAAACGAAAGCACAACGTCATTCCACTTATTTTGTACTGTTAACCAAATTATAACAATCACTACAATGTGGAGGAGTTGGTCTATTATAAAATATTTAAAAGTATCTTTCAGAAAGATCTTAATTAGATCAATAATGTAGTGTGTAATAAAAATGGTTAAAGGGATAAACCAGTTATCATAATATCCTGAGAATATATAGGCGACCACAGTCGTTATGATAATATGCAGTAAAAGTTTTTTAGACTTAAACTTCTTCGCGTTTTTATCAGCGACCCAATCCTTCGGCTGTAAAATAAAGTCTGTAACCAGATGCGCGATAAGTAGACGGAGTAATAAACTTATTTCCATTATTTTCTTTGTGCTAATTCTGAAATATACTTTAATGCTAATTCCACATCTTTCCAATTAGCTAATTTTATTCTACTGTTCACTGAAGGCTGGGTTAAAGAGAGTTCGTTAGCTATTTCCTGTTGTGTTTTCCCTTCAACGAGCAGGTATATAACCTCCGCTTGCGCAAATGACCAATCCCTGATTATTTTATTGACAAAATTAAGAATAACCTCTATAGCTGCATTTTTCTCCTGATCAGGGGTGATAATTGCTAATAGCTCCCCATTTTTCATTTGATCAAAGTTTCTTCCAGATAAATGAAACGCTTCTCCATCTGAACTTAGTACATTTTTTCCCCGGTAAGATACTTCCCCGATACCAATTGAGATTCGGGTTCCAATATTTATGTTATTGATCTGATCTGAACGCAATTTAAACCAACACAAGAGTTGAATGCTTCTATTTAAGGCTTCTGTAATATCCTCAAACAATACCTGGAAGCTGTCGCCACGGTAAATTTCCGCATCAGCACTTTTTTTTATCCAACCTTTAAGCAACTTCGCAGAATCTTCAATCAATAATTGTCTATTCACCGGAGTCAACTTTGTGAAGTTAATTATATCACCAGTAATTACAGCATACGTTTTCATCTAATTATTTTTAAACAATATAGCTCATTTCTTCTATAATTCAAATATATAGAAGATTTATTCAATATATTACTACTATAGAATAATTATTATATAAATAAGTACTATAGAATGATGATCCTATATAGAAATACCGCAAATGGAAGAACAAAATGAGATTTATAATGATCATAAGGAAAGAAAATAGCAAATTTGAAGATGAACTTAATACAAGATGCCGCCACAATCAGACAAAACCGGTTAGCCTCTAATAAGGCCATTTTAGAAAAAGATGTAGAGGGTGTTTCAAAATACTGGTTACCAGATTTTGTGCAGGTTGCAGGGGATGGAAGCCATACTATTGGTAAAGCAAAGATAGCCGCAGATTGGAAATACATGTTCACTCATAGCAGCCCTGTGTTTGAGCGCATACCTTTTGACATCCAAATCAGCGATAGTGGAAGTATCGCCTGGGAGCAAGGCACATGGGCGTATAAAAATGAAAAATTCAAAGGGAATTACGCAGCTATGTGGCGTAAAAAAGAAGGCAAGTGGTTAACACAATGTGAGCTCTACGTATCTCTGGATTAGAATTCCCAATAAGATTGAAATTTTCTATTTAAATAAAATTTCTCTATTTCATAATCTTTTAAACAAAGGGAATGTAAAGTTTCTTTTTACCCAAACAAAATTATAGCTTTATACCACTTGATGAAGTTATTTAATGAGAATATTATTTATAGCACCACGTTTTCACACCAATCAAATATCATTGGTAAATAAACTATTAGAAGAAGGTCATCAGCTGGATATTTTTGTGATGGGAATGGGAAATAGCGAAGATTATAGGACAATTACCCCGAAAGTAATACCAGCCTCATTCCTTACCAAAAAATATATACAATACTTCAAAAAGAGTGTAGATATAGCTGATTTTCAGAATTTCGCCCTTCCCAACCTTTGCAAGTACTATGGCATGATCAGAAAGTTCAAACCGGATGTAATGGTGGTAAGAGGAGGACCAGAACCTGTGTATGCAAAGTGTCTCTTCCCATTTCTCTTTTCTAAGATCAAAATAGTTTACTACACACAATCACCAAAAATGGTTACGAACGTAACCCCACTGCGTAAGGTGTATGATTATGTGCTCTCCAACAGATATAAAATCAAATGGTACACACCGGTTTTATATGAAGTAAATAAAAAGACAAAGTTAAAGGATTTAGCCTACATGGATTATATTCCATTTTTTATATATCCCGGAACAGTAGAAATCAAAGAAAGACTAGCGGATGCAACAATTAATTTTCTTTGTGTTGCAAAATATGAACCAAGGAAAAACTTAAGCATGTTGTTGGACACTGTTGCCCAGCTAAATCATAGATATAAAAACTTTAAGCTAACCATCATAGGAAGTACAGGCAATGACAAAAGGGAAGCATATTATGAAAAAATTAAAGAAGACATTCAGTCAACAAATTTAAAAGATATTATTACCCTTTTAAAAAACGTCCCTTTTCCTCAAATGGAAAAGCACTATCAATCTCATCACATATTTTTAATGCCCAGTATTCAAGAACCCGCTTCAGTTTCTCAGCTGGAAGCAATGGCTAACGGTATGGCAATAATTTGCTCTGAGGATAATGGGACTGCACATTACATCAGGGATCAAATGAATGGCTTTTTAATCAAAGCCACCCAAACAGAACTCAAAAAGGCCATGGAAAAATACTTATTACAGCCAGAATTCATCAATAAGCATCGGCGGGGAAGCCTGAACCTGGTCGAAACAGACTTCAGTATCGAAAAAAACTATCAAAAACTAATGGAACTCTTAAAAACTCCTTAATAGAATCGAATTTGCCATCTTTAATCTCCATCACCAAAATTAGTTTTTTAACGGGTGCAGAAGTGTTGTCAACTACCGCAGAAGTGCGGATCACGGATAATAACAAAAATATTACAAAAGCAATAACTTTTATTAAAGACAAAGAAATGGAAGGGAATGATGTTATACTTCCGGACTTCTCCGCAGGCTTCTCAATTGAATAGGTACAAAAAAAATGGAGAAATAAACGGTGGGTTGAATTTGCAGCGGAACGCTTGTTTTGAAGTGACATAGCGGGCTGGAGAAGGGCAAAAACCTACCCAACAGCCATTAAAGGCAAAAATGGCTAATTAATAGATACCAATTTTGCAAAAAAATAGACCTGATAAAAACCAGTTACTGCCTATTCCTGAAAAGTAAAACCTTGCTTAATTCCAAATTAATTTAGTATTGCGAATGCTGAATTATTATTATTCAATAGCTATAATTCATATCATTGCATAGTGATGATGCATAAGAGCTATTGAATTTAATCATCCGATATTTCCTTTAATTATTATCTTTAAAAAAGGAAGAACCACTTATTAATTTAATTTACAATATATAAATGAAACCAAATCAACCAAATTCAAGAAGAGACTTCATTAAAAAATCTGCGGTAGGATTAGCCGCGTTTACCATCATCCCGAGGTATGTATTAGGAGGCCCGGGTTTTATAGCTCCGAGCGACAGGCTTACAAAAGCTGTTATTGGCGTTGGAGGAATGGGTAGAAATCACTTCCCGTATGATGGTACTCAGGTAGTTGCCATATGTGATGTTGATAAACGTCACATTGCAAAATCACTACCCATGCTGGACAAAGGTGTTAAAACCTTTAGCGATTATCGCGAATTAATCAAATTACCTGAAGTTGATATTGTACATATCGCAACGCCACCTCACTGGCACGGTATCATGTCTGTGGATGCAGCTAATGCAGGTAAAGATATCTGGTGTGAAAAACCCATGACACATACTATCGGTGAGGGTAAAAGAGTAATGGAGGCTGTACAGCAGCATGGCAGAATGTTCAGACTTAACACCTGGTTTCGATTTAAAGATAGATTTTACGGAATGGGTACCACTGTAAAACCGATTAAAAAGCTTGTTGATAGCGGTATGTTAGGCTGGCCTTTGAAAGTCACGTTGAGTAAACATACTGGCTTTGACTGGAAATTTTATTGGGTAGGTAAAGATAATTTACCTGTCGAACCCGTTCCTGCAGAATTGGATTATGAGTCATGGTTAGGCCCGGCACCATATAAACCATATAGTACCCATCGCGTACATTCTACCTTCAGAGGTTATTGGGATTATGATGGTGGTGGATTGGCTGATATGGGACAACACTACCTGGATCCGGTTCAATACTTCCTTGGTAAAGATAATACAAGTCCTATTTCAGTGGAGGTCGATGCGCCACAACAACATACCGATGCTGTAGGAACCTGGAGAAGGATTACTTACACCTATGCCGATGGTTGCCAGATCATTTTAGATGGTGAAGGAAAAGATACGAATGTACCTTATATTGAAGGTCCAAAGGGAAAACTTTACCCGGGTTTTAAATCCGATATTCCTGATCTGGAACGTAAACTCGCTTCTTTCCCAGAGCCCCCAGAACAGATGATCGATTTTTCTACCTCGGTTAAAACCAGACAGCAATTCGCGTTAAATGAACAAAACGGACATCGCTCATGTACTATAATTAATATCGGGTTGGCTGCATTAAGATTGGGCCGTTCCCTGAAATTTGATCCGGTTAAGGAAGAGTTTGTGAATGATGAAGCCGCAAACAGATTCATTAATCCGGTGATGCGTGCGCCTTATGTACTGTAATTGTTCTTTTAAATTCATTCTGTCGATACTTTTATTTTAATAATAATGATAAAAAAAATATTTTTCGTCCTATTGATTGCGATAGGATTACATCATTCAACTATTGCTCAAACAAGCACTGATCAGCGAACTTTAACCACAAGAATAGCAGATCTATTAGCTCAGCTGCCTGCAAAGGATTTCAAACAGCTTAATGGAAACATGGTGGAAATCTCCCAATTGGGAGAAAACGGCTTGGTTAGCCTGATTAATGGCCTTAGCCCTGCAGGAAAAGGGAATAATGCGCTAATAGAATATGCTATTGGCGGCTATTCTGCCTATGTGATGCAGCCAGGAAAGGAAAGTGAAAGAAGTAATGCTGTAAAAGCTTATAGCATAGCCTTAAAAAACATCTCAGATAAGCAGAACATACAGTTCTTAATCAGTCAGTTAGAACTGATTGGTAAAGATGATGCTGTTGCCACCCTTCAACCTTATTTAACCGATGCACAACTTGCTGATGCAGCTTCCAGGGCTTTGGTAAAAGTCAACTCCACGGCAGCTAAAGCTGCTTTATTGGCTGCATTGCCAAAAGCACAACAACCAGCGAAGTTATCTATTATCGAAGCGTTAGGAATGAGCCGTACAAAAGAAGCGGTTTCGGCGTTAAATCCATTGGCACAAAGTGCAGATGAGAAGCAGAACAAAGTAACCCTATTTGCATTGGCACTTATTGCTGATCCATCATCAGAAACTGTTTTCAATGCTGCTTCCAAAAAAGCAAATTACCTGTATGAAAACACCGACGCGTTATCGGCCAACCTTCTATATGCACAAAATCTATTAAAAGAGGGTAATAACACACTGGCTGTAAAAATCGCACAGCAGTTGTCGCAGATAGCACTTGCAGACAATCAAGTGCATACGCGTACTGCGGCACTGAAGATCCTTATCGATGGCCAGCCAGACAACCGTACCGCATTGCTGTTAAAAGCTGCAGATGATAAAGACACGAAATATCGTGAGGCGGCGTTGAAGTTTGCTCAACCGTATCTTACCCCAACAACAACTTCAGTATGGCTTTCAAAACTATCCAAAGCAAATTCAGCGACAAAGGCTGGTATTGTAAATATGTTTGGAGAAAGTAAGTCTAAGGAAGCTTTGCCTGCTATTCTGAAATTGATGAAAAGCAAAGACCAGGATTTAAAGTTTGCCGCTATACAAGCAGCAGCCGAAATAGGAGAGGTGCAGGTCTTGGATGATTTATATAAAGTAATGCGTAAAGGAGATTCCTCTACAATAGCAATCACAAGTGATGCTATTCTAAGGATGAAAGGAAAAGAAATTTCTGAGAAAATAGCTTCCTATATTCCAAAGTCAAAAGCACCGGTACAAATTGCGCTGGTTAATATCCTGGCTTCCCGTGCTGCCAACGAGCAGATAGGCAGTATATACAGTCTGTTAAAACATAAAAATGCTGATGTTAGGCAAGCGGCTTTTGCTGCACTTAAACAAACGGCTATAAATAAGGACCTACCACAACTGTTTACCCTGTTAAATGAAACAAGCGAACCGGCAGAGTTAACAGCCGTTCAAGATGCAATCATCGCTGCCGTAAAAGGAAATAAAGATAACTCGCCGCAGGTAGATATGGTATTGCAGCAAATGGCAGCAGCCCCTCAGGATAGAAAACCTCTATACTATAAAATTCTTGGAAGTTTAGGTGGTAAAAAGTCATTGGATGCTATTTCTGAGGCTTATTATTCAGGCGACACCCAAAATAAAAAATCAGCATTGGCGGCTTTAGCCTCATGGACTGATGAAGGTGCAATTGAAAATCTTATTAAAATTGCCCGCGAAACCAAAGATGATCAAGATTTTAACCAAGCCTTACTAGGTTACCTTCGTTCTGTAAGAGCAGCTTCGTACCCTGGAGAACAGCGCTTGCTAAAGCTACGTGAAGCTATGGTTATTGCCAAAACAACGGCACAAAAGCAAATGATCTTAAAGGATTTAGAACAATCCAAAACGATGAACTCCCTGATCTTTGCGGGTAAGTACCTTGATGATTCAGCGTTACAACAAACAGCGGCAAATACCGTGATGAATATCGCTTTGTCAGATAAATCTTTCTCCGGTACAATCGTAAAAAATTTACTAAACAAAACGCTTAGTGTAAAAACTGGTGGTGATAGCGAATACGAAAAAGAAGCCATTCGCAAATTTCTTGCAGAAATGCCAGCAGGCGAAGGATTTGTTGCCTTATTTAATGGGGTAGACCTTCAAGGCTGGAAAGGTTTAGTAGCTAATCCTATAAAAAGAGCAGCTATGGATGCCAAGACTCTAACTGCAGCGCAAAAAAAGGCAGATGGGGAAATGATGGAGAACTGGAAAGTAGTAAACGGTGAATTATTTTTCGCCAGTAAAGGTGACAACCTAGCTACAGTTAAAAAATACGGTGATTTTGAAATGCTTGTTGACTGGAAAATTATTGACGACAAGAAGCAAAATGGTGATGCTGGTATCTATTTGCGTGGAACCCCACAAGTTCAAATTTGGGACAATGCCCGGGTTAAAGATGGTGCCCAAGTAGGATCCGGAGGTTTATATAATAATAAAGCGAATGAAAGCAAGCCTTTAATCGTTGCTGACAACAAGCTCGATGAATGGAATACTTTTAGGATTTTAATGAAAGGTGACCGTGTTACTGTATACCTTAATGGTGTATTGGTTACTGACAATGTAATCCTGGAGAACTTTTGGGACAGAAGTCTGCCTATTTTCGCAGAAGAGCAAATCGAATTACAGGCACATGGATCGCCAATTGCATACCGCGATATTTTCATCAGGGAAATTCCAAGAGCAAAGCCATTTGCATTAAGTGCTGCTGAAAAAAAAGAAGGCTTTAAAGTACTTTTCGATGGTACCAATATGCACCAATGGACTGGAAATACAACTGACTATATTATTGAAGATGGAAATATAGCTATTCGCCCAAAACCTGGAAAAGGTTCAGGTGGTAATTTATTTACCAAAGACGAATACAGTGACTTTGTATTCCGCTTCGAATTTCAATTAACACCTGGAGCTAACAATGGTTTAGGTATCAGGGCACCACTTACTGGAGATGCTGCCTACAGTGGAATGGAGTTACAGATTCTGGATAATGAAGCGCCTATTTATAAAAATCTTCATATTTATCAGTACCATGGTTCTGTTTACGGCATCCTGCCAGCGAAAAGAGGTTTTCTAAAACCCACAGGTGAATGGAATTATCAGGAAGTAATTGTTAAGGGCCCGAAAATTAAGGTAATCCTAAATGGTAGCGTTATACTTGATGGGGACCTTACTGAAGCACGGAAAAATGGCACTGCAGACAAAAAATCTCACCCGGGAATATTCCGTAACAGTGGCCATATTGGATTTTTAGGACATGGTTCACCATTGCAATTCAGAAATATCCGCGTCAAAGATTTAAGTAAGAAATAACATTAATTAGCATATACAGTATAAACATATGACCGAAGACAATAAAAATTCAGCTTTAACAAATTCCAGAAGGAACTTTATTAAAAATACGGCAATTGCTGCTGCTGGGTTCATGATTGTTCCAAGACACGTTCTAGGGGGAAAAGGATTTTTAGCCCCAAGTGACCGTCTTTATGTTGCAGGAGTTGGAGTTGGTGGAAAAGGACAAAGCAATTTAAATAACATTTATAAAGGCGGAAAAGCTGACATTGCTTTCTTATGCGATGTTGATGACCGCAGAGCGGCTGCTTCTGTAAAGAATTTCCCTAAAGCAAAGTATTTTAAAGACTATAGGGAAATGCTGGACAAGGAAGCCAAAAATATTGATGCCGTGGTGGTTTCTACGCCTGATCATAACCATGCAATGATCGCTATGGCGGCAATGCAATTAGGTAAACATGTATACGTAGAGAAACCACTTTCTCATGATATCTATGAAGCCCGTCAGCTAACACTCGCTGCACAACGTTATAAAGTGGTTACCCAAATGGGTAACCAGGGTGCTTCGGGTGATGGTGTAAGAAAATTAAAGGATTGGGTGGATGCAGGCGTAATAGGCAAAGTTAAAACTGTTTATTGCTGGACAGATCGTCCTTCTTGGCCACAGGGAATCATGTGGCCAACTACCACTGCTGAGGTTCCTAAAGAATTGGATTGGAACCTTTGGCTTGGGAGTGCTCAGGAAAAGCCTTTTGTTGATAAGCTTGTTCCTTTTAATTGGAGAGGCTGGTGGGATTTTGGTACGGGCGCGATCGGTGACATGGGCTGCCATCTGGTAGAAGTGCCTTTTAGCATATTAGGTTTAGATACCCCAACCGAAGTTCAATGTAGTGTGGGTAGTATTTACCTGGACGAATTTAAGCGAGGTTTCTTCCCCGATAGCTGTCCGCCATCAAGTCACGTTACCTTAACTTTCAAAAAAACTAAAAAAACCAAAGACGATTTGGAAATGCATTGGATGGACGGTGGCATTAAACCGACACGTCCGGAAGAATTAGGACCTAATGAGCCTTTTGGGGCAAACGGCGTTTTATTTGAAGGAACAAGAGGGAAAATGGTTTGTGATGTTTATGGCGGGAACCCAAGACTTTTACCTTTATCACGCACTAATGAAGTACGCGTTAAGCAAAGTTCAGAAAGAGTACCTGGTGGAGTAGAAGGTCATTACTGGTCATGGGTTGAGGCCTGTATTGCTGGATATGGCAAGAAAGAACTGAGTTCTCCCTTTGAAATAGCTGGTCCACTTACAGAAACCTTACTCATTGCAAACCTGGCTATCAGAGGTACGGATGTTCAAATTCCAAGGGCGGATGGTAAGGGCTTTACTTATCCTGGCAGGGATATTAAACTGCTATGGGATAAAGAAAGTTTAAGAGTGACAAATTTTGATCCTGTTAACCAATTTGTAAAAAGGGAATACCGTCAGGGCTGGAGCCTGGGTGTATAAATTTTATGGCAGTAGAAAATAAGAATTTACGTGTATTAGTGGTAGGTTGTGGTAACATGGGGGCATCCCATGCTACTGCCTATCATGAATTAGCAGGCTTTGAAATTTGTGGCCTGGTATCCAGGGGAAATAGTAAAGTCGTTTTGAACGAAAAATTAGGAGGAGCATACCCTTTATTTGACGAATATGAGGAAGCGTTGGAAAATACCCGGCCAGATGCAGTATGCATTTCCACCTACCCCGATACCCATGAAAATTATGCTATCAAAGCTTTTGAATATGGATGTCATGTTTTTATAGAAAAGCCACTTGCTGCTTCACTGGAAGGTGCTGAACGGGTGGCGGCAGCGGCCAAAAAATATGACAGGAAATTACTGGTAGGTTACATCCTGCGCTACCATCCGTCATGGCAGCGCTTTATAGCGTTGTCTGCAGAAATGGGCAAGCCTTTAGTCATGCGAATGAACCTTAATCAGCAAAGTTCCGGAGCAAAATGGATGGTCCACCGTAACCTGATGGGAAGTTTAAGCCCGATCGTTGATTGTGGAGTGCATTACATCGATGTGATGTGCCAGATGACACGCTCAAAACCTGTACAGGTGTCAGCTATCGGTGCCAGGCTCACGGAAGATATCCCTGAAGGAAATTACAATTACGGTCAGCTCCAGATTCGCTTTGAGGATGGTTCAGTAGGCTGGTATGAAGCAGGCTGGGGGCCGATGATCAGTGAGACTGCCTTTTTTATAAAAGATGTTTTCGGACCTAAGGGTTCAGTTTCAATTGTGGCAAAAGAAGCAGCAGCTACGGGAAATTCAGCCGTTATCGATGCCCATACAAAAACAGACTCCATTAAAGTACATTATGCCACATTGGACGATCAGGATGCTTTTGCGCAGCCAGACCGTTGGATAGACATGACTGATGAGCCAGACCACCAGGAACTTTGTAACCGGGAACAACGGTATTTTTTAAAGTCAATTTTAGAAGATATAGATCTTACCGAGCCAACAGCAGATGCCATTAATAGTTTACGCATTGCGTTTGCCTGTGATGAGTCGGTGAGAACCGGAAAAATCATTTCAGTTTCCGCTTAGGAACTTTTTTAAATTCAGCTTTCTGAATAGCGAAGATGCTGGATGGGACTGCATTGCTGTCAAGTAATTCATTGAATTCAGCATTCATTACCCATACTTCATCTTCGTTTATTGTTGCAGTAGACGGATAAGTAAATCGCTCCAGTAATAAAGTTGTACCACACAACCTTGCAGTTCTCCAATTATCTTCTGTTTTTAATTGATACACTTTGTCATTACCGCCATTAACCACCACGGTCAGCGTATCATGAGCAGTAAGCAATAACCCATCGGCACCAACAAAGTATTGATTGAAAGTCACCTTTTCAATCTGTTGCGCATTATGGAGTGCAACTTTATACAATTGGCCTGTATTCGTATTGTCTACCAGTAAAAACCCGTCAGGGTGGTAAACTATTCCATTAATGCCTACACCTTCGGTTTCAAATTTAGGATCCTTTGCAAAAACACTTGCCTCACCACTGGGGGTAACTTTATATATGGCATGCGCATAGCTATCCGTCATATAAATATTTTCCTGGTCGTCGAAAACAAGGTCATTGCCGAAATGGTTGCCTGGTAATAAACCAGATAAATCAATATCAGACAGCCTTTGACCGGACTCAATGTCCACACTAATCAACCGGATCATTTTCTTCCTGGTATCAGCAGACGTAAATTTACTGTAATTAGCATCACCAACACAAACAAACAGACGATTTCCATCGGGGTGAATTTTTAAACCATAGGTTGATTTGAGGGTACTGTCGGCATGTAAAATAGAATATTCTCCTTCGGGCGTAACCAGGCCTATGGTGCCCGTCCGGGCGGAAGATACATAATAAACATTTCGGAGGCTATCAAATACCAGTCCTTCAGGATAAGCGTCAGGAGCGGTAAAACTTATCCTTTCAGAAGGCCCTACGGCTACACACCCCATGAGGAAGATACAGCCAATAAACATTGATCTTATCGTTTTCATAATTCCTGAGTTCTATAAATTGCATAAATCACTCCATTAGCATCATCAGAAATGTACACTACACCATTTGATGTGATGGTGATGCCAGCAGGCCTTCCAAAGCGGGCCTTACCACCTGGTGCCAGAAAACCGGTTAAGAAATTTTTAGCACGTATAGGCATACCATCTTCATACAGGATACGCTGCACTTTAAAGCCCACCGGTTTTTTACTATTCCAGGAGCCATGCCAGGCTACAAGTGCATCCCCGGTAAAATCGGAAGGAATATTGGTTGAATCGTTAAAAAATTTAAAGGCAATTGGCGCCATGTGTGCCTTAAAATTCAGGATAGATGGGGTGGCATTTTCTATCCACTCTTTCTTGGTATCACCTGGAGGATCTTCTCTAGTTTTATCCAATTTATTAAAGCCGTAGGCAAAGGGGTAACCATAATTTCGACCATCAATAATATTATTCAGCTCTTCAGGTGGCCATTTATTCCCTTTTGTGTCTGCACCATTATCCATGCCCCACATTTCACCAGTTGCCGGATGAAAATCAAAGCCTATGGTGTTACGTAAACCACTGGCATAAACCCTGCGTGTCCAGGTCTTCGGGTCAACCTGCAATATGCTCGCTGCTTCCTTATCTTTTTCTATACAATCATTGCAAAGCGTACCCACACTGATATAAAGCATTCCGTCGGGGCCAAAGGCTATAGTTCGGTTAGGATGTTGGCCGCCACTTGGTAAATCATTAATCAGTAATTCCATTGGGCCAAGGGTACCATCGCTGTTTAAAGGGTAACGCCGCAGTTCATTGTTGTTGCAAAGATAAATCCATCCCTCTTTAATGGTAATGCCATGAACCCCTTTAAAATCAGAAATTACCGTAACCAGGTCTTCGAATTTATGATCACCATCTTTATCTGTCAGCATGAGCACATCGCCCGCATCACGACGGGTGATGTAAAGCCGTCCGGAAAGGCCTGGATACAGCATTCGGGGTTTACCTAAACCACTCGCAGCAACCCGGACTTCCCAACCTTTGGGCACTTTCAAATACTTGACCAGGCTAGGGAGAAAATCAACATGACGGGGGTAGTTAGTATAACTTACGGTACCTGTTTTAGCTTTTGGGGGCAGACCTAGTTGTGCAAATGCGATACTGGATATAAACACAACAGCAAGGAGCATGATTAATTTATGTTTCATGGCCTTTAAATTTTAAGTTCTTTAAAAACAGCTTGTTATAGTTAAGGTTTTTGAAAATTCACAATTGTTGACCGGGTTACAGCAGCAGTTTTAAAACTATTTGAAGGCATAAAGGTTATATAAATACTAAAAAAAACCACACATGGAAACAAACAGCGAAATTATAAGTGACCTCAAAAATTTATTATCTATCGTAAACGATGGAAAGGAAGGCTATGAATCTGCTTGTGAAATAACAGATAAGATTGAGCTTCAGGGTGCTTTTTTAAAATACGCTGCACAACGCGCAGGTTATGCCGAGGAGTTAAAAACCCATATTGCCACCCATGGCGGAGTTGCCAATAATGAAGAGGGTGGAATATTAGGCGCTTTGCACCGCACCTGGATAGACGTTAAACAGTCGCTAAGTTCAAAAGAAGACGTGGCTATATTAGAAGCCGTTATCACCGGCGAAAAAACAGCCCTTGAAAAATATGATAAATATATCGCTGACTACGCTTCACATGCAGATCATATGCAGTTATTAAAAACGCATAGAGAGGGAATACTTAATGCCCTGAAAGAAATGGAGGGCTTATTAATTCAAAGAAGTACTTAAGCACATGCCAATGCCTGTTTTTACTTACCGGCATTAGCTTTAAGTACCCGTAGTAAGTTTTCACCCATAATTTTATTGATGTCTTTTTCTGAATAATTTAAATCTAATAACGCTGCCGTGATTTTAGGGTAATCCTGCACGCCATCCAAGCCCAAAGGAAAAGATTCAGCACCTTCAAAATCTGCACCGATGCCAACATGATCTGCACCAATCAAATTCACCATATAGTCAATGTGTTTAATTAATAAACTTAATGGTGGCCGAACTTGTGCCGATTCCTTATAAGTAGGATCCAAAAAGCCACTGTAGAAATTAGCAAATACAACGCCGCCATTTTTAGCAATGGCTTTTAATTGCTCATCTTTTAAATTTCGTTGGTGGGCAGCAATTGCATAAACACTACTATGGGATGCAATTACAGGTTTGCTGGTCGTTGCTAATACATCATAAAAAGTACGTTCCCCCACATGAGAAACATCCACCATGACCCCTAGTTTATTTAACCGTTTCACTATTTGTTTACCGAGCGAGTTTAGGCCCAGGTACGGAAGGCTGTCACGCTTAAAAGTTTCGTCATAAGCAGAAGTAGACCAGGATGTACTGTGATTCCACGTCAGTGTCAGATAACACATCCCACGTTTAGCCAGACTGTCTACATAGTCCACTCGGTCTTCAATCATATGACCGCCTTCAACGCCGATAAGTGCAGCCATTTTATTTTGTGCGATTACCTTTTTTAGATCTGTACTGTTGCGCACCAATACAATTTTATCAGGGTTGCGATCTATTAAAGCATAAAGTGAATCTATTTGCCGGTTTGCCAAAGCAAAAGCCCGACCCTTGCCGTAATCATCGCCACACCAGATAGAAAAAATTTGAGCATCTAATCCGCCTTCTTTAGCCCGGACCAAATCGAAATACCCTGTTGTTAATCGTTTAGATAAATCAACACCACTCACCATCTGATTCAACAACACATCATTATGTGCATCTATAACCAAAGCTTTCTCGTGAATTTTTTTGGCGTTTTTTTGGGCAGATAATTGTAAGGCTATAAAAAGGGGGAGCAAGAACATCAAATTTTTCATGCCGGAAGTTAGTAAATTATAACAAAATTTCAACTGTTTCAGCTGCTAGCGTACAACGTATGGATGCATCACTTTAAATTGAGATGAAAGTTGCTCAAGGGATACTTAAAAGAGACATTGTAACACCCTTAAAGGAAACTCAAATAAGAATAGAAAACAAGACGGAAGGAACAGGGGTATAAGTCGGACCTGCTACCGACCTGGTACCGGAAAACCGATAGCAATTCCGACTTGAGTACCTGCCAGGTAAAGGCAAGAGTCAACGCGCTGTTTAGCAAACCACTTGTCATTATTTACTGATCAGTAAGAAAACTATAATAAAAGACTACAAATCACTATGTATATTGCATAAAAATTAGCTTCATTACATGAAAACAATAGTATCCGGATGAAAACCTAACTGTAGACAAATGAAACGTACCTTTCTCATTTTATTTACTTTAATCAGTTTTTTTATCACCATTCCATTGCAAGGATTTTCGCAGTACAGCGATACAACCATTACACAAAAAGACCGATTAAAATTCAAAACATTTTTGCCAGCAATAATTGCCATTAGTTATGGTGTTGTTGCCCTTGGTGACGGGCCACTTAAAAATTTAGACCAAGATATTGCGGAAAGGAGAAATGACCGAAGGCCAACCTTTCATACAACTGCAGATGATTACTTAAGGTATGCCCCCTTTGTTGCTTTATATGGTTATGAATTATTAGGAATTAAAGGCAAGCATGACGTTAAAGAAAAAACTTCCCTGGTATTGCTGACAGCAGTCGTTTCTGTAGGAAGCACTAAAATATTAAAAAATATAATCGACAAAGAGCGTCCCAATAGCTATGATTTTAAATCTTTCCCTTCCGGGCATGCGGCCATCGCTTTTACCGGCGCAGAACTCATCAATCAAGAATACGGGGATCTATCACCATGGTACAGTATTGCTGGGTATACGGTTGCCTCTGCTACCTCCGTGTTAAGAATCTATAGTAACGACCACTGGTTTAGTGATGTGGTCGCTGGTGCGGGGGTAGGTGTATTATCTACAAAGTTGGCTTATGTAGTTTATCCCCATTTAAAGAAACTTTTGGTAAATAAGGAGAAGGATTTCAATTTTACAGCTGTTCCAGCTTATCAAGATGGAGTTTTAGGCGTATCTATATCAGGAAGATTTTAATTTATTCACCATAAGAATTGAAGCGTAATATGATGAACTATTATATACTTTTGTGATATTTTTTTTACAGAAGTGATAGCCGACATATGTATAAATCGTTGTTTTTACCTATGAAAATCAAAAAAATGCACTTTAAATTGCTACTATGACGGTTTTTTTAGTAAAAAGTATATATTTGGCAATAAATTAAAAAGCAAATAATGGAAAACTTCACAAAACTTAAAGAACTTGTCGCTTCAGTTGAGGTCGATATTGAGAAATTCTACAATTCAGGTAATGGTGCTGCTGGAACAAGAGTTCGTAAAGCAATGCAAGATTTAAAAGTATTAGCTCAAGATATTCGTACAGAAGTAACTGAGAAAAAAAACAGTGCTAAATAAGCAATGGCTGTAAACAAAACAACCTGCCAAATGCAGGTTGTTTTGTTTTTTAATACCATTACAAGCTCCTTTACAGGACATTTGGCATCCCAAGGCCAATGATAAAATTACAGCTGAACACAGCGACAAAAATCTTTTAATCATCATTTTATACTTCATTACAAAGGCATGCAAACGTTTGTGCAACAATTGCTTCTATGTTTCCTTATCAAGGAAGCATTTTTTTTTTACCTTGTAATGCCTAAACATGTAATCAACCCCTAAAAATGCAGCGAAGAGACATCTTTAATCTATTTTTAAAAGGAATTTCTACAAATGCTCCTGTTTCAATTAAACCTGACCCAGTTCTGGACCTTTCCAGCTATTTCAGGCAGGATGAAACGATTGCAATGGAGCAGGTTTGGGAGGGAACTGAATACATGGATTGTATTAAGCCAGAAATTTCAACGGCTTATGCATTTACAATATGTATTAACTTTAACCACGCCGACCTGGTGGCTTCGGTATTACAGTTAGGCATAAAAGATGGTACACAAAGTAGTGGTATTGAATTAGGATATCATGGTTCAGGTCAACTTTTTATCGACCAGACTACAGATCATAGAACATTACCAATCGAAAAATTAAAAGAAGGATTTCAACTGGTTTTAACTGTAAACCCACTAAAAAATGGGATGACACACGCCAAACTGAAAGCTATTGATAACGCTGGTTTAACTTTATCAATTGTAAAAACCGACAAAATAAAAACCAGTGATTGGGAAGGGGATATCAATCTATCAACATTGAAATTCAATTCTTTACGTATGCAAGGACACAAATCAATTAAAAATTATTTATAACTACAATAATCTGAACTAAAGAAGAATTATGAACAGACGAGATTTTGTTAAAACTAGCGGTTTAACTGCAGCAGCTTTAACGGCAATGCCGGAAAAATCACTTTTTGCTAGTTTTGCAGGTGAAAAGCTTAAAATAGCAATCATTGGTGTAGGCTTACGGGGTCAGGGTCACTTGGATTTATTATTAAAAAGAAGCGACGTTGAAGTGGTTGCTATCTGTGATGTAGATCCTAAAATGCTGGAGATGTCGAAAAAGATCATTTCAAAAAGCGGAAAAGCAATGCCAAAAGTATTTACAGGAAATGATGACGCCTGGAAAAAAATGCTGGAAATTAAAAATCTTAAATCAGTGGTGATTGCTACCCCATGGGAATGGCATAAACCGATGATTGTTGGATCTATTGAAGCTGGGGTTAAATATGTTGGGACTGAAGTCGCCTTAGGAATAACATTACAAGACCACTGGGATGTAGTCCATGCAGCGGAAAAACATGGTGCCCATGTGATGATGCTGGAAAATGTTTGTTATAGAAGAGATGTGCTTGCGGTGCTCAATATGGTAAGACAAGGCATATTTGGTGAAATAATACATCTTCAAGGTGGTTATCAGCATGATTTAAGGCCAATAAAATTTAATGATGGTGCTGGAGGTAAAGGCGTAGAATTTAATGAAAAAGGATTCTCAGAAGCAAAATGGAGAACAAATCACAGTGTTTTCCGTGATGGAGATTTATACCCGACACATGGTGTTGGCCCGGTTGCTCAATGTATAAACATCAATCGCGGAAACCGCTTCATCAAATTAAATTCCTTCTCTACTAAAGCAAGAGGCCTTCATAATTATATCGTCGAAAACGGTGGTGAAAATCATCCGAATGCTAAAGTAAATTTCAGGTTGGGTGATATTGTAACCACAACAATTTCCTGTGCCAATGGTGAAACTATCATTTTACAGCATGACACTAACTTACCAAGACCTTATTCTTTAGGCTTCAGGGTGCAAGGAACCAAAGGTTTATGGATGGATCTTAACAAGAGCATTCATGTAGAGGGCACAAGTGATGCACACAAATGGGATGATGCAAAAGTATGGTTCGAGAAATATGATCACCCATTGTGGAAGAAATATGGAAATGATGCGCAGGGAGCCGGACATGGAGGAATGGATTTCTTCGTACTGCATGCTTTTGTTGAAGCCGCTAAAAGAAATACGGAAACACCTTTAGATGTATATGATGGTGCTGCCTGGAGCGCAATTACACCGCTGAGTGAACAATCCATAGAACTTGGAAATGAAACAATTGATTTCCCTGATTTTACCGGAGGAAAGTGGATGACCAAGAAACCAATTTTTGCTTTGAACGATGATTATTAATTTACTTATATTCTAATATTTCTGATACATCGCAACTAATAGCATATTAAATAAGAAGGTCGGCTAAATGCTGACCTTTTTTGTTTTAAAATTAATTTACTTTGTTATTTTAGTAGCAAATCACATTCAATTTTATTTTCATGACCTATTTACCAGCAGCGAACCGATACCAGCAAATGCAATACCGACGTTGTGGCAACAGCGGAATAAAACTTCCTATTATATCACTCGGTTTATGGCATAACTTTGGGCATGTAGATGTTTTAGAAAATTCGAGTGACATCCTTAAACTGGCTTTCGATAAAGGTATAACCCATTTCGATTTAGCCAATAATTATGGTCCTCCTCCAGGCTCGGCTGAAGAAAACTTCGGCAAGATATTAAAGGCTAATTTCAAAGGTTACCGTGACGAAATGATCATCTCCACCAAAGCAGGCTACCACATGTGGGAAGGTCCATATGGAGATTGGGGCTCAAAAAAATACCTGGTATCCAGTCTTGATCAAAGTTTAAAAAGAATGAACCTTGATTATGTGGATATTTTTTATCACCACCGCCCAGATCCTGAAACCCCATTGGAAGAAACAATGGCTGCCCTTGATTTAATTGTCCGCCAGGGGAAGGCACTTTACATAGGATTATCCAATTACGGAGCTGAGGAAGCAAAGCTGGCAATAAAGCTTTTAAAAGAGATGGGAACCCCATGCCTGATTCACCAACCTAAGTATTCTATGTTTGAACGTTGGGTAGAAGGAGGGTTGATGGATATTTTGGAACACGAAGGGGTAGGTTGCATCCCATTTTCGCCTCTGGCACAAGGATTGTTAACAAATAAATACCTGAATGGCATCCCCATGGATTCCAGAGCTGCTAAGGCTCATGGATTTTTGCAAGCCAACCAAATTACCGAAGAAAAAGTGCATCAAATTAAAAAGTTAAATGAAATTGCCAATTTACGAGGGCAGAATTTGGCCCAGATGGCATTATCATGGCTGTTGAAAGATAAAAGAATTACCTCAGTACTCGTTGGAGCCAGTAGACCAGAACAACTTGCCGATTCTTTAAAGTGTATGGATTGTATGCATTTTGATGAGTCAGAACTGCTTTCCATTGAAAATATACTTATACAGGAAGCACTTTAGCTTCATTACCATTAAATAACGAACTATATACTGATGAAACCATCATAGGCTTATGATAGCTTCATCACCTTTAAATAACAAACTATAAACTGATGAAAATACAGGAATCATATATAAACCCTTCACAAAACCCGGAAAGTGAAAAGGCTTTAAATGAGGGGCAAAAAAATGAGCAGACTTTTTTTCAGCACTTTTTTTATGATTCGCCACTTGCCATGTATTCCTGCAACCTGGAGGGGTATATCACTTATTATAATCAGGCGGCAGTAGAATTATGGGGCCGTGAACCAGAAATAGGGAAGGACTTATGGTGTGGATCCTGGAAAATATATAAGCCGGATGGTCAAAGTATGCCATTAGCTGATTGCCCGATGGCATTGGCTTTGAAAGAAGGGATAGCTTATGACAATCATTATATTACCATAGAAACGCCGAACCACCTCTTTAAAAACTTAATGGTATTCGCCCGTCCGATATTTGATCATCAACAAAGGCAGATTGGTGCACATAACACGTTAATAGATATCACGGAACAATATGATACAGATAAAAGACAAGCTATGCTTTCAGCTATTGTTGAATCTTCAGATCATGCTATTATCAGTAAGGATCTTAAAGGTATCATTACAAGCTGGAACACAGGTGCTCAAAAAATATTCGGCTATACCGAAGAAGAAATTATTGGTAATTCGATAAATCTCCTAATTCCTGATTCCCGGAGGACTGAAGAGGATGGTATTCTTTTTAAAATAAAAAACGGACAAAAAGTTGACCATTTACAAACAATTAGGATAGCGAAAAACGGACAGGAAATACCCATTTCTCTAACAGTATCACCGGTTAAAGATGGCTCGGGAAAGGTTATTGGTGCATCTAAAATTGCACGAAACATTTCCGAGGAGCTACGTTCGTTGAAAGCGATCAAACAGAATACGGAAAACCTGGAGATGCTTAATGCCATAGGCAAAGTGATACTTGAAAAGCTTGATGTAAAAATTATCCTTCAGCAGGTAACAGATGTTACCACAAAGATCACAGGAGCAGATTTCGGTGCCTTTTTCTATAATTCGGTTAATGAGGAGGGAGAAGAATTTAAACTTTACACCCTCTCAGGAGCTCCCCCCGAATCGTTTGAGAAAATAGGAATGCCGCGAAATTCGGCAATATTTGATAAAACTTTTAACCAGAAAGAAGTATTGAGATCTGACGACATCACTAAAGATGAGCGATATGGTAAGAATAGCCCTCATTTTGGCATGCCTCCAGGGCATCTTCCTGTGGTAAGTTACTTAGCTGTGCCCGTAGTATCTACGGATGGCAGTATAATAGGTAGCCTTTTGTTTGGTCATCGCGAAGCTGGAATGTTTAAACCGGAACATGAAGATATCATTGGAAGTATAGCTTCACAGGCTGCAGTAGCCTTAGACAATTCTAAGTTGTTTCAAGAGGTGAAAGCCCTGAGTGCTAAGAAAGATGAATTTATCGCCCTGGCAAGTCATGAACTAAAAACTCCGCTGACAAGTATTAAAGGATATCTACAAATAAAAGCAAGGTCTGAAAAGGAAAAAGTTGGACAAATGTTCATTGAAAAGGCATTAACTCAGGTTGAAAAACTAAATACCCTTGTTACAGATCTACTAGACAGTTCAAAAATTGTAGCTGGGAAATTACAGTTCAACTTTGAAACTTTCGAACTACAACATTTAATTGTAGATGTTATAGAAACGCAACAATATACGAACAAAACACATCAGCTTATTTTCAATAAAAAGGAGGGAGAATTTATTGTAGAGGCGGATAAACAAAGGATGGAACAGGTGATGTTCAACCTTTTAGGTAATGCCATTAAATATTCACCAAAAGCGGATAAAGTTTACGTATCCATAACAAAGGAAAATGAATTTGTTAAAGTAAGCATCAAAGATGAAGGAATTGGGCTGAGTTCAACGCAAAAGAATAAAATTTTCAGCAGATTTTACCGAGCCGACGGTCCAACAAATATTTCAGGGCTGGGTTTGGGTTTATACCTCTCCAAAGAGATTATTGAAAGGCATAATGGAAATATTGATGTAAATACTGAATTTGATAAAGGCACTGAATTCTATTTTACTATTCCACTTAAAAACTAATATCCCCGGGCTATTTTATGGATGGATAGCCCAGGGAAGAATTAAATATCAAATTTTTTTAATAGGGTAGCTGATAATTTTGCTCACCTTATTATCAGTGAGCTCATAAATATCACAGTAAAACATCTCAAACTGTTCGGCATCCTTGCCCTCCATAGTAACCGTACCGTCAACAGCGATCTGGTTTCCATCAATAATGATATGGTCACGTGTTGATCTTATCATCTTCATTTCATTATACTCGGAGAAAAAATTCCGAAGATTCTCTTTACCTGATATCACCATATCTTTTTGATCACGCATTTCCCAAACCACATCATCGGTAACATAATTCAACAGGCTGGTCACATCGTTGGTGTCAAAGGCATTAATAACCTCTTCTATGATTGCTTTGTTATCCATAATTATATGTTTTTGTTAAATAAACACTCAACAGCTGATGTTGTTGACTCTTATTGAAAAATCGGCTTACTTTTTTAACGTAAGCCTCTTTAAATGTCCTAAAAATTGTCTTCCTATGGGTATTTCTATGTTATCAATTTCAATATCATAGTTTGTAAAGGCAGTTACCCTGTTTATGGAAACCAGGTAAGAACGGTGTATCCTCAAAAATAAATGTTGTGGCAACGAAGCCTCTAAAGAAGTTAGAGATTGTTTAACTAATAAAGGCGTGTGGTGATCCCTGTAGATCTTTATATAGTCTTTAATACTTTCAGCATAAATGATCTCATCCAGGAAAATTTTAACCATTTTTCTGTCGGACCTGAAATATAATGACCTCCGGATAAGCGGCAGCGTCTGGGCATCATTTGAACCATTGATTGAGCTAACAACCTTATATACAGCTTTTAAAAAACGTTCTAAAGTAAGCGGCTTTAATAAATAGTCGACCGCCCCTAATTCAAAAGCTTCCACTGCAAATTCAGGCAATGAAGTTATGAAAATAACCTTCGGAGGATGCTGTAAGGTTTTTATAAAACTTGTTCCGAGTAAATTCGGTAATTGTATATCAAGAAACAGGAGATCTATTCTTACGGTTTGCATGTGTGCCATTGCTTGAAAGGCATCATCACAAAGGGCGACCACTTCGAGTTGTTCAACCAATGCGGTATATTTTTGCACGATTTTCGAGGCATTCGGATCAGGATCCACGATTAAACATTTCCAAATCATTTGCTCTTGAATTATATCTCCTCTTCACCCAACGTATTTATTTAACACAATACGTAAACTAATGTTTAAGAAACAAAAATTTTTCAATCAAAACAGCCATTTTTCGTCGATGAATAAAGTCCTTTTACCTATGAACGACCTTAATAAAGGCTTAAAGCAGTTAATCGCTGCAGGATCGTTATTTAAATCCGCTCGTACTTGCTAACAGATACTTTTCCTCAGGGATTTTGTTAAAGTATTTATTTTTACAACAAATTAAACTAAGAGTCATGAAAAATCTAGTTATTCTATTATTGTTAAGTGGATTGACGTCTTTAGCTGAAATTACAGAGTCATCGGCTCAAATTAAATTGGAAGAGATTGAAATCTATGGTACTTCAAATAAGGCCGCAATATCCGATAAAGTAACAAAATCCTTTGATCGTGTATTTAAAGATGCAACTGATGCCACTTGGTACGTTGTGAATAAGCAAATTATTGTGAATTTTATTCTTAATGATCAGAAAAATAAGGCTGTTTTTCAAAAAAATGGTCTATTGGTTTATCATTTAGTCTATGGAACAGAAAAACAAATGCCAGCTGATGTAAGAAAAGTTGTAAAAAGTAAATACTTCGATTATAAAATTAATTCAACCATTAACGTAAAAACAGAAGATAGGAGTGTTTGGATCGTCAACGTATCAGATCCTAAAGAAATTATAGTTTTAAGAATTGAAGATGGTACAATGGAAGTAAAAGACAAATTTCCAAATAGCGAAGCCAGCTAAAACTTTTGACATGAACTGAGATGACCTTCCAGGGGAAATCATTGTGTCTAATTAAAGTTCGCTTAAAATCTACATACTTTGTCAATGTATACTATGAGAAATAACTCTGTGAATTGTATTCACAGAGTTATTTCTTTTTTATTATTATCCATAATTGCATTGCCACTTATTTAACTATTCAAATAATATTTTCATAAATCACGAAATCACGGCTGAGAAAGTACACATAATACGCTCATTCTATAATATTTACAAAAAGGGAATATTATTCTCTCTAATTTTAGCAACATAGTATCAGCTTCTGAATATTAAAGACAGAATTAATTCATTAAGTGTATGAAGAAGTTTAACAGAAAATGTAAATAACTAAAAAAATATTAAAAAAGTATGCTTTAAAATTTGAAATAAGAGTAAGCTAATCATTTATTATTTAACCGTTTTAAATATACATTGTGAAAAACCGCTACTTATACTCCTTTCGAATACTTTTGATTCTCACTGATATCCTCTTGGTAAATTGTTCTTTTTTCATTGCCTATAATGTGGCTATTCATCTAAAAATGAACTTCACATTTGAATACAATTTTAACCTGCTGCTCAATATTAACTTATTCTGGATCATCAGCTCAATAATATTAAGATTATATAGTGTAAACAGTATCAAAAGCCTGGAGCAGTTATATAGGGCAAGCTGGAAAAGTACTGCGTTGCATATGATATTTTTTATGCTTTATTTAATTATTAATCTTAACAGTTCTATTCCGAGGTCATTATTATTCTTATTCTACTTTGTACTGTGTTTTAGTATACTGGCAAGTCGGTTTATCTGTACCGTGCTGGACCCTTATTTAAGACAACGTTACCAGGTAAGAAAAATTGTAGCCGTAATGGGCATGAATGATACCGGGAACCGTTTAGCTACATATTTCAAGCAAAATCAGTCGACCTATCGTTTCGAAGGTTTTCTAAACAATGAGAATGCCTTATTCGTAGATGTCTTTGGCAAAATTATGCCCGGCACTTGTGAGCAGATCAAACAAGCTGCTGCAAGGGGAATTCAAGAGGTGTACGTGTCATTAACACCACAAAGGTTAGGAGAAGCCATTTATCTTTTAAAGGAAGCTGAAAAGCAATTTATCCGGTTGAAATTTGTTCCTGACTTCACAGAAACCTTAATCAATCCTTTTCGAATAAATTTCATGGAGAGCTTTCCTATTATCACCTTAAGGACTGAACCCCTTGAAAATGCAGATAATGGCTTCAAAAAACGTGTGTTCGATATCCTTTTTAGCGGGTTCATCATTGTGTTTGTATTAATATGGCTATTTCCTTTAATCGCCTTAATAATAAAAATGGAATCCAAAGGACCGGTGTTATTCAGACAGCTTCGTAGCGGTCGAAACAATAAAAACTTCTGGTGTTATAAATTCCGCAGTATGAGCATTAATTCAGATTGTGACAGTAAACAAGCTGGTAAAGGGGATTCTAGAATAACGGCGATCGGACGATTCTTACGCAGAACCAGTATTGATGAATTTCCGCAATTTTTTAACGTTTTTCTTGGGAATATGAGTATAGTTGGGCCAAGGCCCCATATGTTAAAACATACTGAACAATATAGTGCAATCATCGACAGGTATATGGTTAGACATTATTTGAAGCCGGGTATAACAGGCTGGGCACAGGTAAATGGATATAGGGGAGAAACCTATACGAAGGAACTAATGGAACAGCGTGTCAATCATGATATTTGGTATCTTGAAAATTGGTCCTTAATGCTCGACGTCAAAATTATATTTCAGACTGTTATTAACATGGTGAATGGCGATGAAAATGCTTACTAAAACCAATAACTGTATTTACAGACGGGCTGAACCCGAGAAAGATAAGACTACTTGGTTCACACTAATTAACATGATTGAGACTATGAATTTTTCGTAAAAAATTTATTTTGAGGTTTATACAATATAAAAAAGAACAGATAACACTGATTTAAATTAATTTTAATCAACATTTTGAAGTGAACATCACAAATTTAGATGTTCTCTTCAAAAGTATATTTTCCAACGGGTATTTTATATAGGGTGACAACTTTTTCACAGCAAATACACAAATTTGGAATTGAATCTACTTTTTAGTTTTGTTGATGTACTTTTATTGTTACAAATAATATTGTAACCAATAATTCACCCTTCACACCCAACGTAATCCACTCACTGTGAGTGAGAAAGAGCGAAGCTATATAAAATCCGAGCTTATTTTGCTGATGCATTGATAACAAATCAATTACTAACTCAAGTCATTTTTAATATCCATAAAACCGTTTTATGAAATCATTAGGTTCTTGCGCATTGTATCTTTTATTAGGTTCACTTTTATACTCTTGTGGCTCTTATAAAAAGACCACCTATTTTCAGGATATTAATCGATCAGTAGTGACCAGAGAAAAAGTCACCAATTATCTGCCACCAACTATCCAACATGATGATATATTAGGTATCAGCATTTCCAGCTTAAATCCTGAATCCTCTGCAGTATTTAATTTTGCTTCTAATGCGGGCAATGGAGACACAGAAATTTTAAGTGGCAATTTGGTTGATCAAAAAGGGGAGATCCAGCTACCCGTGATAGGCAACATTAAAGCTTACGGCTTAACCACTGCCCAACTAAAGGAACATATTCGAATGAAGTTGATTCCATATTTGAAAGAACCTGTGGTAATGATCAAATTGATGAATTTTAAAGTTTCAGTAATGGGTGATGTAGCCAAACCTGGGCTTTTTAAAGTTCCAAGTGAAAGGCTGACTATTCCGGAAGCAATAAGTTTGGCGGGCGATTTAAATATGACCGCCTTAAGAAAGGTACTTATTATCAGAGAGAACGATGGTGAGCGCTTGTTTGTTACCGTAGATCTCACCAAAAAGAACATATTTGATTCTCCGTACTATTACCTAAAGACAAACGACGTCATCTACGTAGAGGCTGGTAAAACTAAAGATCCTGCATTAAACCAGACCTATCAAAAAATAGGCTTGCTTTTAACTGTAATCTCCGTAATTGGAATCTTTATAACCAGGTAAAACCAAACTGTATTTATTGGATAGTCAAAATTAGTATTTATGGAACTGAATTGGTACGCCGTATATACCAGGGCCCGTTGGGAAAAGAAAGTAGCCGATCAATTAAATAGGATTGCTATTGAAAACTACTGCCCACTTAACCGGGTAGAAAAACAATGGAGTGACAGAAAGAAAATCGTTGAAGAACCATTGTTCACTTCTTATGTGTTTGTAAGAGTGTCAAAACAGCAAATGAATCTGGTTAGAGAATTATATGGTATTGTCAACTTTGTATGCTGGTTAGGTAAACCGGCGGTTATTCCGGATCCAGAGATTCAATCAATTAAGCAGTTTTTATCTCTTTATCAAAATGTCAAAATTAAGCCTGTATCCCTTAATGTTCAGGATAGAATCAAAATTCTTCAGGGGCCATTCAGTGAAATGGAGGGACAGGTTATTGCAGTTAGTAAAAGGTCAGTTAAGGTGATGCTACCCTCGTTAAGATGCTTTATGACTGTTGAGATAGAAAAAGATAAAGTAAATTTTGTGAGGAAGTATGGTTCTTCATTTGGCTAAGTTGGCCGCTGCTGAGCTTAACAATCTGCTGAAATTTCATTAAAGCCGAACTATGAAAACAAATGTAAAACATACAGCCCAACAACAGGATCCACTGGCAGGAGAAAATCATAGCAGCCCTGGAATAAGGTATAGGAACTATTTTAAATACTGGCCAGTTTTCTTTTTGAGCATTTTGGTATGTATGGGATTGGGGTATTTTTATATTAAATCTACTGTACCTTATTATACTGTAAAAGCAAAAATATTGATTAATGATGAACGGGATAGGCAAAAGGTCGAAAAGGGAAGCGACTTATTTGACAATTTTAAAAGGGTGAATGATGAAATCGAGATATTAACATCAAGAACCTTAATGGGAAAAGTGGTAAATGACCTTAAATTATGGATAAATTACACTTCCCCAGGAAAATTTTATGATAAAGATATCCATTCAAACACCCCGGTAGTTTTCACGCTCCTTGAACCTCCAAGCCCGCAAAATGGACATCAGATAGAAGTTACGATCAAGGATGAAAATTCCTTCATTCTAAATCAACCTGAGTCTCAAAATGTCTATTCTTTTGAGCGCACATTAAAAAGTAAATGGGGAAGTTGGAAGTTAACCCCCACCGCTAACTTGAAAAAATATATTGGCCAAACCATTCAGATAAACATTAATAATCCTGACAACGTAACCGACGGATACTTGACGAGCTATCTGGCTTACCTGACAGGAGAGCAAACTTCCGTTGCCGAATTACTAATTACAGAAACGGTCCCTGAGAGAGGTCGAGATATTTTAAACAACCTGATCAAAGCATATAATGTTGCCTCCATAGATTATAAAAATAAAGTCAACTTAAGTACGTTAAGCTTCTTGGATGACCGGCTGGACTCAATTACCGAAGAATTGAACCGGGTGGAAAAACAAGTGGAGTCATACAAAAGCAGTAGGGGTATAACTGATTTATCATCAGAATCACAGTTTTACCTGGATAATGTTAAAAATAATGATTCCCGATTGAATGAAGTCAATGTCCAGCTACAGGTTATTGATGGAATTCAGCGATATATCAATTCTGCAGGCAATTCTGTAAATGCCCCTGCCACAGCTGGACTATCCGACCCTGGCCTGGTTTCTTTGGTAGACCAGTTAATTAAATTGGAATTACAAAAAGACAAACTATTGGCAAATACGCCAGAAAAAAACCCTGTCTTCGACCCTTTAAACCAACAGATCGCCTCCACAAAGCATGCAATTTATGGAACAATTACAGCTATCAAACGGTCTTTATTAACCACCCGAAAGCAATTGCAAAAATATAATTCTGGTTTTGAATCTTCCATAAAAAAACTACCGGGACAAGAACGGGAGTACATTAATATCAAACGACAACAAAGTATTAAAGAAGAGTTATACATCTATTTATTACAAAAAAGGGAAGAGGCTGGATTAATCAACTCCGCAAAGCTTATGGAAAGCAGGATAGTTGATGATGCCCATTATGGACAAGCGCAATCACCAAATTCAAGTATTACCTACGCCTTGGCCTTCATTATGGGGATTATCATTCCAGGGGGTATCCTTTTTATAAAGGACTCACTGAACAACAAAATAAACAATTTTCATGAGATTGAAAATGCTGTTTTGGTCCCAATTCTTGGAGAACTTTCCTTTCAAAAAGACGTCCCACGGGAGTTTGTTCTCGGTGGTTCAAGAAATATGATTGCTGAACAATTTAGAATATTGCGCACAAAACTTCGTCATATCAATGGGAAAACAGGAGATGGGAAAGTACTCCTGGTAACCTCTGGCATCCCGGGAGAAGGAAAAAGTATGGTCGCGTGTAATCTGGGGGCTGTAATGGCCGCATCGGGTAGGAAAACTGTAATATTAGATATGGATTTTCGAAAACCTCAGGTAGCGAAAACTTTTAATTTATCAAATGATGTTGGTTTAAGCAATCACTTAAATGGAACCAAATTTAAAGAGCAGATTGTCCAGTCCTCGCAGATCCATTCAAATCTTTTTATCATTAGTTCAGGACCAGAACCAGATAATCCATCAGAACTTTTAGAAAAGGAAGCGCTGGAAGAACTAATGACGTGGTTACGAACTACGTTTGACGAAATTATTATCGATACGCCACCTGTGCAGCTTGTTGCCGACGCCATGATTGTTTCCGCCTACAGTGATGTAAACCTCTATGTAGTACGCGATGGTTATACTCCCAAATCCGACCTGAATTATATTAATCAACTATTTAATGAACATCAAATGGAGAATATGTATATCATTTATAATGGGGTTCTGTCAAAAGCATCCTACGGTTATGAAAATAAATATGCGTACCAATATTTTGGAAATGATAAGCCAAAACCAAAGCTTTCCATCATGAAGAATAATTAGCCTGTTAAATAAACCTGATACTCAATTAGCCCCTCAGATATGCAGTTAGTTCGAGACTATAAGTACAATGGAAAGAATTTTTCATTTTGGCTGAAATGGTTATGCTCCATCATATTCATATCGTTTTTCTTTATAGCAACGATAGACAGCACGCCTTATTTACATAAGGATGAACCTACAACTATTGAGCTTGGAAGAAACACCCTTCAACCAGATTCTGACTGGTCTATTGCTTGGTTGACATTAAAAAAACAGCCCGTTTTTACCTGGTTTTATATCGGACCAGTTTTACAGGAATTAACTTATCATATTTTCGGCGAATATGGTCCAAGAGTAATGTCCCTATTTGGTGCATTGGTGGCAGCAACCGCAGCAGTTGGCTGGTTATTAGCTTGTGGAATCAAAAGATATGTTGCTTTCCTACTCGGGATAATTTTTCTTCTGGATCCGCTTATTGTACAGTCTTACACAATTGCCAGAATAGATTGCTGGGCAATAGCCCTTTGCTTTTTTGCCTGCTGGATATTAAGAAGTAATAAAACAAGCCTTAAATGGAACGGGAAAATTGTCGTTGCGGGTCTTTTAATGACATTAAGTTTTTTTATCTGGCCATCGGCATTGTTCCTTTTCCCACTAGTTATCCTTGAATTGATCTCACTCGTAAAAGATAAAGGTACGGCAAACGAACCACGAGGTTTGTTTAAAACAATGGTAATATTGATTTCAACCTGTTTTATCGCAACAATTCTAATCCTTATTCCTGTCGCCCCAGTAGCCTTCAGCTCAATGAATAATGTAATAGAAGGACTTCGTTTAAATTTGATATCGGGACCAAATTCTTCTGAGAATGCTGGTCCGCCGGATATCTATACTAACAGTGTGGAGATACTTAGAAGCCTTAAATTCAGCCCCTTTCTTCCAATAATTGCACTGTTCACAATAATAGTAAGAAAAGAACTTGGGCTACTTATAGCCGGTATGACCATCGTAGTTTTGCTGGTGCTTACCGTTGTTTATATCAACCGGGTGCTTTACATGATTCCATATTTTGTATTTGTGGTAGCCTATCTTTACCCTGCTCGTCAACCCGAAAGCTTTAAACCAATTAAAAAGTCGGTGCTAAATGGTTTTTTAGCCGTCCTATTGGTATGGTGCGTTGGTTTAACATTGATAGCGAGAACAGTTTTAGCTTTTGATAACAAAGAAGAAAGAGAAAGAGGACAAATTAGTGTGGCAGCACAGCAACTAATCGGCAAAGGTGATCACCACGTTTTCTTATGTGCTTCTGAATTCTATTATGCTGGTCGCAATTTAGGCTGGAAAATGTATACACCATACCTCGCATTCGGTGATGTTTTGACATTTAAGACCATAAAGATTGTCTTGCCGACGGTGGATTATTTTTTAATGATGGAGAGGCAAATGACGGCGGAATTTGCAGCTGGATTGGAAGAAGCTGGAATGCACGATCAAGGTGTTTATAGTTTATATGCTGACACCTATCATGATGATTTTAAAACAGATAACATAAGACGACTCAGAAATCTATATCATATTTATATTAAACCTTATGGTCCTTACAGACTTTACGTTCGTCATCAAAAGCCTTTAATAACAACACTGCATAAAAAATAATTGAGTTATGGTAAATGTAGGCATAATAGGCATTGGGTATTGGGGGCCAAACCTGGTTAGGAATTTTTCGCTGGTTTCAAACTGCAGCGTAATTGCTGTAGCTGACCGAAGTACTGATCGTTTAATGCAATTCAGCCGTTTATATCCAAATATAAAGGGCTATGAAAGCGCTGAAGACCTTATCATTGACGAAAACATTGATGCAGTCGTAATTGCAACTCCGGTATTTACCCATTTCGATTTAGCCCGAACTGCGCTCATGCAGGGCAAACATGTGTTACTTGAAAAGCCCATGACTTCGACGGCAATGGAAGCAGAAATTTTGATCAGTCTGGCAACACAAAAGAACCTATTGCTGATGGTTGATCATACATTTTTATATACTGGGGCGGTTGAAAAAATGAAGTCTTTAATAGAAGAAGGGGAACTGGGAAAAATCAAATATCTGGACTCTACCAGAATCAATCTTGGTCTGTTTCAACCCGACATTAACGTATTGTGGGATCTTGCACCTCATGACATCTCCATTTTAAATTATATCATTGCTGAACAACCCTATAGTGTAAATGCCACAGGCACAACACATACAAATAATGAAATTGAAAATATTGCTTATCTAACTGTGAATTATAACTCCGGTTTTATAGCCCACTTTAATTGTTCATGGACAAGCCCCGTAAAGTTAAGAATGATGCTGATCGGGGGAGACCAAAAGATGATCTTGTACAATGATGTTGAGCCTACAGAAAAGGTGAAGATATATGATAGCGGTTATAAGCACTCGAGAAATGAAGACAGAAACAAAATACTTGTTGATTACAGAATAGGGGATATTCATGTACCTAAATTGAAAACAACAGAAGCGCTGTTTGAAATGGCTACAGACTTTATTAATTGCCTGTCTGAAAGCACAGTACCGAGATCGTCTTCTGCTATTGGTTTGGATGTTGTGAATATATTAGAAGCATCAACTAAATCAATAAAAAACAATGGATGTGAAGTTTTAATTAAGCAAACGGAATGTCTTCAAAAAGAAACAGAAACACATATTTTAAAAAATTAGTATGGAACTGGTTACAATTCACAAAGATAGACAATGCCTGGAGAATGTATTCTTAGGAAAAGATGTACAGATCTATAATTTCGTCAATGCATATGGTTGTTCAATTGATGATGGTTGTAAAATCGGATCTTTTGTAGAAATACAAAAAGGTGTAACCATTGGGAAAAACTGTAAAATATCTAGTCATTCCTTCATTTGCGAAGGCGTTCATATTGCTGATTATGTATTTATTGGACATAATGTAACCTTTATCAATGATAAGTTTCCACGTGCAATTAATAAGGATGGTTCTTTACAGTCAGAAGAAAACTGGGAATGTATAGAAACCTTTATTGAAGAAGGCGCATCTATTGGATCTAGTGCTACAATACTTTGTGGCGTGCACGTGGGCAAGAATGCTGTCGTTGGAGCAGGCTCAGTAGTGCTGCAAAACATTCCTCAAAACACAGTATATGCAGGAAATCCGGCAAGGTTCCTGAAATCAGTAGACCAGGTAATTATCTAAGAATTGATCTTATCAAATCGCTTAAAAATGGATAGCATTACATCGAGTAAAAAGATCCCTTGTCTGGATTTAAAGGAACAGCATCACCAGATTAAAAATGAAGTGTTCAGTGCCTTCGAAGAGGTGTATGACCATGCTTCCTTTTCAGGCGGTGTATTTGTGCAAGAATTTGAACAAGAGTTTGCGAAGTTTTGCAAAACCAATTACACAATTGGTGTAAATAATGGAACCTCGGCACTACACCTGTCCATGCTTGCACTTAATATTGGAATCGGTGACGAAGTTATCGTTCCTGCAAATACCTTTATTGCCACTGCATGGGGCGTTACGTATACAGGTGCCACACCAGTATTCGTGGATTGCACGGGTGATACCTGGCAATTGGACATCAATCTCATTGAAGACCGTATTACTACAAAAACTAAAGCCATTATAGGCGTACATCTATACGGACAACCCTTTGACATCGATAGTGTGAAAGAGCTATGTGAAAAATATAACCTCCATTTTATCGAAGATGCAGCTCAGGCACATGGTGCAAAATATAAAGGAATCCCAGTGGGCAGTTTTGGTGAAATGGCCTGTTTCAGCTTCTATCCTGGGAAAAATTTAGGGGCCTGTGGTGAGGCAGGTGGTATCACCACAAATTATAAGTCCTATTATGACTTACTTTTAAGTTTACGAAATCATGGCTCAACGGTTAGGTATTATCATGATGAGATAGGTTTTAACATGAGAATGGGTGGTTTAGAAGCGGCATCCTTAAAGGTTAAACTCAAACATTTAACAGGTTGGAATGATCGCCGAAAAGCGATTGCGGGGATGTATTTAAATCAAATTATAAATCCAAAAATAACGATGCAGAAACAACCCGTTTGGGCCGATTCTGTATACCATCTATTTGTAATTACCACCGCCAAAAGAGATGAGCTCATCAGTTATTTAAACGAAAAAAACATTACAGCCGGGCTTCATTACCCTGTCCCATGTCACCTTCAGAAGGCTTACAGCTATTTAAATTATAAAAATGGCGATTGTCCCCAGGCTGAATATTTGGCAAACCACTGTCTGTCTTTACCCATGTACGCTGAGTTGACAGATGAAGAAATCGTTTATATCATAGAGGTCTTGAACAGTTATTAAGCTAAATGAAGAAGTTGTTAATTTTCCCTTTCAATGGGAATGGTATAGAGGCGCTGGATTGTATTAACGATCATGAATATGACTTTTTGGGCTTTATTGATGACAATTCAACTCTAACTTCAACAACTCATGAGATTTTCCCAAGGGCAATTATAAAAAAACACCCGGAAATATGCATGCTAGCAGTACCTGGTAGTTACCATTCTTATAAAGAGCGGGCTGCAATGATAAGTTCTTTAGAAATAAGTGAGGAACGGTTTATAACTGCCATTCATCCTAGGGCCACAGTTGGTAAACATGTTCAGATCGGATATAACTGTTTAATTATGGCTGGGGTTGTAATAACCAGTAATGCCCGATTACATAATCACATTTGCATCTTACCAAATTCTGTTATACATCATGATGTTACCATAGACGATTACACACTAATTGGGAGTAATGTACTCATTGCTGGCAGTACCGACATAGGTTCCAACTGCTATATAGGAAGCGGTTCAAATATTATTAATGGCATACACATAGGCGAACGAACGCTGGTGGGCTTGGGAAGTAATGTTTTAAAGAGCGTTCCGGAGAACTCAAAGGTTGCTGGAAATCCGGCTAAGTATGTAACTTATTAATGAACAAACAATTATGAAAGTCTCCATCATAATTCCAGTTTTGAATGAGCAGGAAAATATTGATTATCTAATTAGTCAGTTAAACCTATATCTGGGAAAAAATAGAAGTTTTGATACCGAAGTCGTATTTGTAAATGATGGATCGAGTGATAATACATTAAGTAAGCTTAAACATGGTAGACATGTTGCTTATACGACTCAAATTATTAGCTTTTCAAAGAATTTTGGTTCACATGCAGCCTTGAGAGCGGGTATATTGAAAGCAAAAGGCGATTATATCACCTTTATGTATGCAGACCTTCAAGATCCACTGGAGTTGATCAATCAGATGTTTGAAAACATTATTGAAATGGGTACTGACATTTGCTGGGCATTTAGAAATCATACTGAAGCAGCCAGAACTGAAAAACTATTGTCAATGACCTATGCCTTTTTTATGAGAAGGTATGCAATATCAAATTTCCCAAAAAATGGTTTTGATATTTTAATGTTTACCAAGAAAGTCCAAAATTGCTTAAACAATAATATAGAAAGTAATTCTTCTGTTTTTATTCAAATATTAAGCCTTGGATTTAAACAATCTGGAATAAATTATTCGAAGAGGGAAAGATTAATAGGTGAATCCAAATGGACGATATCTAAGAAAATAAAACTGCTCATCGATTCATTCGTTGCGTTCTCTTTTGCGCCCATAAGGCTCGTTTCATTAATGGGAATTAGTTTCTTCATTCTTGGCCTTGTCTGGACGATCTATATTATTGTCAGGACAATTATTTTTGATGATCTCGATGGAGGATGGCCTGCATTAATTTCCATACTCATGGTAGGATTTGGCGTTACAAATATTTCACTGGGTATTATCGCAGAATATCTATGGCGTACACTGGATGCCAGCAGGAATAGACCTGTTTTTGTAATTGATGAAATTGTTGAACTACATCCAATTTATAACTGAAATGACAAAATCAATTATTTATATCATCCTGTATGCTGCATGTAATGTATCTGGTGCAGCTATAATTAAATTTCAGTTACGAGGAAGCACCTTATCTATTTGGAAGGAATGGTATAGGCTCCTATTTAATTTAAACTTCATAATTGCATTTTCATTAATTGTAATATCTGCATTGTTCCTTTTTAAAGCTTTGTCGACTAACCAATTTTCATTGGTAATTCCAATTGCAACTGGCATAAATTTCATATTGACAACAGCTGTGGGCTATTTCCTGTTTCAAGACCGCCTTTCCATGCTGTCCTACCTGGGTTTTATACTTATCATTAGTGGCGTTTTCATCCTATCTGTAAATAATCATGAATATGTTAAATAAAATTCAAGGCAGTAATATACTTATTACCGGTGGCGCAGGATTTATTGGTTCTTATGTAGTAGAAGAATTGCTCAAATTCAGTCCAAACAAGATCGTTATCATCGACAATTTAAGTAGAGGTAGCTATGGGAACATGGAAGGCTTTATTAAAAACCCCTGTGTTGAATTCATCGAAGAAGATATCAGAAATACAATAGTACTTGATCAGCATCTCATACACATTGATTACGTATTTCACATGGCGGCGTTACGAATCAATGCCTGTGCTGCTAGTCCTAGGGATGGATTTGATGTCATGCTCAAATCTACTTTTGAATTAGCGGAATTGTGTGTAAAGCATCAGATAAAAAAGGTGATTTACAGTTCAAGTGCTTCTGTATATGGATTGGCTCAAAATTTTCCTACACCTGAAACTGATCATCCTTATGACAACCAAACATTTTATGGTGGAGCGAAATTATGGGGAGAACAACTGTGGAGAAGCTATAAGTTCATGTATGGATTAGATTATGTGGCCTTGCGTTATTTCAACGTTTATGGGCCCAGAATGGATACGGATGGCAAATATACCGAAGTCATGATTAAATGGCTTGATTGCATAAGGAATGGTGCAGCACCTGATATTTATGGTGATGGTAGCACATCAATGGATCTGGTAAATGTAAAAGATGTAGCAAGGGCTAATGTTGCAGCATTATTAGCGCCGATAACAGATGAAGTATTTAATATTGGCAACAATAAAGAAACCTCGCTTAAACAATTATTACACGAGTTATTAAGTGTGAATAAATCGAAAATAACGCCTCGTCATTTAGAAGACAATACAATTAATCCTGTAAGCAGAAGATTAGCAAATAATCAGAAGGCATTTAACATGTTAAACTTTGAACCTGCAGTAAATTTAAATGAAGGATTATTAGAGCTTAGTCAATGGTATTTTCAAAAGAAAACACATTTAATTAATTAACATGATTCCAATTGCAAAACCTTTTTTAACTTCTGAAGAAGCACAAGCAGCATATGAAACCATACTTACTGGCTGGATAACTCAAGGACCCAAGGTAGAAGAGTTTGAAGCAAGGTTTGCAAGCTATGTAGGCACTGAATATGCTGTAGCGCTTTCTAATTGCACAGCAGCTTTACATTTAGCATTAATTGTAGCGGAAATTGGTGCTGATGATGAGGTGATATGTCCATCCTTAAGTTATATTGCTACTGCGAATGCCATCAGGTATGTTGGAGCAACCCCAGTATTTGCAGAGGTTGAACTCGAAACATACAATCTTGATCCTTTGGATGCAGAAAAAAGGGTTACCTCCAAAACCAAAGCCATTTTACTGGTACATCAAATAGGCATGCCAGCAAACATTGATGCATTTAAGCAGCTTTGTGAAAAATATAACCTTAAATTAATTGAAGATGCCGCCTGTGCTGCAGGATCATCTTATAAAAACAGTAAAATTGGAACACATTCCGACCTCGTGTGTTTTTCATTCCACCCGCGTAAGGTCATCACAACTGGCGATGGTGGAATGATAACCACTAACCGGAAAGATTATGAACAAAGACTAAAATTGTTAAGGCAGCATGGAATGTCAATTAACGACAGAACAAGGCATGAAAATTCCAAAATAGTATTTGAAGATCATCTGGAACTTGCTTACAATTACAGAATGACTGATATTCAGGCGGCTGTAGGTATTAAACAACTAGAGAAACTCGACTGGATTGTACAAGAAAGAAGAAAAATTGCTGACTTATATTATAAAGGATTGAAACACCTTGATTTTATCCGTTTACCAGGTGAAGAAGGAGATTGTTTTAGTAATTACCAATCCTATAGTATTTACCTCAAAGATAATTCCCCGTTAAATAGAAATGCTTTAATGCAAATGCTTTTAGATTGTGGTATTGCAACCAGAAGGGGAATTATGACTTCACATCGGGAAACAGCTTACAAATACATGGAAGGTATCAGCTTACCAGTTTCCGAGAATCTCCAGGATAACTCTATTCTTTTACCAATTTATGTACCTATGGAGAGAAACGAAATAAATTATATTATTGACAGCATTTTAAAATTATTCACGAATAATTCTGCGACAGCCATTTATGAAAGACCTTGTTCAGCGAATATCCAAAAGCCAGAATTACGAAAAGATAACTGAATGGACCAGGCTCATCTCAATCACCGGAATATCACAATTAGTCATACAGTCTATAGGATTCATTAGTGGGATTCTGGTCATCCGCCTGCTTTCAACTCAGGAGTATGGGTACTATACTTTAGCAAATACGATGCTCGGTACGATGGTATTACTTGCCGACGGGGGGATTTCCACCAGTGTATTGGCCCAGGGGGGCAAAGTATGGCAGAACCGGGAAAAACTAGGATCTGTATTGGTAACCGGTTTTGACCTAAGGAAGAAGTTTGCCGTTGCCAGCTTGATTTTTGCAATTCCGATATTAATATACCTGCTAAGATTACATCATACAGGGTGGGTCACGACTATCTTTATTACCTTATCTATTATACCTGCTTTTTTAGCTTCGCTTTCCACTAATCTGCTTACAGTTGGACCAGTACTACACCAAAATATTATACCCTTACAAAAGGTTCATATCAAAGTGAGTATTTGTCGTTTAATGATGCTTATATTAACCCTTTTTGCTTTTCCATGGGCTTATCTTGCAATTTTATCCGCAAGCATCCCTCAAATCTGGGGTAACACGCGAATACGGAAAATATCTTCCATATACGCAGATTGGACAAAAAAACCAGATCCTGAAATAAAGAAAGAAATTGTAAGTGTTGTAAAGCGCATCCTGCCAGGTTCGATTTATTTCTGCATATCAAATCAAATTACCATATGGCTCATTTCATTTATCGGAACTACTGCAGCAGTCGCACAAATAGGAGCACTTGGGAGATTAGCCATGGTATTGAATTTTTTCAGCTCCATTTTTGGTGCACTAATAATTCCCAGATTTGCCAGGCTAAAAAACAATAAGGAACTGATTTTTAAAAGGTTTATGCAAATCCAAGTTGGACTAGTGATATTGTTTTTAATGATTGTACTTATAGTTTCAATATTTCCTACACAAATATTATGGGTACTTGGTAATGACTACTCCGGGTTGGAAATAGAACTGATATTGAGTGTGGCCGGTAGTTGTATAAGTCTATACGCAAGTTTTCTATTTAATATATCAACAAGTAGAAACTGGGTCATTAATCCGCTTGTTTCAATACCAATAAAAATTGTTACAGTAATTTTTGGAGCCCTGGTATTAAATATCACCACGCTGTCTGGAATTTTGGTGTTTAATATATTTTTAGCATCGACAGAATTACTTATCTATTTTGTGTATTCCGTTTTGAAAATTAATAAAGTACAATAAAGCTGACAACAAGGGGTAATTAATAAGAAAAAATGATGGTTGCTTCTGTTATAATATGTACACATAATCCAATGCTTGGTCATATCAACAGGACCCTATTGTCACTTAAAAGCCAATCTTTAAGTTTTAATAAATGGGAGTTATTAATCGTTGATAATGCCAGCAGCATACAAGTTGCAAAAGCGGTTGATATATCGTGGCATCCACTGGGAAGGCATCTAAAAGAAGAAAAATTGGGTCTTAATTCGGCAAGAATTAAAGGAATAGAAGAGGCAACAGGTGATGTGATCATATTTGTTGACGATGACAATTGTTTAAAAGAAAATTACCTTTATATTTTGACAAGCACCATGGATGCTGTGCCTTTAATCGGCGCGCTGGGTGCGGGCAGAATTGTTCCAGACTTTGAAATAGACCCTACACCAGAAGAGTTTCCATTTTTAAGATCACTGGCGCTACGAAATGAACAACGTGCTCATTTTTCAAATGATGTTACCTATCATAAAGCTTTACCTTTTGGGGCTGGTTTAGGTATTCGTCGAAAAATTGCGCAAGCGTTTGTAAACACATGTGTGCATTGTCCCGTTGCCAGTACCCTTGGACGGATTGGGGAAATAGTTACATCCGGTGATGATATAAATCTCGCTCTTCATGCTTGTCGCGATGGTTATTTAGCGGGTGTATTACCTGAGTTAGAATTAACACACATCATTCCAAAAAACAGGTTGACACATCAATATCTGGTTAAGATTGCAGCTGGTCATGCAGCATCCAGCTATCTACTTGCACAATTGTGGCAGTTTGAAAAATATCCAGAGAACCCCATCATCAAGTGGGGTCGATACTGGAAAAAAAGGTTAGCATCTAGAGGTTTAGCTAACAGCATATTAATCGCTGAATACGAAGCAGAAAAGGCAGCGCGACATCAATGGGATGCACTAACCATTAAACCAAAAATTCAGTTCTAACCTGATCAGGTGCAGTTTTAATAGTCTTTGTTAATCAATGAACGCTTAATGGTATATGAAACTTTTTTTCACAGAAGAGAATTTAACAAGCTTGTCAGATAAGGAATCGAAAATACTGACGGCTATAAAGGATAACCTACTTTTAGCAGAAGGTGTCCACGAGGTGTTTAATCCCGATAAAGCTGATGCAATCATTATACAGGAAGAAAATTCCTTTAAAAATTTCAGATATATAAAGAATTTGGAACTTGACGAGCTTGTATCTGCTTATCCGGAAAAAGTATTCACCATCAACTCTGATGATTGTGCTACCGGACTCTTACGTGGGTTATACACCAGTCTTCCAAGTTACAAGTATAACCCAAATATACACGCACTGGTACCCTATATGCATTTTCCAAACGAATATATAAATGCCGAACATAGCGATCAACAAACTCCGGTTTATTTAGCTGGCTGGAGGGGCAATATTAACTCAAATAGCCTCAGACCAAAGATGGTGAGTTTATTAGAGACTAAAAGTGATTTCTGTATAGAGAAAACAGATAGTTGGCTCAACCATGATGAGGATGAAAAGAAGGCCTATGTGAACGTAATTCGTGCCTCAAAATTTTCTCTATGTCCTGCTGGCTGGGTTCCGGTTAGTTTTAGAATATATGAAAGCATGGCTTTAGGAAGGTGTCCTGTAATCTTAGCAGATGATTTTGTACCACCAAATGGTCCAGATTGGCGTGATTTCGCATTGTTCTATCCAGAGAAGGAACTTGGCGGATTACCATCATTTCTACGTAGAAATGAATATTTGGCGATGGGTATGGGTAAAAGTGCCCTTGAAGCATGGCGAAAATATTTCAGTTCCGATGTTATTAATCAATATTATGCCAATACCTTATTAACGCTGTTAAGGCAATCACCTGTAACCACAAAAGAAGCAGAGCTAAAAAGGTGGAAATCTTTAAGTATGTATTGGAAAAACGAATGGACCCTGCCACAACGGGTTTTAAATAAATTAAATTATAAATATGGAACCAGCAGTTTCAAGGCTTAAACAAGCTATTTGGTTATACTTTATACTGCTGATTTTTGAAGGTGCTTTGCGTAAGTGGATTTTTCCATCTCTTGCAGATCCTATATTAGTCATCAGGGATCCCTTAGTATTGTGGATACTGATAAAAGCATGGCAACAAGGATTAATTAATTTTAATTACTACGTCATCAGTATGATCATAATAGGCATTGTAGGAATATATACCGCCTATTTTCTCGGTCACGGGAATATTACGGTTGCACTATATGGTGCTCGCATATTGCTCCTTCATTTTCCTTTAATTTTTGTGATAGGGAGGGTTTTAAACACAGAGGATGCTATAAAAATGGGGAAGGCTACCTTGATCATTGCTATCCCAATGACCATCCTGATCATATTGCAATTTTATAGCCCTCAAACAGCGTTAATCAACATTAATGTTGGAGGAGAAGCAGGTGGTGGTTTTAGTGGAGTAAATAAGGTATTCCGCCCACCAGGTATTTTTTCGTTTATCAATGGAAATACACTCTTTTACAGTTTTGCTGCTTGCTTTATTCTATACTTTTGGTTTAAATATAAAACCATTAACCGACTGCTCTTGGTTACGGCGACTTTATCATTATTGCTAGCTATTCCGTTTTCTATTAGCAGAGGACTGTTGTTTCAGGTAGTTGTTTCTATGTTGTTTGCTGCTGTTGCAATTTCAATGAAACCGAAATACCTGACCGGGATGTTATTCGTTATCGGGGGACTAGTTATTTGTTTTATTCTTTTAGGATCTTCCTCTTTTTTCCGGACAGCTACGGAGGTATTTTCACAACGTTTTACCAATGCAAATAATATTGAAGGTGGAATTAGCGGTGTCTTATTCAATAGGTTCCTGGGCGGTATGCTGGAAGCCATTTACTCTTCTTCCAATCAGCCATTCTTTGGCTATGGCATTGGAATGGGAACAAATGCAGGCAGTATGATCTTAAAAGGAGGACGATATTTTTTACTTTCAGAAGGAGAATGGGGCAGGATAATAGGTGAACTAGGTCCAATTATGGGAATGAGTGTTATCATTTTACGTATAAAATTAGCTTTACATATTTCATATAGAAGTTATTCAAGTCTATTGTCGGGAAACTTGTTGCCCTGGATGCTACTTAGTTTTGGTGTTCTCGCCATCGCCCAAGGTAGCTGGTCACAACCAACATCATTAGGTTTTTGCACCTTAATTTCCGGACTTATCATCGCTTCCTTAAAAGATTAATACTTAATCCCATTCATATGAATTTGCTACACGTAGTTGATGCATTGGAACCAAAAAAGGGCGGCGTAAGCCAGGCCGTTAATGCCATGGCCATGGAAATCTCCAGATTTGGCATAAATAACGAGGTAGTTACACTTGACGATCCACAAAAGCACCATTGTTCAACTACCTACATTATCCATGCGTTAGGGCCGTCAAAAGGCCCATGGAGTTATAGCGGCAAGTTAATTCCATGGCTTAAAAGCAACTTAAGCCGTTTTGATGCCATCATTGTCCATGGACTATGGCTATTCCAAAATTTCGGGGTTTCAAAAGCTTTAAGTGATTACAGAAGAAATGCTGCCCAGCAAATGTCAGAGAATGCTGCTCCAAAACTGTTCATTATGCCTCATGGAATGCTTGATCCATATTTTCAGCGGTCAAGCTCCAGAAAGCTTAAAGCAATTAGAAACTGGCTTTATTGGAAACTTATAGAAGGAAAGATAATTAATGCTGCTGAAGGTCTTCTTTTCACCTGTAAAGAAGAATGTCGGCTTGCCAATGAACCATTTACGCCATATCAGCCTAAAAATAAATTAATTGTAGGATTAGGGATTACAGCCCCCCCAGCGTATACATTATTAATGAAAGAGGCTTTCCAAACAAAATGCAGGGGCATTGAAAACCATTCTTATATCTTGTTTCTGGGTAGAATTGCCGAAAAAAAAGGAATCGACTTACTCCTCCACGCTTACGAAAAGCTTTTCATTCATTCATTAGCGAAAAAAAAGGAAAAACTTCCAAAATTAGTTATAGCAGGACCTGGTCTCGAAACGAGCTATGGAAAAAAAATATATTCAATGGTGTATCAGAATCCTTTCCTCAAAAGTTCTGTGTTTTTCCCTGGTATGCTGGAAAATGAGAGTAAATGGGGTGCTTTCTATGGCTGTGAGGCTTTTGTACTTCTAAGCCATCAGGAGAATTTTGGTATAGCTGTCGTAGAAGCATTGGCATGTGCAAAGCCAGTCATAATTTCTAATCAAATAAATATAAGTCGGGAAATTAATGAGGCGGATGCTGGTTTAATAGAAGACGATACAATGGAAGGAACTTTAAAAGCCTTTAGAACCTGGCTCCATATGTCTGATCATGAAAAACTCGAGATGAGGAATCGTGCGCGGATGTGCTTTGAAAATGAATTTGCAATAGGTCCCGCTACTTCCAGGCTTTTAAACGCTATCAAAAACAATTTATAAGTCAAATATTTTTTCGAAATGTAACCAGCATGAGCATACACTCCTCAAGAACAATGAAGATAGCTCATCATAGTTTCATCACCTTAAAAAAATATATCATGATGAAAAATACAGATACACATGCAGGTCCGTCTTTTTCCCTGCACAATAGAATGTACAGGGTACTATGGGGTTTAGTATCTGCATTATTGTTTCACCCATCCCCAAAGCCCCTTCATCACTGGAGAGCATTTCTGTTACGAATTTTTGGTGCCAAAGTAGGTAAAAATGTACATGTGTATCCCGGTACAAAAATTTGGGCTCCATGGAATCTCGTCCTTTTAGATGAATGTGGAATAGCAAAGGGAGCTATCCTTTATTCTCAAGGAAAAATTTTTATCGGCTATCGCGCAGTAATATCTCAAGGGGCGCATTTGGTAACTGGTACACATGACTACACAAAAACAGGCTTTCCGCTGATAACCATGCCGATACATATTGGAGATCATGCCTGGATAGCAGCCGAGGCATTCATTCATCCTGGCGTCACCATTGGAGATGGTTGTGTTATCGGGGCAAGATCCGTTGTAACTAAAGACATGCCCCCCTGGCAGGTCTGCGCAGGTCATCCTTGTAAGCCTATAAAAAATAGAGTTTTAACTAAAAAAAATGTTCATGGCAATTACATTAATGCGTGAAATACTCATAAAAAATGCGGTTCAGTCCGAAAACGGAATGCATTTGCATCAAGATCCCTTCAATGAAACATTGGATCTTACGATAGCCATTCCTGTTAAAAATGAGGAAGCTAATCTTTCAAAATGTTTAGCGGCCATAGGAAAAAACTTAGCAAAACATATTGTTGTCATAGATTCGGGCAGTACAGATCGTACAAAGGAAATTGCAGCCAGCTATGGTGTAGAATTAATTGATTTCAAATGGAATGGGAAATTTCCAAAAAAACGAAATTGGTACTTACAAAACCACCGTATAAAAACACAGTGGATCTTATTTTTGGACGCTGACGAATACCTCACACCAGCATTTAAATCAGAGTTGTACACGGCGTTGATGAAAGGTGATAAAGCAGGTTACTGGTTAAGCTACACAGTTTATTTTTTAGGAAGGCAATTAAAAGGAGGGTATCCTTTAAGAAAACTAGCGTTATTCCGGACTGAAAGTGGTGAGTATGAACATATCGATGAAGAACATTGGAGTAACTTAGATATGGAAGTACATGAACATCCTATCATAAATGGAAGTATTGGAACTATCAGAAGCAAAATAGACCACCAGGATTATCGTGGAATTTCAAATTTCATTCTTAAACATGATGAATATGCAAGCTGGGAAGCAGCAAGATTTTTAAAGGCAATGGCTTCCCCTGATGTTTCTTTAAAATGGACATTTAAGCAAAGGCTAAAATACAAATTAATGAACAGTGTTTTTCTGGCCCCTTTATTTTTCATGGGTAGCTACATCTTGTATGGTGGTTTCAGGGATGGCGCTACAGGCTTAACCCACGAAATTCTTAGAATGTCTTATTATATGCAGATATACAGTAGAATTAGAGAGCACCGGAACAAATTACTTCATCCTTAAATTTTTAATTATGAAAAAATTGGTCATCTCAACACTCCTAACGATTTCATTAGGGTGTGTAACTTTTTACAGTTACGGTTTAAGACCACCACCGCGTGGTCCGGGTAATGGCAACCCTCCCCAACAACAAAATGCGCCATTTGATGGCGGAGCCAGTTTACTTATTGCTGCAGGTGTAGCTTATGGTATGAAAAAAGCATATGACCGCAGAAAAAACCGAACTTAATCCAGTTTTCCCTTAAGTAACCAGCCAGTTAGGATGAGAATCCATACTGGCTATTTTTTACCAAACCTCATGAATCTTATTGAAAAATATTTTGACGTAGTTCATTTTTTTAAGTTCATCGCTTTAGTATTGCTATTTTACTATTTCTCAGTTGCATTTAATGGCCTGGTTTCTCCGGAAGGGGGTTTATATAGTGCTTTCCTGGACCAATATCTCAATTATATTGATTGGATAAGAAGCAGCATCATGTATGCAGCTATCGTTATTGCCTATAATTTAGGAACAGAAGCCTATATCGTTGGCTCACAATTGATCAATATTGAAAACGTTGTTCAATTAAACATCTGGCTGCCTTGTCTAGGTTTAGGGGTCATTAGTTTTTGGGTTGCCTTTGTGCTTACCAATGATGGACACTGGAAGAAAAAACTGGCCTGGTCACTTATGGGTATCGTTGCTATCTGTTTCATCAATACCTGGAGAATAGCTTTGTTGATCATTGCGTTGGACAATAAATGGACAGAACGCATTTCTATCGACCACCATGACCTTTTTAACATTGTAGCTTACACAATTATCGTCCTGATGATGTACCTGTACAACAGGAAAAAATCTACTACAGATTTAAATTCATTAACCACCGTCTAAAAATGCTGTATAGCACCTTATATAGCCGCATAAACTTCTTCTCGTCTTATTTCCTTACAAAAAACAATCAATATTATGCAAAAACGAGTTTTATTGATAGGAGGGAACTATTATCCTGAACCTATTGGAATTGGCAAGTATAATGGTGAAATGATCGAATGGCTTGCCCAAAATGGGTATGAATGTACAGTAATTACTTCTTTTCCATATTATCCACAATGGAAAATTCAACAACCCTATCTAAAAAATTCATTCTGGTATAAAAAGGAAACCAAATTTTGCAAGCCTTTTTATGAAAATAGCATCCAAATTTACCGATGCCCTCAATATGTGCCAGATAACCCTTCTGGAGCTAAAAGAATGTTACTCGGTCTATCATTCTTTCTTACTTCTTCGTTAATCGTCCTGAAGTTATTAACGAAGAGGAAGTACGATATTGTGATAACAGTAGCACCATCTTTTGAAACTGGCCTGCTGGCTATATTTTATAAATTTTTCAAAGGAGGAAGGTTTTTATACCATATTCAAGATCTGCAAATAGATGCTGCCCGGGATCTCAAAATGGTCAAATCTAAAGCACTGCTAAACGCAATGTTTAGCATAGAGAAATATATCCTTAAAAAGGCTGATGTCATTAGCACGGTTTCTACTGGAATGATGGATAAGGTGAAGGGTAAATGTAATAAACAAGTTGATTTTTTCCCTAATTGGGTAGATGCTAAAGTGATTTTCCCGATTACAAATAAAGGCCCCTTAAAGGAACTATTCAATTTTAAATCGTCTGATAAAATTGTTTTGTATTCTGGAGCAATCGGAGAAAAACAAGGGTTAGAGAACATCATGCTGGCTGCAAAAGCATTTACAGCTAACACACAGCTGAAATTTGTTATTTGTGGTTCGGGACCTTATCTGAACAAACTAGAAACGCTTAAAGAGACATTACAATTATCCAATGTCATCTTTATGCCCACGCAACCCGTTGAAAAACTGAATTGTTTACTAAACATGGCTGATCTGCATTTAATTATACAAAAAGCGAACGCAAGCGATCTGGTCATGCCCTCCAAGTTAACCAATATCCTGGCTGTTGGTGGCGTAGCAATCGTAACAGCTTTGCCAGACTCTTCATTATTTCAGTTAGTTTCAAATAATAATGTTGGCATAATTGCAGTACCAGAGGATGTTGAATCCCTGACAAAAGCCATTTTGAAAGGCATTACTGATAACACGAATGAAATTGGCATGAACGCGCTAGCCTATGCAAAAAAGCATTTTTCAATTGGGAATATTATTTCCACATACACCAAAAATATGCTTGAAAATGCTAATAATGTAGAAGAAAACTATCAGGCTGACAAAAGTTTCTATCCTTTAAGGCTTAATCCATAATGCGGTAACATTTAAAACCCGTACACAGATGCTATTAACAGATTCCTATTAATTAACTAGTTATGAAAAGCAGAATAAAATCCTATCTAAAACCCGGGATTGAGATCAAAGAAAGAGGTAATTATCTTGAATGTCCGATTGATGACCCATCGGAGGCCATCAAGGCAAATGCTCATTACTTCGGAAACCATGAATGGGCCGAAGAGTATCTTATCTATTGTCATAGAAGTGAAGCATTCAAAAGTCGTTGGACAGCAGCGATTGGCGATTGGAGCGATAAAGTGATCGTTGACATTGGTTGCGGACCAGGCAACATCTTTGCCACATTAAAAGGGAAACCGAAACTGTTAATAGGAATAGATGTGGCTCCTACATCCCTGGAGCTGGCCGCTGAACTTGGCTATCTACCAATATTGGCTGACGCAACCCATCTTCCCTTTAAATCCGAATTTGCAGATATTGTTACCTTAAATGCATCATTACACCATTGCGAAGATATGGAAGCGGTGTTAAAAGAAGCAGCACGGCTAGTAAAACCAGGTGGCTTGTTAATTACAGATCATGATCCACAGCGAAGTGCCTGGAATTATAAGGGTATAGCCAAATTACTTTGGATAGGCAGACTTTATTATTATAAGGTTATCGGCCATGGTTTTCATAAAACTTCAGATCAGCAACTTTGGGGCCTTGCATGTGAAATCCATCACAAACCGGGACATGGTGTAACCAAGGAGATGTTCAATGATTTACTTAAACCGATGGGTTTTAAAGTAAACGTGTTTCCACACAATCATGAATTGGGAGCAGAAGTGTTACAAGGTAATTTAGGTAGAGCATCTTTTAAGTACCGGATGGGCAATTTATTGTCGGGCAGAAATCCCAATGCTGATTCAAGTGCATTATCCTTAATGTGTGTAGCGGAAAAAATGTAATTCAAAATATTATAATTAAGCTTAAATGGAAACATTTAGGTTTTTTCTTAATGGTAAAAATATGGTCAATGAACGTACACCCAAGTTTCCACCGCTAATTGAACCTTTGCCCGGTACAGAAAACAGGCCCCGTTGGTCAGTGATGATTCCCACTTATAATTGCAGCAAGTATTTAAAAGCATGCCTTGAAAGTGTTTTGATTCAATCAAAATCAAAACAAGAGATGCAAATCACTGTGATTGATGACTTTAGTACGGATGATGATATTGAAAAACTTGTTGAAGAAGTTGGCATGGGAAGAATTGAATTTCATCGGCAACACCAGAATGTCGGAAGTTTGAGGAATTTTGAGACCTGTATAAAGAAATCCAGGGGAGAGTTGATTCATATCTTACACGGAGACGATCTCGTGAAACCTGGATTTTATAATGAAATAGAACACCTATTTACCAGGTATTCATCGATTGGTGCTGCTTTCACGGGTTTATCAAATATCGATGAAGATGGTGAATTAATGGAACATTATACCCCAGTACAAGAACACTCCGGTATCATAAAAAACTGGCTAATGGAAATATCAAAATGCCAGCTGTTACAAACCTGCTCAATTGTGGTAAAAAGGAAAGTATATGAAGAACTAGGCAGCTTCTTTGCTGTTCATTACGGTGAAGATTGGGAAATGTGGGTTAGAATAGCTTCCAGATTTCAGGTAGCTTACACACCTCAAAACCTGGCATTATATCGAGTACACAACAATAATATAAGCTCCAGGTGTTTGTCTACAGGCCAGAACGTTAGCGATATCAAAAAAGTAATTGACATCACGCAGAACTATCTGCCAACAGAAATAAGAAAAGAAAGAAAAGTGGAGGCAAGAAGGAATTTCGCTAATTACTTCACCATCAACGCACAGAAAATTTACCGGTTAGATCAAAACGCTCAAGTTGCCTTAACACAAGCAAAAGCAGCGTTTATGTTATCCAGAAATAAGGAAACGCTAGTGTCATTAGTGAAAATTTGCGTTAAAATTATGATTAAATACAAAAGTAAATCATAAGGGTAAAGTAGTGTCTTTGGCTAAAATTCACCTATTTAGTAAAAACTTAAAGAAGCCAATTTTTAAGCTGATTTCTAAATTCCCCGCCGGTTAAGTTCTTCACCTGAAACCTACCTACACTATACACCGCTGAAGAGTCAAAAGTCCGTTCTTCTGTTGTAAATGCAGCGTCAAAACCTACATCTCTCGCTATCGCTAAAGTATTATTATTGCAATTACCATAAGGATAGGCCAGGAACTGAATTTTACGACCTACAATTTTCTCTAAATAGTCCCTGTTTTCTACAATTTCCCTTTTTTGAAAAGCCGCATCATGTTGTGCCAAAGAAGGATGGTTAGCAGTATGGGAACCAATAGTAAACAAACTGGAATTTGCAAGCAGCTCCAAGTCACTGGCAGACATCGTTCTGTAATCAGCTCTTAGCCCATCTGCTACTTGGGCCCATTGCTGAATCTTTTTTAAGTAATGTTTTTGCTCCTTAAATGGTAAGACCTTAAGCAGGAGCCATAGTTCATAATACAACTTGGCTCTTAGTGTAGGTGGATCTTCCAAATAAGCTTTCCATTGTTTATGCAATTCAAAAATTTCAGTTGTTAAATAAGTTTCCTCCTCAAGGCAAAATACAAACTCTTTCCCTTCAATAAACATCATGAAAACAGGGGGAAGATTTTCTGTATTTAATATACAGTTTTCAAGTATATCCCACCAATATTCACATTCATGTTGATCATGTCTCGATGTGACAAAGAAGGTTGCCGGTACCTGATATTTCTCTAAAATCGGTTTTGCCATTTTAATATTGTCCATATATCCATCATCAAAAGTAATGGCTACCCGGTTTTTAAACCGACTTTTGGTCGTCATCAATTGCTGTAAGGATACTATTTTCGTCTTCTTTTTCAATACTTGCAGCTGCTGCTCAAATCGATCAGGACTTACCGCAAGGTCCCATATATCAAGCTCCTGTTCAGCAATCTTATGATACATGAGCACCAAAGATTTTTGCACAACACTATTTCTCAATCTGTTAAACAGCCTCAATTCCATTTTGCGGGATTTTTAATGACTTTTGCGGTTACAGTAACCTGAAAATGCGGATCATGAAAATTTAATTGATCAACGGCCACTTCATTAACACCCATACCATAAAGAAAGGCTGAAGCAATAAACACGTTACCGAAAGATTCAATTTTAGCAATATCCCCGGGAAAAGTTTCTGAAATGAGTCTTGTTAGCGCTTTATCGGTAAAAGACCAATACCATGTACTCTCCCAGGTTTCATGGTCAATAGGGGTAATACCAGGTGTGGTTAAAAGTAGAACACCATCCGGTTTTAAAATACGCTGACAGGTAGCTAAAGCGGCTTTAAAGTCATATATCAAATGTAAGGTCTGTGTTAATATAATACAGTCAAAAGTATTTTCTGGTATTTGTGGTGCATTACTTAAGTCGCCGATGAAGCTGGCCTTAGGATTAGTATCATTAATGTGAAGGATATCACTCTTGGAAATTCTATTTTGTCCGAACAGCAAAGAATATTCATTATCTCCGATTTCTAAAGTCCTGCCTTTGATATGATCAGCTTCCTGTTTTAAAAACTTCTCTATATAGTACCGATCAATGGGTCCCCCACGATCATACCCGAATTTTGTACTGAAAGGGGATAGCCTGTTAAAATCGCCGGTATACACCTCCCCGATAGCGGGATTATAAGATTTAAAGACACCAGCTTCATGCATCCAGCGCTTACAAAAGCCAGGTGTTTTTTCCTTCAAAATAGATTTTAGCCTCATTTGATTTTTGAATAAAATTTTAATGAAAAGTTTGAAACTTCGGAATGGGCAATACCTTGCAAGGGTTAAAAAACGGGGTATGGTAACGGCTATTTTCTGATTGACAAGTTGATTATAAAGCAGTGAGCCATAATAATTTTTAAATGAACGCTGTCCCGTATGGTATGCCCGTTTTTCTTGTAAAGTATGCAGGTCTTTTTTCTGTTTGTGCAATACTTTCAATGCGGAATTTAAAATTAAGGGAATATTACCCGAGGTATTTGTTTGATGAATGCGATAGGCTGCAATCTTATGTGTATGATGAAAAACAGGAAATCTTTTAGTGATATTAAAATATAGATCATAGTCTTCACATGCCCTTAAAGAGTCATCATATAAAACATGATCAAACACCCATCTTCTAAACATAACCGTGGCATGCATCCCAATGTAATTGCCGCAGAGTAAATGAATATAATGGTCAGCATTAATTTGTTTGACTACATCAACCGTGTCGTTGCTGTCCACAAACACTTTTTCATGTGCACCAGAAACAAAAGCTAACTCATTATTCCATAAGAGGTAACTCATATTGGTTTCAATGGCTTTTGGTAAAAGCCAGTCATCGGCATCTAAGAATATCAAATACGCTCCTTTACTGCTTAAAATACCTTTATTTCGTGCTGCAGAAGGGCCAGCGTTTTGTTGATGGATATACTTTACTTCAATATGCTCTTTTAATATATCTTTTGTATTGTCTGTAGAGCCATCATCGACAACAATGATTTCTACATCAGCGTAATTTTGCGACCAAATGCTTTCCAGCGCATTTAACAGGTATTTACCCTGATTAAAGCATGGTATGATGATGGAAACTAAAGAAGAATCTTTCTGATCTATAATTGTCATTTTTTAATCTATAAAAAATCCCGATGATGTTTGTAATAGAATCTTAGTCCCGAAATGATGCCACAGACTTCCGCGAAGATGGTCTTTAAGCGCAAACGATTGTGGGGAAAACCCTTCACTAACAATTTCAAATAATACCTGGGAAATTGCCTTAATCTATGTCTTTTATAGTCAGCTTCCGGAAGCTGTTTTTGCTGAACAAGGGCGGCTGTTGTGAAACCCCGCATGTAATAGAACAATTGCTTTCTTAATGCTTTTAATTCTTGCCGGTGTTCATGAAAAGCAATGCACATTGGGTTATAATAAATGGAGTATCCTTTAGCTAATATCCGAAACCACAATTCTGAATCCCCGTTACAACCTGCGGCTCCGACGTCAAGGATCTCGTTGAAATACCCGGTTTTATTTAAAATAGATTTCCGGAAAGCCATGTTTGCTCCAGCACCAATTTCCCAAACAGGGGGGCCCGTTGGCAGGGCCGATATAAAATAATTTTCATCATAAATCTTTTCTATATAACCACGGTTAAAACTCCAATGCTTTTCAAAAATAAACTGCGCTTCAGTGTCAAGCGTTAAAGGAATGACTAACCCCGTCATTGCTCCAACTTTTTGATCCCGGAATGTTTCCCAAATGCGGTAAACCCATAAACGATGAACAATTACATCATCATCGGTGAAAGCTATGATAGCTTGTGTGGAATTCCATATTCCTGTATTTCTTGCATTATCAAGGCCTTTTTTGGGCTCCCTGACATATTTAAGGCCCTGAAAACCTTCCACTACAACTTTGGTTGAATCATCAGCGGGATCATTATCCACAACGATAATTTCTTCAGGCTGGCACTCCAGCTTTTTAATCGCCAAAAGGCATTGCTGTAATTGAGCAGCCCTGTTATGTGTACAAATTACGACAGACACCGGAACAGTAAATGGAATAGTGATTGATGTAAATTTATCAAGTACCTTTCTCATCCACTCATTCCAGCAGTCGAGTTTTTTAAGCCTGATCCAACCTTCCCAATCCTCATTGCTATTCAGTAAATGTTTAGAATAAAATGATATAAATGGTTTAATGGCTCTAATCAGATGTTCATCATAATCACTTTCTGACATGTGTTGATCAGGATCTATGAAACATTGACCCAATCCGATGTCATTCCACCAAAAAACCACATAACTCCCTGCGCCCTTCGTTTCAAATTTCGGATTGACTAGTGACTTGTTAAGCTCAATATGGTGGATGATATAGGGAAGAAACACTTTCATACTTTATTTGAGATAGAGTTCTAAATTAAAAGTCGTCTGTTCGATCTGAAAGGGGAAATGAGGACGTACAGCACCCATCCATTTACCACACCATTTCATTTCAGACCTGTAGTCTTCCAGATCAAAAGACATGCACTCTTCAAAGTAAAATAAGGGAATCGAATCATCGCCAGTTATTTGGATAGAAATATAATAAGAGCCATCATTCAAAAAATTCCCGGGGATGACACATTCACCTTCAATAAGTCCTTTATCAAAATGCTTTGAAAAAGATTGATTATCAAAAATGCATTCTCCGGTATAAGAAAAGAGATGCAAGCCGATAGAAATATAAATATCGTCGGATAAATTCCAGAATTTAAATTTAACAGTTAACGGTGTTCTGATATCAAGAGAATCATCCGCATTTACAAATTGTGGAATCAGTGCAACCTCTTTAAAACGGATAAAATCGTTGCCGGGAGCATTCTCAGCACCCCAGCTTTGTTTAAGATTAAACTGCTGATTACTGGCGAGATACTTATTAACCACTCCAGCGCAGTCACCCATATCTTTCACCACACCTTTGTTTAACCATAAAGCTTTATTACAAAGGTTCTGAACAGCTTGTGTGTAATGACTCACCAGAAGAACTGTCCTTCCTTCATTTTGTGAAACCTCCTTCATTTTAGCAAAGCACCTTTTTTGAAAATCTACATCACCAACTGCTAAAACTTCATCCACAATTAAAATATCCGGTTCCAGGTGGGCAATGACCGCAAAAGCAAGCCGAACGTACATCCCCGAGGAATATCTTTTCACCGGTGTATCCAAAAACTTTTCAATACCAGAAAACTCAACTATTTCATCGAATTTCCGCAGTATTTCACGTTTGTTCATTCCAAAGGTGTAACCACTGATAAATATATTCTCTCTACCTGTTAGATCAGTATAAAAACCAGTACCTACTTCCAGAATACTACTAATTTTGCCAGTACCCTTAATTGAGCCTTTAGTAGGCTTCACAATCTTGGACAGGATTTTAAGTAGGGTAGATTTGCCCGAGCCATTGCTACCAATAATCCCCAGAGCATCACCTTGTTTTACCTCGAAAGAAACATTATTCAGTGCCCATAAATTCTGATTGGATAGGTGAGGTGTATCATCTGTGAGAAAATAAGGATCATCCTTTTTAAGAACGGATGTTTTCCACCAGTAATTCAAATCCTGCCTTAGAGAACCCGAACCGATCTCACCCAGCCGGTATAATTTTGAAATCTTATTGATCTCCAATACATTTTCTGCCATGGCCTGCCTATATTACATCAATGAGTTTAGCTCCTTGTTTGTTAAATAATAAGATTGCTATAAAAAAAGACACGGTCATAAATACCATGCTATATAGAAGTTGGTAGGGAGATACGATGCCTTCACCTAACAAGCCCAGGCGAAACAATTCAAATAAAGAGCTTAAAGGATTGAGCTCCACAACCCATCGGATATTTTCTTTCACTAAGGACAAGGGATATATAATGGGTGTTCCAAACATTAAAAGTCTTAGCGATATTTCGACGAAATTGGTTAGATCACGATACTTTGCGGTAATAATAGAAAAGAAAAGCCCTATACTAAGGCTAATCATTCCCACTGTAAAAACAACTAACGGAAGCATAAGCAAGTACCAGGTAAAGGTGATATGGAAACCTTTAAATAAAATAAAATAGCCTAAAATGATGATGAGTAAAGCTAATTGTATAAGAAAACGAAAAAACTGTGTAATAGTTAAAGCTAATGGTACAATTAACCTTGGAAAATAAACCTTACTAAACAAATGAAAATTATCACGAAAAACTTTAGAAGTTGCTAAAAAGCTTTCACTAAAAAAGTTCCACAGCACAATTCCGGAGAAGTAGAACAAAACAGGCGGCAATTTTCCACCAACTTCAACACCAATTACTTTATTGAATATAAATACATAGGTAAGAGTGGTGAGGATTGGTTGAAATAAAACCCATAGCGGTCCTAAAAGTGTTTGCTGGTAATTTATTAAAAACTCTTTCCTCACTAACCTAAACAGCAGGTGATAATAGGAAAAAAGTTCACTCAAATTAAAATCAAAGTAGCTGCTTTTAGATTGAATGACCCATTTTAATTTATTCTCCGAACCCGACATATTAAAATTATGAGTGTAATTATAGGAAGTAAAATACTATAAAATATTTTACTGTTATACTTCCTTAACATACTGACTATCAAATTGATTACAGGGTTACAACTGGGAAGGGAGACAAAAAAGTGAAATCCTGATTTAAAGGATAAAAACACTGTTTTACAACGTTAAACCACTTTAAAAGTGTGTATATCTTGTGTAAACGATTGTTTATTAATGGCGATAGAAAATTTTGTATAGAACCAAAAAAGCCTCCAAAATCATTGATTTGAAGGCTTTTGTTTGGTGATCCCGCTGGGATTCGAACCCAGGACCACTACATTAAAAGTGTAATGCTCTACCAGCTGAGCTACGGAATCATTCTCTTTTTGAAGAGGGTGCAAAGATAGAAACTTTCAGTCAAGTTCAAAATATTAATTGAAATTAATTGAAATCATGATTCATTCTGCTGGTAATTTCAAGCAATTGAAAGCTTTGCCTGACCTTTTATTTTAAAAAATCCTCACGTAAAGGCGTAAATACATCGATTAAAATTCCTGGTTCAATACAAACACAACCATGTATTTCATGTGGCGGCACATAATAGCCATCTCCCTTTTTGATGATACATTTATTTTCACCGATCGTCATTTCGAAAACACCACTGTCAACATAGGTCACCTGCGAATGGTGATGCTCATGTAATGTGCCAACTGCTTTGGCTTCAAATTTAGCTTTCACCAGCATGATCTTGTCATCGTAACCAAAAATTTTCCGCATGATTCCATTACCCAAATCATCCCATTCAGTTTGGTCTTCCAGTTGAAATAAACTCCCTTGTAACATCATCTTAAATTAAATTCAATTCCTAATCAACTGCCAATATAAACCTTCAACCAATTAAATACTATATTAGAGCCAAAGATTTTTTATGCCCTTGTACTTATTAATTGCCTTAGTATCCATTTTAACGCTCAATGTATCTATCCAGGCCCAAACCTCAGCGGATAACCGCATGGTTAAATTTGAGAATAACAAACTAGTTTATAACCAGGACAAAGAGTTCAACCGTATCCCGGATTTTAGTTTCGCAGGTTACAAAAACAGTAATGTGGATGTTCCCGCAATCAAAAACGTGATTAGAACCATTTCTCCTATACCAGGCGACAATACCGATCATATCAATAAGGCTATACAAGCAAGTAAAAATGTCCCAAAAGATGACCATGGGCAGAGAGGCGTTTTACTCCTTAAAAAGGGTAAATATGATGTCTATGGAATAATTAATGTTGATGTTGATGGTCTGGTGATCAGGGGCGAGGGCTCCGGCAATAATCCGGATGAAGCAACGGTAATTTATGGCAGGGGAAATTCACCTGCCCAGCGAAACATCATGGTGGTAGGGAGCGGTACAAAAAAATGGCAGAAGGCAACGCTTCAAACTGATATCGTTACCGACTTTGTGCAGGTTAGCAGTAATTCCTTCGAAATAAAAGACGCAAAGCCTTATCAGATAGGAGACCTGATTGTCATTGAGCATCCATGTTCTGAAGATTGGTTGAAAGCAGTTGATTATGGTGGTACAGCGGATGATACGATCGGCAAATGGACGGTTGGTTTCAGGCCAATTGTTTTCAAAAGGACCATCACTAAAATTAAGGGGAACCAGGTGACTATAGACGTGCCCTTTTATAATCATTTAAACAGAAAACTTTCGCAGTCTGTTATCTACAAGGTAAAAGATGATGTGAAATCCAATATCGGCATAGAAAACTTGCGAATAGAAATTCTGGACTGGAAAGAAAGAGATAACGATGAAGACCATGCTAAAAGTGCACTGCAAATGGCTGGTGTAAAAGATTCTTGGATTAAAGATGTGTCCGCGGCCAATTTCTCCATGTCAGGCTTTTCTTTTGTCAATGCAGAAAGAGTTTCTGTATTGAATTGTATTGCCGAAGACCCGGTGTCCCTGATCAAAGGAGGGCGGAGATATAATTTTAGTGTAGATGATTATTGTGGACAGATCCTTTTCAAAGATTGTATAGCGAAAAAGGGAAGACATAATTATGTTTCTAACGGCACCACTACCGTGGCGGGAATTGTATACCTTAATTGTTTATCTGTCGATCCTTATGCCACAACAGAAGGCCATCGCCAATGGTCGATGGCCATGCTTTTTGATAACTTTAAAGATATAGGAACCATGCCAAAGAATAAATTAGTGCTCGGTATCTATAACCGCGGGAGTTATGGCACCGGTCATGGCTGGGCCAATGCGCACAGTGTGCTTTGGAATTGTGATGTAAGAAGAGAAGATGGACAGCATGGAATTATGACCTGCCAGAAACCGCCAACAGCCCAGAATTATGTGATCGGCGGATATGGCACGGTTAATAAAAATACACCTTTTCCACAATACCCCTACGGTTATGTGGATGGAGTTAACCAACCCATGGCTGGCTTATTACCAGAATCGTTGTTTTTGCAACAATTAAAAGAAAGATTGGCTCAGCATTAAAGCGTCACTGCTGTAGCATTAAAGAAACGTTGCTTTATCTTTCAAATCAGCGAAGGGTAGACCAAGAAACCAGGCCCTACCAACATCGACCTCCACCGGACCTGCTACCGACCTGGTACCGGAAATTGGGTAGCAGGCCAGACTCAAACCACTGCCAGGTATAGCGCTCATTCAACCCTTCTTTAAATGATCCTTTCATCTATGCTTACTGAACCGTAAGTCAACCATAGCAGTTCTTTTCCTTATGATCAAAATGACGGCATTTTTTGCTTTATTTCTGCTTTGTTAAAAACTTAATAAACAAGCGTTTGTTCATTGATAAAGCATATCACCATTAAAATCCGAGGTATCATGGAAAAAGAAATCAACCAACCATCTCCGGAAAGCATCATGCAAATAGGAACCGGATTCTGGGCTTCAAAAATTCTGTTAACAGCAGTAAAATTTCAACTGTTTACATTGCTTGCCGAGCAAAAAACGATGTCTGCAAAACAAATCAAAACTGCGCTAAACTTTGGATGTACTGACAGAAATGTATATGACTTTCTGGACACGCTCACGGCATTTAAATTTTTGACCCGGGAGGGAATACTGGAAAACGCTGAATATGCTAACAATGTTCACACCGATGTGTACCTGGACAAAAACAAATCATCTTATATTGGTGGGTTACTGGAAATGCTGAACAATCGTTTGTATCAGCATTGGGGCAACCTGGAAGAAGGGCTGCTGACCGGCCTTCCGCAAAATGAGGCGAAGAATGAAGGCGGAAATCTTTTCGAGGCCCTTTACAAAACTCCTGAAAAATTAAGGGAATTTATCAATGCCATGAGTGGTATCCAAAAGCTCAATTTTATGGCTTTTGCTCAAAAATTTGATTTCTCCAATTATAAAACCCTCACTGATGTAGGCGGGGCAAGTGGCCTATTGTCATTATTAGTGGCCAGGCACCAGCCCCATATGTCCTGCACAAATTTTGACTTACCTGCCGTAGAACCTATTGCAAAGGAAAATATCGAACAATTTGACCTGGCAGACAGGGTGAATACGGCATCTGGAGATTTTTTTACTGATCCCATTCCGGCAGCAGATGTGGTTGTCATGGGCAACATTCTCCATGATTGGGATGAAGAGAAAAAAATAAACCTGATGAGAAAGGCCTACCAGGCCGTTCCGGAAGGGGGTGCTTTTGTTGCCATAGAAAGTGTGATTGATAATGACAGGAAACAAAACGCCTTCGGCCTGATGATGAGTATCAATATGCTTATCGAAACCGGAAAGGGTTTTGACTATACTTTCAACGATTTCAACAATTGGGCGAAGACCGTAGGTTTCAGATCCACTGCCTTAGTTCCATTGGCAGGGCCATCAAGTGCTGCAATCGCCTATAAGTGAAATTCTATAATTCTATTTTCGCTTTTGTCCTTCATTATTCGTTTTCATAGAATTACATCCTTCACTTAGAAACAGAAGTTGTATGTTTATAAAAAAAAGGTTTAATTACCTCAATAAATAAAGGAGTAAATTGCTAAATAAATACAATTCCTATCAGTTGCTTTTAATCAGTTTGGTGTCCGCAATATTTGTGATATACCCTGATATAACCTGGCTGCCCTTCGAATTAAAAGGACTACAATCATCGGAAAAGAACAATCATATCGTTTTTTTCTTATTTCGATATGCATTCTTTGTTGGCTTGATTTTCAGCCTCATCAAACTTAATTTACACTATCTACAGTCCGCTTGCTTTAAGAAACGGCTGATTTTCAGTACGATAAGTTCTATTATAACTTATGCTATTTATGGAGGAATCTCTTTTTTGGTTTTCACAAAAGTCAGGCACTACGGTAGTTTAGTGCTGTTTCAGTTTTTTGTTGTTTCCATCCTGGTTTCCCTGATTGGGCATATCATCGTTCTATATACCGAAAAAAGGAAAAAAGAGCAGGAGATTGAGGAGTTAACGATAAAAAGCCTGCAAAGCCGTTACGATGCACTGACTAACCAGATTAATCCACATTTCTTTTTCAATTCACTGAATGGCCTAACGTCCTTAATCCGAAAAAAAAATGATGAAATAACACTGACCTATGTGAGTAAGCTGTCGGATGTTTTCGCTATATCCTGCAAAGTGATAAAAAAGGATTGGTAAGCCTGGGAGAGGAGCTCGCCTTTGTAAATTCCTTTCGCTATATGATGGAAGTCCGCTTTGCTAACAAAATGGAGTATAACGTCTACATGGATCAAAATATGTTAGCCTATCGACTACCGGTGCTGTCAATCCTTCCGCTTCTTGATAACATCGTTGTCCATAATATCATTGATAGCGATCACAAAATGATCATCGATATCTATTTTAACGATAAAAGCGAATTGGTTGTTTCAAACCCTATTTTTCCAAAACTATCTAGTCCGGTAACCAATGGTACTGGTCTTAAAAACCTGGAGAGCCGCTTTTTGTTATTAACGGGAAGATCAATAAAAATTGAAGATGATGGGATTACTTTTACTGTTTATTTACCACTAAAGTAATCGTATATGAAGGTACTGATCGTTGAAGATGAAACAGCGGCTTATGAAAGCTTAGTAGAAATTTTAAAAGAAATTGATCCGACTATTCAGGTGTCAGGAAATACCGAAAGTGTGGGTCAGACCATAAACTGGTTAAAAACACATCCGGCTCCAGATTTAATAAAGTGCGTTGGCCACTGCCGCAAAAACTGGTGGAAAAGGAGGTTCTCCCATACCAGTAGGGTCGTACTCATTTTGAACAAAATGTATATCAATTGTTTTCGGTGCCTCGTTCATCCTGATCATTCGGTAGGTCGTGAAGTTGTCCTTTTGCGGCGCTCCGTCTTTGAAAGGAAGTTCTCCATAGAGCGCGTTTCCGATACCGTCAATAATAGCACCTTCAGCCATGTTGGTCGCAGCATCTTTGTTAACCACAATACCGCAGTCAATCGCAGCCACCACTTTTTCAACGTGGGGAGCATTGTTTTTCATGACTACATCTACAACTTCTGCTACATAAGAATTATGGCAAAAATAAGCAGAGACACCACGGTGTTTGGAGTTCCCATAAAAGTAAAAACCCTGCTAATCTATACGATTGCAGGGTTTTTAGGTTTTGATGATGAATCTGGTGATCCCGCTGGGATTCGAACCCAGGACCACTACATTAAAAGTGTAATGCTCTACCAGCTGAGCTACGGAATCATTCCCCTTTTAAGAGGGTGCAAAGATAGATTTATTTTTATCATATTCTAATTTATCTCACAATTATTTCGAGGAAGAGTCAATAATCAGAGATAGTTCCTCCAAAAAGGCAAGCTGACGTTCGTTAATCTTCACTTGAGCATGCTTGAAATCAAACCATGCAGCCTTATCAATTTCAGGAAAACTTTGAAGCTTACCTGACCGAGGTGGCCATTCCATTTCAAAAGTATTACATACAATGGTTTCAGGATCGAGGTTTCCCTTAACAGCCCAACATTCAACCTTTTTTCCGCCTTTTTGTGTGACCGGCTTTAATTTAATAAAATCACCAGCCAGCCGGTATCCGGTCTCTTCTTCAAACTCCCTCAACGCATTATCGAGCGGCTCTTCATTTTCCAAGGGTTCGCCTTTAGGAATTGTCCACCAGCCTTCATCTTTACGGCGGAAAAAGGGACCACCGGGATGAACCAGAAAAAACAACAGTTGACTTTTCTCCAATTTATATAGCAATATACCAGCACTGATTTTTCCCATTGACACAACTTAAGTAATTCTTCTCCGATCTAAAGCTTCAACCCATTCATTATGCTCACAATTCTCACAAACGACCAGATCAGTGATTTCCATAGGATAAATACTGCCACATTTAGCACAGGCATACAGTCCTGGTTTCGTAATCTGTTGTTGCTTTTTATTATAATCATCAGGTAAAATCGGCAAACCCGGTAAAACTTCGTCATCTGGAAAGTAAAACACACTGATCCTTCCGGTATCTTCCAATATTGCATACCTGATTTGCCCCAGGTGTTCGATATTATGGCTTCGGAGTTCGCCAAAAAACTCATCAGAACCCAAATTCTGGCCATTGACACTCTTTAAGCTAAGCTTCCCATGTTTAATGATATACATAGGCTTGCCTTCTAAAAGCAATTCAACTTTCTCATATTTAGTGATTAACATAATGATCAGCCGATAAATGCCCAGAATAATGACAAATACGGCAACAGCATGAAACAGACCAACGTCTTTATAAAACATGGAATCACCTGCAGCAGATCCCAAAGTAATAATCATCACCATCTCGAATATAGATAGTTGTTGGACCCCTCTTTTACCCGTAAATCTCAAAATGATCACCACCGCCAAAAACATCAGCGGGGTACGAAATAATATTTCAAGGAAGAAGGAATAAGGTTCATCATTAAAAAGTATTCTATGCCAATCTACTTCCATATCGCTACTGGTTTGTATGTTTAGCAAACATCATATTCGCTTAAATGTTTGATCTTACCCAGCTTAGAGCCGTATAAATACCTATTTTTATAAATAAATAATTATTAATGATAATAATGCTATTGATTAAAAATAAATTGTACATTTATATCAATTGCAACTTATACTGTAATTAAGTATATACACGCAGAAGAAATTATATTTCTTTGTGATTATCCTCCTCCTAAATTGATATAGTCATGAAAAGAAAAATCTTAATTATTGATGATGATCAGGCTGTTTTAGAAATCCTAAATGAGTGGCTAAGTCAAGATGGGTTTCAAGTAAAGGGTATTTCAGAAATTAAAAACATCTTAGATGTAATTGATACTTTTAACCCACATGTTATACTTCTCGATTTCCTTCTCAAAGGAACCAATGGTGGTGAGTTATGTTATCAAATAAAAAGCAGTTATAAGTATAACCTTTTACCGGTAATTATTTTTTCCGCATTCCCTGAACGGGTATTATCGCTTGAGCGCTACCGCTGCGATCTTTTTATACAAAAGCCATTTGACCTGAATACATTGGAGCAACAAATCAATGAATTAATTTCGCCAATTAATTGTGATTATGTAGATCACTTAACATAACCTAGGTTTTATCCTGCTTCCCATCTTTTTCCTTTTTCCGCACCACAGCCTTCAATTGCTGATGCATATGTATCAGGTCGCCTATTAAAAAGTAGTCTTTTAAATTACTCCTGATACTTTTACGCATAATCCGGCGAACAACATCCTTATTTACTTCCCCGACTTCTTTTACGCCAATTAACAATTCTAAGGATATCAAGGCCAATAATGCACCGATGATAAACAGAAATTTCCAGTCATGGATGGAAACCACGCGAATCACTTGATTCACACCTGGACTAATCCAGCGGGCACCGAGTGAAAGGCTTTTATCAGCAAAGACATCGGCCAGGAAACCGCCGATTAAGGGTCCGATAGACGAAAACACCGAAGTGATAATGTTTTTAACAGATAAATATACAATAGCGTCTTTCTTTGGAGAAAGCTTTAAACCAATATTGGTCAGCGAAAGATTAATACCAGAGGTGGCCATTCCGCTAATCATTTGAATAACCACCAGTAAGGCCATGTTAGCATAAAGATGAGGGAAACTACCTACAAAGCACCAACCTATCATGCATAAAATATATAAGGGTGCACTTATGGAAATGATGCTTTTATTACTGTACCGGTCTGAAAAAGCTCCCCAGGTACGGATGGTTAGAATACTGAAAATCTGACTGATTGTCGCCAAAACAATGATATAAGAAATTGGCAACCTCATGCTTTTAAGCAAAAACACAATAAAAAATGGGGTAGCGATGTTTAGGGCAAATACCCATGCAGAATTAAATAGCAGCAGTCTTTTGAAATTTTCATTTTGCATTGGCCGTTTAAACAAGGCAAAAATATTTGTGTTAGATAAGTAAGATTGTGGTTCGGGTGCTTTTGACAATATAACGCCTCCAATAATACCGATAATACCTGCGGCAATAAAGAAAACGCCATATACCGTTAATTCATACTCCATATAAAAACTCTTCACAAAATCCAGCAGCAAGGCAAGGCTAAGACTCAACACTACATTTAATGTCTGCGTATACCGGCTTCTTTTGGAAAAATAATCTCCCAACATGTTTTCTGGCACCATGTCTTTCATCCATGAATTCCAACTTGGCCCCGCAATAGAGCCAAACAGGTAATAAAAGAAGAGAAAAAAGATAAGGACGTTAATGGAGGTGCTTGAAGAGGTTAACACCAGGATTCCAACAATGATTAATGGAAACCTAGCCAGAAATGCACAATAAACAGTTACGGCACGCCTGTTATTAAATTTACCCACCAACCAGATGGATAAGAGCTGGAAGATATTGGTGAACATCGGCAAAGCTGCCAACACCCCGATTTCTACATTACTGGCACCCAGCAATAGCGCCATTGAAACCAGGAAAGCTCCCCCAGTAAAAGAAGTCATAACTTCAGAAGTTAAGCCATCCCATATTACTACTTTCAGTCCTTTTTGTACTTCTTCTTCAGTTAAAAACTCCTTAGGCTTCAAATCCATAGCCACTATATTTTAGCCTAAACTGTTTCGGGCTTGTATTCAATCGTGATCCTCATGGATAACAATTTTTTTTATATAGAGTTTAGAATTTAATTTGCATTTTATGCAGGCATGAACCGGATTAACATTTTTACAGGAACCCAACAATGACTCCATATTGCTTGATTATCTTTGATGACCGCCCGTTTAATTGAAATGGGATGATTAAGATAAATGCATTTATAGAATAGTCCATAAAAAACATAACATGTACGAAGACCGAATTAAAAGAACCGAATTAATTGATAAAATAATGACTGCTGAACAAGCAGCAGCAATGTTTAAAGATAAAATGGTGGTTGGATCAAGTGGATTTACAAAAGCGGGAGACAGTAAAGCTGTTCTTCCTGCGCTGGCAGAAAGGGCTTTAACCGATCCGCTTAAAATCACACTGATGACCGGAGCTTCGTTAGGTTATGGTACTGATGGTGCATTGGCAGCTGCGAAAGCAGTTTCTTTAAGATTGCCTTTTCAGGTAGATCCTATTTTGCGTAAAGCCATTAATAATGGCGAAATCATGTTCATTGATCAGCATTTGGGTGAAACGGCAAATTTATTAAAGGCTAATAATTTTCCAAAAATTGATATCGCAGTTTTAGAAGCTATTTTAATTGAAGAGGATGGGAGTATTGTCCCGACTACTTCTGTCGGTAATTCCGGTGCTTTTGCGGCACTTGCCAACCAGATTATTATTGAAGTCAATCTGGCAGTGCCGTTTTCTCTTTGCGGTTTGCATGACTTGTTTTCCACCGGTGATTACCCTCACCGTTCAGAAATCCCGATCGTCGCAGCAGATACCCGAATAGGAAGAACCACGATTCCCATTGACCCCAAGAAAATAATTGGAATTGTGATGACCAACAAAGTGGATGCACCTGCAGAAGTTGCACCACCAGATGAGGCTACAAAAATGATTGCTAAACACCTGGTTAGCTTTTTCGCCAATGAAGTGAGTATTGGCAACCTCCCTAAATCATTACTTCCATTACAGGCAGGAATCGGTAAAGTAGCCAATGCAGTACTTGATGGTTTTAGAGAAGGTGACTTTGAAAACTTAACGATGTACTCTGAGGTATTGCAGGATAGCACTTTTGACCTATTGGATTCGGGTAAAATGACATTTGCATCGGGGTCATCAATTACAGTTTCTGAAAGTTATTACAAACGCATTTTCAGTGATTTTGAAAAATATAAAAACAAAATAGTGTTGCGCCCACAAAGTGTCAGCAATGCAGCGGAAGTAATTCGCCGCCTGGGTGTGATTACGATGAATACTGCTTTGGAATGTGATATTTATGGAAATGTTAATTCTACACATGTTCATGGTACACATATGATGAACGGAATTGGCGGCTCTGGTGATTTTTCCCGTAATGCTTATTTAAGTGTCTTTGTTACTTCGGCTTTGGCTAAAGGAAATTCCATTTCCAGCATTGTTCCTATGGTATCCCATGTGGATCACACAGAGCATGATGTGGATATAATTGTAACTGAACAGGGTTTAGCCGACCTTCGTGGTCTTGCACCAAGACAAAGAGCAAGAAAAATTATTGACAATTGTGTGCATCCATTTTATAGGGAACAATTGAATGATTACTTTGAAAGGGCTTGTTTAAATGGCGGACAAACACCACACTTGTTGCAGGAAGCTTTTAGCTGGCATACCAGGTTAAAAGAAACGGGAACAATGAAAGCTGTTGACTAACATTTCACAAACAAAGCCTGATTATTTTGTTATTACCTAGGTGATAATCAGCATATGAATCTTCAGGAAATCATTATACAAAAGATACAGGATGAAGGTCAGATCCGTTTCCATGATTTCATGGAAACGTGTTTATACTACCCGGAATTAGGCTATTATACCTCGGGCAGGAATAAAATTGGAAGCGGCGGCGATTTCTATACCAGCGCCTGTCTCACACCTGTATTTGGGGCAATGATTGGCAAACAGCTGGAGGAAATGTGGTTAGCATTGGGCAGCAACAGTTTTACCATTGTCGAATATGGTGCAGGTGAGGGCAGCCTATGCCATGACATACTGGATTACCTTCAACACAATGAAAAATTGTATCAACAGCTAAACTATTGCATCATTGAGAAAAGTGCTGCGATGCGCCATATTGAAAGGAGCCACTTGCCTGATAAGGTAACCTGGTTCAATTCTATTGAGGAGATTTCTGCTATAACTGGCTGTATCCTATCCAATGAGTTGCTGGATAATTTTGCAGTACACCCGGTGCTGATGGAAGATGAACTCCTGGAAGCTTACATAACGTATGAAAATGGCTTTAAAGAGGTTTGGAAACCAGCCAGTCAGGAATTAAAAGGCTACCTACAAGAATTAGGGATGGAGCTGTCCAAGGGTTTCCGTACAGAAATTAACCTGCAGGCGCTCGAATGGTTAAAAACCATTGCCCAATCCCTAACCCGGGGTTTTGTGCTTACCATTGATTATGGGTATTTGATAGCAGAATTGTTTAAACAAGGCAGAAGTCAAGGTACACTCCTGGGATATTGTCATCATTCAATTTCTGACAACCTGTATGATCATGTGGGCCAGCAGGATATTACTGCACATGTTAACTTTTCCGCGCTAATCCACTGGGGGGAGAAATATGGTTTAAGAACTTGCGGTTATACCGATCAGTGCCATTTTCTCCTTGGTTTAGGATTCAAAAAGGCTTTAGAGAACCAGTTTTCAGCGACAAAAAATGTAATTCAGGCAGCCAGACAAGTATCAGTGATCAGCCATACCTTGTTGTATGATATGGGTTTAAAATATAAAGTCCTGATTCAGGAAAAAGGGGTGGGGGAAGTCAGGTTTAATTATAATGCTTAAATTCACCAATTATCAAAAAACACACCATGAAGCCACTAATTTCAATTGAGTACTGTCCAAAATGCGGATGGATGTTACGCTCAGCCTATATGGCGCAGGAACTGTTAAACACATTTACCGATGCAATTAAGGGCGTAAGCCTGATTCCCAGTGAAACAGGTGGTGCTTTTATCATTTCAATTGATGATGTAATCATATTTGACAGGAAAGAAATGCAGCGTTTTCCGGAAATTAAGGAACTAAAGCGTCTGGTTAGAGACTATGTAAATCCGGAAATGGATCTGGGTCACACGGATCATAAATAAGCCTTTCTCTGTTTTAGCCACTCTCCAATCCAAAACACCAACATAGCGATAACTGCCCCAAAAAGCATATCCGACATGCGGCCTTGTACTGTGATGTTGATATTTCCAGTGGCGCCGGCAGTGGAATTAGTAAGGGCAAGGGGGGTAATAAACAATAATGCGAGACCGTAGTTGCGACCTACCACCACCTCGGTAGCAAATTGAAGCGTAGCGATCATCAAAACCAATAGCAGGCCGCTCGGCTTTATAAGCATGATTGCTTCAAAAATTAACACACCGAATAGGGTACCCAGTACCCTGTGCAGCGCCCTGATATTGGTTAAGCGCCGGTTATGCCCCGATTGCAAAATGGCAATTGTAGAAATGACAACCCAATAAGCACGGTGGGCACCTAATGGCTTGCTTAAAAAACTAGCCAGGGTTACTGCAATAACTACACGGACAATCACAGTTGTATTTTGCTTATCCAGTTTTAATTTAGGATATAATGCCTGCAAACCTGACGCAGTACCAAGACGTTTTCGAAAGGAGGGTATAGCGAGGGGTACAAGCACAACAAGGATGGCCAGAATACTACCAAGGGCAACTAGCAAAGGAATGGTGTATTCCTGAAGGTAAGTATGTTGTAAGTTGACTGTATTTGCCATCCGGCCACTTAAAGCAGCAACCAATACAAACATCAATGGCCCCGGGGAGCCAATTCCGAAGCCTACTGATAGCAAACAGCTCATTGCGGCAACAAAAATCTGACAGGCGATTGTTAACCACTCGTTTCCTGAACACAATACGCCTAAAGTGGAACAGACAATAAAACCAAGCGCTAAAATAGGCAAAACCTTGACGCGGTCGTTCCGCTGAAGTTTAGCACAATACAAGGCTGTAAATCCGCCTAAGGCAGCAATTAATCCAAAAGTCTGGTTGCCAAGCAGTGTAAACAATCCCATTGGCAACAGTATGGCCACTCCCGCTTCAACACCAACCGACCATCGCCAGGGACTTGGATTAAGTTGTAAGAGGCTACGAACAGCATGTCGGGTGTACCTGAGACGTTTACGACGTTTAACTGGGGTCATCTGAATAATATAGCATAAATATTTTAAAAAACCCTTGAAACATAGTTCTTCATACCTGCTTCAATTTCATTTCTCCAGTCTTGTTCTGTAAAACTATCCGCTGATTTCCCGTATCCATTTCTTTCCAGCGCATCGATGTTCCATTCCTGTTCGAAATGAGAAGACAAACACAGCATGTAAACCTGATTAATTATACCATGATAGATTGTTCCGTTTCCACCGTGACAGATCATTAACCCAGATCTTTTAAGCAGTTGTGCTAAATTTACAAAATCTCTGGAAACAACATGAGCAGCTGACAACACTTTCGTTGTATCACCCGTAGCCACAATGGTATATTTAGCATAATAGGAATCATTTAAAAACCCAAGTTTTGTCCAATCTCCGGTACTGCCTAATGAAATACAAATGACTTTCTTGTTGGAAGGAATATCGGTGAGCCAGGAGCTGTTTTCCTCCTGGTATTGGTAGACAAGGGGACCAACAAATTGAAAGGAAGAAGGTAGGTTTTTCTGTGGAAAGAGCTTTGGCAAATCACAAATCAGACCGACATCGCCTTCAATCTCACAAAGATAATTGGGCAACGGAAGAAGCCCATATTTTAACCGCAGTAAATTGAAGGGCTGCTGAATTTTCTTAAATGATATATTTTCACCAATGTTAGTCAACCATACCACCAGCAGAGGGGGTAAACCGTTTAGTAACTTATAGGTAAAATGGGTTTTTGATATTTTTCTGTTTAGGGCATAGTACCTGGTCATATAGCCATTTAATAAGGAAACATATTGAATTCCGGTGATCTCAGCGGCCATTTTTAATGTGGGGGCAACATCACCAATAACCAGGTCAGCATTTAATTTCTTAATTGCGGCAACCTGGGCAAGCATAATTTTCTCAAGTACCGGTTTATTTAACCAGGAAAAGTCAAATTCCTTTGCACATCCCATGACATGCTTAACATCAAATTGCAGACAGTCAAAAGTTTTATAACCATGCTTTAAAACAAAATGATCATAAGAAACAGAACTCAAGAAGTAAATTGAATATTCGGCTTTATTATAGGTATCAGCCAGAACCAGGCATCTTAAGTAATGAGATAACAGGTTAAACGGAAAAAATAGAAGTATTTTTTTTGCTGCCATAAATTCTGCAATTTACAGAAATGAATATAGCAATTTTCGGACTACCAGGTAGCGGAAAAACATACTTCGCTTCACAGTTTGCTTTAAAAATCAAGGCCTTGCATATTAGCAGTGATGCTGTTCGAAAGGACTTGCTGCAAATGGGCCATTATGAAGAGCAGGCTAAATCATCTGTTTACCAGGCTATGTTACAACTAATGGAAGACGCGAATAAGTACCAACAAAATGTAGTATTGGATGCAACCTTCAATAAGAGACATATACGTAACCTGTTTATAGAGAAAGCCAGGGAGCTTCATCACCAACTTTATTTTATAGAAATTAAAGCGGATGAATCGGTGATCCGTGAAAGATTGCGTCATAAAAGACCAGACAGTGAAGCTGATTTTGATGTCTATTTAAAAATAAAAGAAGAATTCGAACAACTAGACGAAGATCATCTGATGTTGCATTCGGATCAGGAATCTATTGATGAAATGCTAAATAGGGCAGTGGTTTATATTAAAAATCTTCAAGATGAAACAGCAGGATATTGATCAGCTCATGAATTGCAAAGAATTACAAGAAGGTAATAGCAAACTTTCTTTAATTCAAACTCATATTTCATGGGTGATATTGACAGAAAAACATGCCTACAAAATAAAAAAACCGGTTGACTTTAAATTTCTTGATTTCTCTACCCTTGAAAAAAGAAAACACTTTTGTAAGAGGGAAGTTGAATTGAATAAACGACTGGCGGGCGACATGTATCTACGATCTATTCCTATTTATAAAAAAAATGATAAGTATTCTTTTATCAACCAGGAGGGAGAAATAGTTGACTATGCGGTACTCATGACCAGAATGGATACCTCCAGGGAAATGGATAAACTGCTCCTAAATAATCAGGTAACAGACAGAGAAATAGAAAAGCTGGCAAAAAAGATAGCTGAATTTCATCAGGAATCAACCATAATTAAAAAAGCCATAGATATCGATGCGATCAAAAGCAGGTTCAATGACATTGAAAATGTGTTGAAATTAATTATTTCTCCCCTTGCTGAAACTTTTCACCATGTTATTAATGATGCCATTGAAATATCAAATCTTTTTCTCGAAAAGCATCACTTGTACATCCAAGAGAGAGCTGTAAATGGCTTTGTGAGGGATGTACATGGTGACCTGCATATGGGGAATATATTTTTGTATGATGAGCCGGTCATCTTTGATTGCATAGAGTTCAATGATCAACTTAGAGAAATGGACATCCTGGATGAGATTGCTTTTCTAGGCATGGACCTGGATGCCTATGGCAGAAATGACCTGAGTGAACACTTCCATAAATTTTATCACCAGTATTCCGGAAATAAGGAAAGTATAGAAACGGCTTTAATATTTAAGTATTTTAAATATTATCGTGCCAATATCAGGGCCAAGGTTTACCTGCTTAATGCATTGGAAATGAGTGATCCGATGTTGTATGAGGAAAAAATCAAATCAGCAGAACGTTATATAAATTTAATCAAACAATATTCCTTTGAATTTTAAGTTATTACAATGGATTTCTACACTTCATGACGTCACAAAATTAAAAGTTAAAATAAAAATGACATTTTTACAAGATTCGTGTACGTACACGAAAACAAATATTATATTTGGGTTCGTTTAGTGATTGAATAATCATAACTCAGTTTTACTATGCTTAAAATATTTAACGGAAAAATCATTACGCCCTACCGCACTATAGAAAATGGAACTATTTTAGTTGACGGGGGAAAAATACTGGAAGTAGCCCATGGCGATATTGATGCTCCGCATGCCAAGACAATTGATGCCAAAGGACAATATATTTCACCTGGTTTTATGGATATTCATGTCCATGGCGGTGGCGGATATGATTTTATGGATAATTCTGTAGAAGCTTTCTTAAAAATCGCTGAAACACATGCTAAGTATGGTACCACTTCCATGTTGCCGACTACTTTAACTTCTGAGAAAGAAGTGCTTTTTAAAACTCTTGAATGTTATGAAGAAGCAAACAAAATAAATCATAAAGGTGCGCAGTTTTTAGGAATACATTTAGAGGGGCCTTATTTTGCATTGAGTCAAAGGGGGGCACAGGATCCGCGTTATATCCGTAACCCTGATCCTGTAGAGTACGAAGATATTTTGTCAAGGACCTCGGCCATAAAGCGTTGGAGTGCTGCACCTGAACTAAAGGGTGCCTTACTATTCTCCAGACGCTTACGTGAAAAAGGAATTCTGGTAGCCCTTGCGCACACCGATGCGATATATGAGGAAGTACTGGAAGGCTATGAAAATGGCTATACATTAGCAACCCATCTTTATTCAGCGATGTCAGGGGTCACCAGAAAAAATGCATTCCGTTACGCCGGAGCTGTAGAAGCTGCTTTTATCATCGATAAAATGGATGTTGAAATTATTGCTGATGGAATACATCTGCCTGAGCCTTTATTGAAATTGGTTTATAAAATTAAAGGTCCGGGAAGGACCGCATTAGTTACTGATGCCATGCGTGCAGCGGGTATGCCACCCGGGGATAGTATTCTTGGAAACAGAGAGAGTGGTTTAAAGGTAATTGTAGAAGATGGAGTTGCAAAATTACCGGACAGATCTGCCTTTGCAGGAAGTGTAGCAACCGCTGATCGTTTGATTCGTACCATGATTGACATGGCAGGGGTTCCACTGATGGAGGCTGTGGAGATGATGAGCAGTACGCCTGCACGTATTATGGGGCTTACAGATACAAAGGGCTCACTGGTGGCAGGGAAAGATGCTGATATTTTAATTTTTGATAATCAAATCAATATTAAGACCACCATAGTGAAAGGAGAAATAATTTATACCGCACCTGAAAATCAATAAAAAGCAATAAGTGTTTAAATAATATTGACCGTAATAAGAAATTAAAATGATTAAAGAAGTTGAACAATTGAAGGTCGTGACCGCTGAAACCCGGGCAGAAATGGGAGCGCTTGCTGCAGCTGCTGTGGAAGCAAAAATTAATGAATTGCTGCAGTCGCAGGAATCTGTCAATATGATCTTTGCCGCGGCACCATCTCAAAATGAGTTCCTGGCTGCACTAATTGAAAAACAAATTGATTGGTCAAAGATCAATGCTTTTCATATGGATGAGTATATTGGCTTGCCAGCAGACGCACCGCAAGGTTTTGGTAATTTTTTACGTCATAAATTATTTGGTAAAGTTCCCTTTAATGAAGTTCACTATTTAAACGGAAATGCTTCAGACCTGGAAACCGAGTGTAAACGTTATGAGATGCTGTTAAAAAAATATCCATGCGATATTGTATGTCTGGGAATTGGTGAAAACACCCACCTTGCATTTAATGATCCCCATGTTGCTGATTTTGAAGACAGTACTTTGGTAAAAGTGGTCACCTTAGATGAGCAATGCCGTAATCAGCAGGTAAATGATGGATGTTTTATAGAAGTTAGTGAAGTACCAACGCATGCCTTGACATTAACTATACCTGCATTATTTAAAAGTAAATATGCATATTGCATGGTGCCAGGGGAGAAAAAAGCGCAGGCGGTGTATTATACAATAATTAGCGAAATTTCAGAAAAGTATCCTTCTACTATATTAAAGAAACACCAGGAGGCAATTCTTTACCTGGACAAAGACAGTAGCAGGTTGCTGGGAAAAACAAATAATAACTAATGAAGCATTCAGCCTGCGGCTTAAATAGCGAAGCATAACAGCTAATGATCATTTCATTATTAAAGAAAAAGATAAACGAATGAAACCTATAGATAAGGAACTGGTTGGTGTGAAAGAGATTGCAAAAAGAGCAAATGTATCTATTGCAACAGTAGACCGGGTTATTCATAACCGCACGGGAGTGTCTGTAAAAACGAAAGATAAGATACTGGCGATTATAAAAGAACTTGATTACCAGCCAAACTTATTGGCAAGAAGCCTGGCTACGCGAAAAGTTTTTCACTTCGCTATATTGATACCAGAAGTATCTGAGGAAACAACTTATTGGGTTGCACCCTTAAATGGTATCTTAGAAGCAGAAGCGGAGATCAAACGTTATGGAATTAGTGTCGAAAAGTATTTCTTTGATCAAAACGATAAAGCAACCTTTGTCAGTCAGGCGAAAGCCATCCTTAAAAAGGAAGTCGACGGCGTTTTGTTGGCCCCTATGTTTATCGAAGAGGCTACAAACTTTACGACAATCTGCGAAGAGCGTAACATACCTTATGTATTTATAAACTCTGATGTTCCAAACCGGAAAAGCTTATGTTATATTGGGCCGAATTTATTTCATAGCGGATATACGGGTGCACATTTAATGAATTATGTCCTTAAAAAAGACGCAAAAATCCTTCTTGTCAATATTTCAAAAGAGATAGACAATCATCACCATTTATTAAGGAAAGAAGAGGGCTTCCGGGCTTACTTTAAAGACAACGATTCAGGTATTGATATTGTCAAAATTGATATCAGACAAACTGATTACCTCTCCATAAAAAAGAATCTACTGACAGCTTTCAAAGATCACCCGAATATTGATGCTGTATTTGTTACCAATTCAAGGGTGATGGCTGTGGCTCGTTATCTGGAAGAAACCGACAATACTAAAATATTACTGGTGGGTTACGACTTTTTAGAGAAAAATATTGAGTATTTAAAAAAGGACATCATAGATTTCTTGATCTGCCAAAAACCACAAGAACAAGCATACAAAGGACTAATGAGTTTACATCGTAAATTAGTGTTATCAATGAATGTGGAAAAAACACAATTTATGCCGATTGACATTATTACCCGTGAAAATTCTGAATTTTATAAGAACTAGTGTTTCATATAAAAACACTAGAAAATTTGCACTAAGGTATATTTTATAGGTTTTTTAAATAAAACATATATTGTATCATTAATATTTCAAAAGTAAGTTGATAAAATTGGTAAAAAGTATTTTTATTTTTTATCTTCGGTAACGTACACGTAACTAATCAATATGAACGGATTCATCTCGAGAAGGAAATTTATCACCAGCGGAACTATAGCTTTATCAAGTTTAGCCATGGTGGATATGCCCGCTTTTGCAAGTCGTATTTCAAAACAGAACAGGGTAAGGGTGGCATTAATTGGTGTCGGACAGCGAGGTTTAGGACTGGCTAATTTGTTAAAAAATACGGCTGGTACAGAGTTAATTGCCTGTTGCGACATTGTAGATAAGAATCTGCAAAACGGCATAGCTGTGGCTGCGCCTAAGGCAAAAGCCTATAAAGACTACCATAGCCTGCTTAAAAATAAAGATATTGATGCAGTGATTATTGCCACACCACTTTATTTACATTATCAGATGGTAATGGACGCCTTAAGTGCAGGAAAGCATGTGTATGTAGAGAAAACTATGACTTATGACATTCCCCAGGCGGTGGCGCTGGTAAACCGGATGAAGACCAGCAAACTGGTATTACAGGTTGGGCATCAATACCGTTATTATGCCATGTACCACAAAATCAAGGAGATGATCTCCAATAACTGGTTAGGAACAATTACAGCAATTGAGTCTCAATATAACAGAAATTCAGATTGGCGTCGGCCTGTCCCTGATGCGCAACTTGAACGCCAGGTTAACTGGAGGATGTACAAAGAATATTCGGGGGGCTTACTGGCCGAACTATGTGCTCATCAAATTGATGTGGTGAATTGGATGCTTGATGATCATCCGATTAAGGTTACCGGCTTAGGCGGGATAAACTATTGGAAGGACGGGCGTGAAACCAATGATCATATTCACACCATCTATGAATACCAGAAGGGCATTAAATCGAATGTTACCTCTATACTCTCCAACGAGCATAACGGTTATGCGATGCGCATTTTAGGTACTAAGGCATCCATAGTGATTGAACGGGAAAAAGCATTCATTTATCCTGAGCAAACCAAGAAAAACTACGGAACAGTTGATGGTGTTACCGGAGCCACGATTGAATCTATCAAAAAAGGACAAGGTATTCCCGTTGAATACATTTCCCAGGATGGAATGAACCTGGACCCAACGGCTTACGCCTTGCTGGATTTCGCTGATTGCATCAGAAATAATAAAAAACCATTTTCGAATGTAGAAACAGGACGAGACGCGGCAATTGCCGTTCACATGGGAAATCAAACTATTGACACGGGAAATGTTCAATTTTGGAAGCCCGAATATTCAATTTAAGATCTTCTTAGAAATAGTATATATTAACCTAAACCATTTATAACTAAATAGACCAATATGAAGGATAATTATAACCGACGTCGTTTTATAAAACTTGCTGCAATAACCGGAGCCGGATTGACGTTTTCAGGAAGTTTAAATCCACTTTTTGCACAAAGTAAAATGAAAGGCAAAAGAGTAGGAATTATAGGACTAGATACATCACATGCAGTTGCTTTTACAAAAACATTGAATGCCACAGATGCGCTGCCGGAGTATAAAGGATATAAAGTGGTGGCCGCCTACCCTAAAGGAAGCAATGACATTAAATCAAGCGTAGATAGAATTCCGGGTTACATTGAAGAAGTGAAAAAAATGGGCGTAGAGATCGTGAGCTCAATCAATGATTTATTAAAAAAGGTTGATTTTGTGTTGCTGGAAACGAATGATGGCCGCCTTCACCTTGAACAAGCATTACCTGTTTTAAAAGCAGGCAAAAGAATGTTTATAGACAAGCCAATAGCGGCATCTGTTGCTGATGCAAAAGCTATTTTCGATGCCTCTAAAAAATACAATACACCCGTATTCTCTTCATCGTCCCTGCGATATATAGATGGCATAGATGATATTAACCAAGGAAAGATCGGCAAAGTATTAGGTGCTCATACATATAGCCCTGCTGCTTTTGAAAAGACCCATCCTGATTTTTTCTGGTACGGTATCCATGGTGTTGAAATTCTATTTACATTAATGGGAACAGGTTGTAAAAGTGTAACTCGTGTACACACACCTGATGTGGATGAGGTAGTTGGAATTTGGGATGATAACCGTATTGGAACTTTCCGTGGCACTCGTAATGGAAAAAGCGAGTATGGAGCTACCGTATTCGGAGAAAAAGCGACGGTTAACCTGGGTAAGTTCAAGGGTTATAATCCATTATTGATACAAATCATCAATTTTTTTGAATCTGGAACAGTGCCAGTCAGACCTGAAGAAACCCTTGAAATTTGTGCTTTTATGGAAGCAGCAGATGCAAGTAAGGCAAGAGATGGTAAGCCTGTACTGTTATCAGAATTTATTAAAAAAGGTTAAAATATTAAGACAGGATCAATCTGAAAATTATGAAAGAAACAGAAAACACCCGCAGGAATTTTATAAAACATGCAGTTACTGGTGCCGCTGCGCTCTCTTTTGGAGGTATTCTCCCAGGCTTTAGCGCGAAAAGTTATGCAAGTATTATCGGGTCAAATGATAGAATTAAAGTAGCGATGATGGGCGTAAATGCCAGGGGACTGGCATTGGCGACCAACTTTTCGCTTCAGCCAAACTGTGAAATCACCTATGTATGTGATGTCGACAGTCGCGCTGCAGAAAAATGTATAGCAAAAGTTGCTACAACGCAAAAAAAGCGTCCGAAAGCACAACCGGACTTCAGAAAAGCCCTTGAATATAAAGATGTAGACGCCATGGTCGTGGCGGCACCAGATCATTGGCATGCTCCGGCGGCAATTCTGGCTTCACAAGCAGGAAAACATGTTTATTTAGAGAAACCTGCCAGTCACAATCCTAATGAAGGTGAGATTCTGGTGGCAGCTGTAGGGAAATATAAAAATGTAATCCAAATGGGTAACCAGCGCCGTTCATGGCCAAATATAGTTGCAGCTATTAAAGAACTACATAATGGAGTGATCGGCCGCCCTTATTTCGCAAAAACCTGGTATTCAAATAACCGCCCTTCTATTGGCATCGGTAAAACGGCAGCAGTTCCGGATTATCTGAACTTTGACTTATGGCAAGGACCTGCGCCAAGACAAGCGTTCAAGGACAACCTTATTCACTATAACTGGCATTGGTTTTGGAACTGGGGTACTGGTGAAGCTTTAAATAACGGTACACATATGGTGGATATTGCCAGATGGGGGCTACAAGTTGATTATCCGACCAAAGTTTCATCAGCAGGTGGTAGATATCGTTACAATGACGACTGGGAAACACCAGATACACAAGTCATCAATATGGAATTTGGTAAAAAAGGAGCGATCAGCTGGGAAGGCAGAAGCTGTAATGGACGTACAGTTGAAGGTGCTACCGTAGGTGTTATATTCTATGGTGAAAATGGAACATTGCAAATAGATGGAAATAACGCCTACGTTATCCATGATTTGAACAACAAACTGGTAAAGTCAGTAAAAAATGATGTTGTTGTAGATGCAACCAGTCTTACTAATCCATCACAAGTACTCGATGGCTACCACATTCAAAACTTCTTCAACGCCATCCGTAAAGGTGAGAATCTTAATGCAGATATCTTAAGTGGACATCAAAGCACTTTGCTGGTACAATTGGGAAACATCGCTCAACGAAGCGGCAGCACCCTTGATATTGATGCGAGTAATGGTCACATCTTAAATAACAAAGAAGCATTAAAATTCTGGAGCAGAGAATATCAGCCAGGATGGGAACCTAAAGTTTAAGCTAATCATTAAGGCCGTATCATAAATCACATTTAATTTATGATACGGCCTCTTTCAACATTTTACCGAGCCTGGGAATGTTAGAACCACAATTAAAAACTGTAACAACTCCCGGGAAATAAGCTGATGATAGCTTGCTGCTCATCGCTTCATCACCTTTGAATAACCAAAATATACTAATGAAACCATCATAAGCTTGCAGCTTACAAAAAAGCAATCAATAAGCTTAGAATAGCTTCATTACCGTTGAAAAACAAACTAAATTCCAATGAAAAACAAAGTTTCTTCAATAAGTGTCAGTTCCTTAAGTAAACGGGAAACCACCTTATCAATCCTCATTATTGGATTGTTATTTTTTATATTCGGCTTTGTCAGCTGGGTGAACGCGATATTAATTCCCTATTTCAAAATCGCCTGCGAGCTTACCAATTTCCAATCTTACCTGGTGGCTTTCGCATTTTACATATCTTATTTTGTGATGTCTGTTCCATCTTCCTACCTTTTAAAATCGGTGGGATTTAAAAAGGGGATGATGGTAGGTTTCTGGACAATGGCTATTGGGGCTTTTATTTTCGTACCGGCTGCTTATCTTCGTACCTATGAAATCTTCCTGGTGGGGCTATTCACATTAGGAGCAGGTTTAGCCATATTACAAACAGCAGCGAACCCTTATATAACCGTATTGGGGCCGAAAGAACGTGCTGCCCAGCGCATTAGCATCATGGGAATCTGCAACAAAGCTGCTGGTATTTTAGCGCCTTTATTATTTGCAGCTGTGATTTTAAGAAGTACGGACAGCGAATTATTTAAGCAAATTCCATTTATGGGTGAGGCGGAAAAAAACCTGGTTCTGGATGAGTTGATCCGCAGGGTGATCTTACCTTACACTTGTGTGGGTATCATACTTCTCGGACTGGGCTTATTTGTTAGATTTTCTCCTTTACCTGAAATCGATACAGAACATGAAACAGGTACTGTTGCTGTTGCAAACTCTAATAAAACCAGTATATTTCAATTCCCACACCTTATTTTAGGAGCATTAGGCATCTTCCTGCATGTAGGCACACAAGTAATTGCAATTGATACCATAATCGGTTATGCCGGCTCCATGAATATCCAATTAATGGAGGCAAAAGTTTTTCCTTCTTATACTTTAGCGGCAACCATCATAGGCTACATTTTAGGGATCATCAGTATACCCAAATTTATCAGCCAGGTGAATGCTTTGCGTTTATGTACCGTGCTGGGTGTTATTTTCACCCTGTTAATTATTTTCGCTAAAGGCCCAATTACCATACTGGGTACTACTGCTGATGTTTCTATTTGGTTTATTGTATTACTTGGATTTGCAAATTCAATGGTCTGGGCTGGAATCTGGCCCTTGGCTTTAGATGGGTTGGGCCGCTTTACAAAAATCGGAGCTTCAATCATGATCATGGGTCTTTGCGGAAATGCGATTTTGCCTTTGTTTTATGGCCACTTTGCTGATGTATATGATGTAAGACAAGCTTACTGGGTATTGTTTCCATGTTATTTATATTTAGTGTTTTATGCTTTCTCGGGACATAAAATAAGAAGCTGGGCGATGAATAAAAGTAAAGTAGTAGGTGCAGGCGCAGGCGTATGTGTGCTTTTATTAGCAGGATGTTCCGCAAAAAGTAATAAAGAAGCTAATGAATACCCTGTAAAATTAATCACGGTAGATCCGGGACACTTTCATGCAGCATTGGTCCAAAAATCGATGTACGATGACGTTAACCCGGTAGTCAGTGTTTACGCACCGGAAGGTTTAGAACTGAATGCCTACCTCAAACTTATCGATAAATACAATACCCAGGCAGAAAACCCCACAAATTGGGAGCAATCTGTCTATAAAGGAGATGATTACTTCGAAAAAATGCTGGAACAAAAGGCTGGAAATGTGGTGGTTCTTGCCGGTAACAACAAGAAAAAAACTGCTTACATTAAAAAATCAGTAGAAGCAGGTTTGAATGTTTTATCTGATAAACCTATGGCTATCGATGCCCAGGGTTTTGAAGTACTGCTTGATGCTTTTACTGCTGCGAAAAAGAACAAGGTGTTATTGTATGATATCATGACCGAGCGTTATGAAATCACCAGCATCCTCCAAAAAGAATTGTCGCAACAGAAAGAACTGTTTGGCGAACTCGAAAAAGGAACGCTGGAAAATCCCGCAGTGACAAAAGAAAGTGTACACCATTTTTCTAAATTTGTTTCCGGATCTCCGTTAATCAGACCAACATGGTATTATGATGTGGAGCAGGAAGGTCATGGACTAGTGGATGTAACCACACATTTGGTAGACCTGATTCAATGGGAATGTTTTCCTGATGTTACCCTGGATTATAAGAAGGACATTCAAATGATTGCGGCTAAACGCTGGACGACTGCCATAACGCCATCACAATTTAAGATTTCCACTAAAAGCGATACCTACCCTGAATTCCTTAAAAAGGATGTAAAGGATACCGTATTAAATGTATTTTCTAATGGCGAGATGAACTACACTATCAAAGGCGTACACGCTAAAGTATCTGTGATCTGGAATTTCCAGGCACCAACTGGTACCGGCGATACCCATTACTCAATTATGAGAGGGACCAAGGCCAATATCATTATTAAACAAGGTAAAGAACAGGGGTATAAACCGACGTTATATGTGGAGCCGCTTACCAAAAATGGTGATGAGGAAAGTTTAAAAGCCACGATTAAAGCTTTTCAGGTAAACTATCCGGAGTTGAGTTATAAAAAAGTCAAAAACGGATGGGAAATTATCATTCCTGAAAGTTTAAAGCAAGGACATGAAGCTCATTTCGCGGAGGTCACTAAAAAATACCTTAGATTTTTAAAAGAAGGAAATATGCCTGAATGGGAAGTACCAAATATGATTGCTAAATATTATACAACCACACAAGCTTTACAAAAAGCATTAGGAAATAAATAGTTTGGTTAATGTCCCGGGTATAAATATTGGGATCGGTATCGATACCTGGATTAAACGCTTTTAAAGAAATTTAAAGGCGTTTTTTTATGATAGAGGTACCATGATTGATGGCCATTAGTCTAATTGTTAAGCAGATAGTCAAACAATTAATTACCACATACGTTGCTTTATAACTAAAACTTTTAAAACAGAGAATTATGAAAGCAGCAGTATTCCACAAACCAGGGGATATCAGTTATACCACCGTAGCAGATCCCCGTATTGAATTGGCTACGGATGTTATTTTAAGAGTAACTTCCACAGCAATCTGCGGATCCGATCTTCACATTCTTAGCGGGGCCGTTCCTCAAACCACCGATATGGTGATGGGCCATGAATTTATGGGCATTGTAGAGGAAGTAGGCAAGGAGGTTAAGAACCTTAAAAAGGGTGACCGAGTCATAGTGCCTTTTCCAATTGCATGTGGTCACTGCTTTTTCTGCAGCCATGGTGCTTCTCCAGCCTGTGAGAACTCCAATTATAAACATTATGGCCCTAATGGTGATTTGATGGATCAAAAAGGAGCTGCCTTGTTCGGGTATACCGATCTCTATGGAGGTTATGCTGGAGGGCAGGCAGAGTATGTCCGGGTTCCTTATGCTGATGTAAGCCCCAGAATCATCCCGGATAACATTACTGATGAACAGGCTTTGTTTTTAACAGACATCTTCCCTACAGGATGGTCAGGTGTTGATTGGGCACAACTTAAAGGGGGTGAGGTCGTGGCAATTTTTGGTTCAGGGCCGGTTGGGCTCATGGCACAAAAGGCGGCCTGGTTAAATGGTGCCGGCAGGGTCATTGCCATAGATCCATTAAATTACAGACTTGAAAAAGCTAAAGCCGTAAATAATGTAGATACCCTTAATCCACATAAAGTTAAGGTTGTGGAGGCCATCCGGGAAATGACACAAGGCAGGGGTGCTGATGTTTGCATTGATGCGGTGGGCTTTGAACCGGAACGTAACCTGATGGATAGAATCAAATCTACCATCAACTTTGAAAAAGGGAGCACAAAGGTGCTGGAAATGTGTTTTGAGGCCGTTCGACGAAATGGCACAGTATCTATTCTTGGCGTATACGGCAGCCCATCAGACAATTTCCCGCTGTTCAGGATCTTTGATAAGGGACTGACGATTAAACAAGGACAAGCCCCAGTGCTTAATTATATCGACAAACTAATTGAATTGGTCAAAGAGGAAAAAGTGGTATTAGACGATATCATCACACATACCTTACCGTTAAGTGAAGTTTCGCATGCTTATAAGATCTTCGATGAAAAACAGGATAATTGTGTTAAAGTGGTATTGAAGCCTTAATAGTAACCATAAGGCGGGTTAGCGGCATAGATCCCGGACCTGTTCCGGGATCTATGCTTTGCAGATTTTGAAGCGTTGAACTGACTGATCTTATCGGCCTGAAAGCGCTTTTATTCGATTTTCAGCATTCTTATTTTTAGGATTCAGACTTAAAGACTTTTTATAACTGACAAGCGCCGATTCAGTATCACCCATCATTTCCTGGATTTCTCCCAGGCTATCATAAGTATTTGCGCTTTGAGATAGTGAAACATTTAGTTTGAAGATTGACAATGCTTTACCAATTTCTTTCTGATTTAAAAGTTGATATCCCCAGGCATTAAGGTCATCCTCCTTTAAACTAAAAGCAGGATCTTTTTTCTTTAAATTTGAAGCTGCTGTCACCGCTTTATTAAATCCCTGTTTCAACAATTCAGCGCGTAGTTTTTTAACAGCAGGAGCCAAGCCAAAGCCATTAGCCGCATGCATCTCCGGAATATAATAACCTGCCACCTCATCCGTAAAACCTTCAGGACTACCGCCCATCATATTGGTAAGTATAATGATGGAAAGATCATCTTTCGTGTAAACAAACAAAGCAGACCTGCCGCCACCCACCGGTGCTACAGCGGGATGCTCTTCCCTGGTAAACGGTTGGCCATCCCAGGGCATAACCATTGGTCAGTTGATTGAACCCGCCAATTTTTCCGTTATTCAATATAGCGGGATCCCATAAAGTGGCTATGCTGGATTTTTGCTGTAACAATTGGCCATTTTGAAGGGCAATGATCCAGTTTGCCATTTCTTTAGCCGTCGACATGATTCCGGCTGCAGTTCTGTAAAAAACAGGGAAACGCATGTAAGCAATACCTGGTTGCTCATTTTTTATCCATTGACCATTGACCACTTTAAATAGGGTGTAAGCACCTGCAGAATTTTGAACGACATCATAGGAATCAGCAAACCGGGTTAGTTAGGCTATGATCAGCTGATAATGTATCTAGGGTGGATCTACCATGGATGTACGTTGTATCTACCTTTTACTGTGAAAACGTAGATCTACTGTAGATGCCTGGCTCATCTAATCTCCTTCCATTATCATTGGTATATAATTTGTTTATTAATGGTAATGAAGCGGTAAGTTGATGATGCTTTGATTATAGAAATGATAAATCTTTTTGATTTTTATTGTTAAATTTAATTAATGCTTGTCAACCGGTCCAACTTCTTACCAAATTTAAATTATTATGCCTGAAGGTCCTTTTATGTTTTATCTAAAAGAAAAGGTTCAGCCTTTTGTAGGGAATAAAGTTCTTGAAGCAACGGGCGAATCAAAAAAGATGGATGTCAATCGTCTGGTTGATCAGCCTGTACTTGATTTTAAGACGCATGGAAAGGAATTTTTTATTTGTTTCCCCGACTTTGCCGTAAGAATTCACCTGATGTTATTGGGGTATTATAGAATTAACGAAAAGAAGGAAGACGGGAAGTTAAAGCTGGGAATGCGGTTTGAAAGTGGTGAGCTTAATTTTTACGCTTGCGAAAGCACCATCATTGAGGAAACATTAGATGAGGTGATTGATTGGACGACGGATATCATGAACCCGGATTGGAATCCGGAGCGCGCACTAGAAAAGGTGTTTCAAAAGCCCAAACTTATGGCTTGCGATGCGTTATTAGATCAGGATATCTTTTCTGGAGTCGGTAATAAGTTAAAAGATGAGATCTTATTTGAAACTCATGTGCATCCTGAGAGTATCATCGGTAAAATACCAGAAGCAAAGCTTAAGGAAATGATTGAGGTGGCAGTTATTAAAGGTTTTGAGCACCTGGAATGGGAGCGGAGCGACAGGACTGAAGGTGGAATGAAAATACATTACCAGAAGGCTTGCCCAAGAGATCATACGCCTATACACCTCCGCACTTTGGGAAAAACAAAGAGGACAGCCTATTTTTGTGAAAAGTGCCAGGAACTCTATGCTTGAAAGTATTCTTGAATCATAATCGCCCACTCACTCCGCGTAATCTTTAACGACATCCAGTTCCTGAATCTGCGATTTATAGGCAGCAGGCAGCAGTGCATTTTTAAATATCCCTTCTATTTTAAGAAACCGTGTTAATTTATAGGCACCTAACACGGGAAGCAGTAGTGGAACATTTCCCAGCGCAAGCAGCTTATTCACTTGTTTTGGCACCACCAACACTTGTACCTCTTTTAAAAGGAGATACCTTGGCCCCCCAAGATGTTTTTTGTATTGTCGATACAAATCAACCGTAAACTCACTTTTGATGAGGTCCTGTATTAAATGCGCGTCGCGCATCTGTTTCCAGGCTTGATAAGTAAGGGGTAAGCCTTTAACGCCCATGCGGTGCCCTACACGATAAAAGACATTAAAAACCTCTGATTTTTCTTCTTCCTGGAGTTTCCGCTCCAGTACTTCAAATGACCGGATGGAGTAATCAATGAGCATAAACAATACATCTCGGTAAGCCCAGTCGGGTATTTTTGCACCACGATTATCTTCCACTGTTTGGTGTATGGCAGCGATTTTATCAATGGCATTCAGCGCCTCCTCATGTTCAGAGAAAACAATCCTTCGGGCATAAGACACGGTAGAGAACAATCTCCCAAGCGGATCTGCAGGGAGACGGCCGGTGAAATACAGCCAGTCTACCGCTTTATTCAACGCAAATTCAGCAGCCGCACCTGCAAAAATAAACAGGATGGTATCAGCCTTCCCCCAGATCTCTCTGACAATTGAATCTTTATTTACGAAAGAGGCCATATTTAACAGATTTTCAACGCTTTAACTCCCATGTATATACCAGATAATGTATATTAAATTCTGTTAACTATGAAATTTTTTATGTAAAATTTGCTCAAGATGTTTCATGTCGGGAGCTTCTATAGATCTGCTTGCCCTAGCAGACATAGAAAATATTGATATTTGAAGGATGCCTCTTCTACGGCTATATATGGGTCAAGAGCTGCAAATGGCGTAATTATCGTCACCACAAAGAAATCTAAATTAGGTCAATCAGGATTGAACTATAGTGGTTATGCCGCCATAGAAGAAGTGTCCAATACTTATGATATGCTTACTGGAGCAGAACTCTGACACTATTTGACGAAAAACAACAAAATGCTGAACCCTATTGATGACGATGGATCGTTGTCAAGTTTGAAGATGGGAAATACTTTAGAACAAACCCTTTATTCTAGACAGCGGAAAAAGATGCACCCCAAGCCAGATTGATCTTATATTCTTATACCTGAAACAACCGGTTGGTCACCTTCCTTGCAAATGGAATAATCATTAGTGCAGACAGGTATGCAATTGGAAACATGATCAGCCATGAACTAAAAAAACGCCTAACCCAATCTTCATGAATATAGCCGTTGTTTAATACCATTGCTATAAATGCCATTAATAAGGTCATTGGTGCGACCACAAAAAAAGTATTGATGTATTTAAAATAATTTATTTTCATGTTGGCGCAAATTTAGACATTCCGCTCTACTTTATAAAATATAGTAAAGATTCTGACTTAAAATGCACGCTAAGATGATCAAATCAGACGCTTAGCGAACCACGGAAAGCCCTTGCAGCATAATAAGATTGCACACCGTTGTGATACACAAAGACATTGTCGTAACGGCGATCACCAAAGATGGCGCCGCCTAAGTTCCTTATAGCTGCAGGTGTTTTCAACCAACTCGACGTCTTCAAGTCGAATTTTCCAAATTGCTGCAACGCCCGATATTCTTCTTCTGTTAGCAGTTCAATGCCCATGTCAGCTGCCATACCAATAGCGCTACCTTCCGGTTTATTTTCTTTCCTGGCATCCAGTGCTTCAACATCATAACAAAGACTTCTGCGACCTTTCGGACTTTCCGCTGAACAGTCATAAAAAATGTACTCGCCCGTATTTTTATCATGGGCAACAATATCTGGTTCACCCCCAGTTCTTTCCATTTCATGGAGCGACCACAGTTTTTCAGCATTCGATTCAAGCTTCGCTTGTACTTTAGCCCATTCCATGCCTTTATGGCGGTCCATGTTTTTCTCAAAACGGACTTTCAACGCGTTCAGTAATTCTTCACGCTGCTCTGGAGACAACTCCTTTTCAATGCTTTTAATGTTGCTCATAAGTATATAATCTTTAATACACAAACAATACCTTTAGTGGATTGTGCAGGGGTCCAGCCCTTGATTTTAAGACATGTCCTTGTCATTCAAATTTAGCAAATATTTGATATACGAAAGACAATGATGAGCTTTCTATCCACCCTGGGACATTGCGACAAATAAACAAGCTGAGAAAACTCAAAATTGGCAAACAAAATATTTCTTAACCATTAAAAAAGGCACCACACCCGAGCTTGGCTGGATTAAACAGCTGTTGATAACGCAAGTGAAATGATAATGGTTAATTGTATTAAATGCCCCTCGTCAGGATGAGCCAGCAGGTGATGATCATCCAAACACTATTTTGTAAAATCATAAATGGCGGTAAATTCCCTAACTTCTTGATTAATCTTTTGATTAGTTGTTAATTATCTTGATATTTAATTGATGACTATACTCACCGTCTTACTCTGCATCATTCTGTTGATCGTCATGATCTCCGTCTTTAAGATCAACGCTTTTCTTTCTTTTCTGGTGGTATCTATAATAGCAGGCATTAGCCTGGGTTTACCATTAACAAAAATTGCTGGCGCAGTTGAAAAAGGGATGGGTGATGTATTAGGCTCACTGGTAATCATCATTACGACAGGAGCAATGCTGGGTAAATTGGTAGCAGAAAGTGGTGCAGCACAAAAAATTGCCGAGGTGATGATGAGCACATTTGGAAAAAAACATATCCAATGGGCAATGGTCATTACGGGTTTCATCATTGGCATCCCCTTATATTATGGAATTGGCTTTGTGTTAATGGTTCCCCTGATTTTTTCTGTGGTTTACCGTTACCAGCTTAATGCGATCTATATTGGTTTACCCATGCTGGCAGCCTTGTCAGTAACCCATGGCTTTTTACCTCCGCATCCATCGCCTGCAGCACTTGTGGTGCAATTTGATGCCAATATGGGACTTACCTTATTTTACGGAATGATCGTAGCCATACCTGCCATTGTGGTTGGAGGACCTATCTTTTCCAAATCATTGAAACATATAGAGGCAAAACCACTTGCTTCCTTCAGAACTAAAGAAATGCCGTCGGAAGATTTGCCAGGGCGGTGGATCAGCTTGTTCACAGCCTTGCTTCCTGTAATTTTATTGGCCCTGGCATCTATCCTGCCGTTACTCTTGCCGGCAGGTTCAGCACTTTCCCCAGTCATCAGTTTCATAGGGAACCCATCTATCGTGATGATGATTGTACTGCTGATCGCCACCTGGCTGCTTGGCTTATCAAGGGGAAAGAAAATGAGCGATATCATGTTCATTTACGGGGAAGCAATTAAGGACATCGCCATGATCTTATTGATTATTGCAGGCTCAGGGGCATTGAAGGAAATATTGGTACAAACCGGGGTAAGCCTCGAAATAGCAAAGTACCTTCAGGGAATATCAGTTGAACCTTTATTTTTAGGCTGGCTGATTGCCGCTTTAATCCGCTTTGCTGTAGGCTCCGCTACCGTAGCCGGATTAACAACTGCAGGAATTGCGTTTCCACTAATGGTCAACGCACAGACTGATCCAAATCTGATGGTGCTTGCCGTGGGTGCCGGAAGCCTGATGTTTTCCCATGTGAATGATTCTGGCTTCTGGATGTTTAAGGAATATTTTAACCTCAGCCTCAAAGAAACATTCCGTTCCTGGGCATTGATGGAAACCATTGTTGGGACCGTAGGACTGATTGGCATTTTGATTCTCAATGCTCTTTTGTAAATTGCCTGGGATAAATAAATTGCCTGGAATAAATTAATTAGTATAAAACACAATGTATCTTCTAACATGGAAAATCTAACTGCAGACCAACGTTTTGAAAAATTGGGATTAAATCTCCCGCCAGCACCTGCACCTTTAGGTGTTTATAAACCTTGCCTCATTGATGGTAAACAGCTCTATTTAAGCGGACATGGCCCTGTAAATGACGACAAAACCTTGATTATTGGAAGGATAGGAGCAGATCTGAATCAGGATGAGGGCAAAATGGCGGCAAGACAAGTAGGTCTGACCATGTTAGCTACGATTAAAGCTAATCTAGGCAGCCTGGACAAAGTAAAACGTGTGATAAAAGTGTTGGGTATGGTGAACTGTACGCCTGATTTCGAAAAGCATCCTTTTATCATCAACGGTTGCAGTGAATTATTTGCTGAAGTATGGGGACCAGAGCATGGTGTCGGCGTAAGAAGTGCTGTAGGTTTCGGATCCTTACCAGATAATATTCCCGTAGAAGTGGAGGCACTCTTTGAATTGTACTGATCAAAAAAGGAGTGCATTAATCTATATTGATTTATTGGTCAATTAATTACAATTATCAACTATGAATAAGTCAAACTGGTATGAACTGGAAAACCTGGCAAACATTGATTCCCCGGGATTGATCTTTTATGAAGACCGTATCCGGGAAAATATAAAAATGCTACTCGGTATGATCGATCATAAAAGCCGTTTGCGTCCACATGTCAAGACACATAAATCTGCTGAGGTCACCAGACTGCTGTTAGCCGCAGGGTTACAGCAATTCAAATGTGCTACCATTGCAGAAGCTGAGATGTTGGGCATTTGTGAAGCCCCCGATGTATTACTCGCTTACCAACCAGTGGGTCCTAATATCACCCGGTTCATGGTTTTACAGGAACGATTTCCAAAAACCAAATTCAGCTGCCTTGTAGACAATAAAGAAACCGCATCAAGCGTCGCTGCAGCTGCGAAACAACATAACACAACTATACAGGTATTTATCGATGTGAATGTAGGCATGAACCGGACAGGCGTTCTTTCGAGCAAAGCATTTAAACTCTATGAAGACCTCCGCTCCATGGAAGGATTAAATGTACTTGGTTTGCATGCCTATGACGGTCATGTTCATGATAGCGACTATAGTATCCGGCAAGAGAAAGTCGAGGCAATCATCACAGTGCTCCAGGACCTAAGTGAACAGATCGAACAACATGACCAGCACAAACCAAAAGTCATCGCTGGTGGTACACCGAGTTTTCCGATTTATGCAGCAGCCAGCAACTTTGAATGCAGTCCGGGGACCTTTGCCCTTTGGGATCATGGCTATCAGCAAGCTTTCCATGAACAACCCTTCTTACCGGCAGCATTAGTGCTTTCCAGAATTGTATCTCTACCAGATAAAAACCTTATCTGTACGGATCTTGGACATAAAGCCGTATCGGCAGAAAATAGCTTGTCGCAAAGGATAACTTTCCTTAACGCCCCAAATTTGATTCCTGTAAGCCAAAGCGAAGAACACCTGGTACTTGAGGCAGGTGAAAATCACGGCTACAAGGTGGGCGATTTATTATATGGATTACCATTCCATATTTGTCCGACTGTTGCACTTTATGATACTGCCCTGAGTGTATCCACCGAAAGGCCGCCGGAAATATGGCCGATCAATTCCCGAAAAAGAAAAGATACCATATAACGCCTTATTTTAATAAATAACTTAAAAACTATCACCGCTAAAAACCAATTATGTTTACAATCGATGCCCACCTGGATTTGAGTATGAATGCGATGGAATGGAACCGTGACCTCAGGCTTCCTTTGAAAACAATCAATGAGCGCGAGCGCGGCTTAACCGATAAACCAGATCGTGGCAATGCAACGGTTAACTTTCCGGAACTGAGAAAAGGAAATATTGGATTGGTTGTGGCTACACAAATTGCACGCTATGTTGCTCCAGACAATCCATTACCAGGTTGGCATTCCGCCGAACAGGCATGGGCACAAACACAAGGGCAATTGGCATGGTACCAGGCGATGGAAGCGGCAGGGGAAATGGTGCAGGTGAAGGACCTTGAAAGTTTGGAAAAGCACCTGGCTTTATGGCAAAGTGGAACACCAGTGATGGAAAAACCCATTGGTTACATCCTGAGTCTGGAGGGCGCAGATTCATTGGTCGATGTGGGATACCTTGAAAAAGCCTGGGAAAAAGGCTTAAGGGCTGTAGGTCCAGCACATTATGGACCAGGAAGGTATGCCCAGGGAACAAATGCCACAGGGAAAATGGGACCCGACGGTTATGCATTGCTGGCAGAAATGGAACGTTTAAACATTATTTTAGATGCTACCCACTTGAGTGACGAAAGTTTTCGGGATGCCTTGGATCATTTCAATGGTCCGGTATGGGCATCACATAACAACTGCAGGGCTATTGTAGACCATAACCGCCAATTTACCGACGAACAGATCAAGGAACTGATTAAAAGAGGTGCGGTGATTGGTGCAGCGCTAGATGCCTGGATGATGGTTCCTGATTGGGAAAGAAAGGTCTCCACACCTATGGGTACTAACTGTAACCTGGAGGTGATGATTGATCATATCGACCATATCTGCCAGCTCGCCGGAAATACAGATCACGTTGGAATTGGCTCAGACCTGGATGGTGGATTCGGAAAAGAACAATGCCCTTATGATTTAGAAAGCATTGCGGACTTGAACAAGGTTCCAGCATTATTTGCTAACAGAGGTTATAACCAAACTGATATGGAGAAACTGATGCATGGTAACTGGCTGAGTTTTTTGCGGAAAAACTGGCGCTAAGGAAGATAAAGTAACAGGGATTCCCTCGGGATAAAAATATTTCAGCATTAAGGTAACTTTTAAGGCGGAGCTTGCGTCTATAGAGAAACAACCTTAATTTACATGAAATTCCATTTACCTTTTATTGCCCTCTTTTTCTTGTCTCCTGGATTTTTAAATGCGCAACAAATTTCAAATATTACAGGTCAGGTAAAAGACCATACAGAAAGCCTGCCATCTGCCAGTGTTTTGTTATACAATGCTAAAGATTCTACACTGGTAAGCACCGGGATTTCAGATCACAATGGAAATTTTAAATTAATGGCTAAAGGTGGAAATTACTACATCGTTTCCAGTCTTGTAGGATACAGCAAGTCACAAACACCTGTCTTTCAATTAAATGACGCATCAACTTATCAAGTGCCGGCTATCGTCCTACAGGAAGATTCAAAAAGTCTTAGCGAAGTAGCCATTACTTCCACAAAACCTGTACTTGAACGACGTGCAGATAAACTGATTTTCAATGTAGATGCTACACCATCGACTGCAGGCTTGAATGCACTGGAAGTGATGAAAAAAGCACCGGGAGTGACTGTAGATAACAACGATAATATTTCTTTGGCAGGAAAAAGCAATGTGCTGGTCACCATCGATGGTAAGCAAACCTACCTGAGTGGCCCCGAAGTAAGTAACTTATTGAAGTCGATGCAAAGTACGGAAATTGAGAGCATCGAAATTGTCAATAATCCAGGGGCAAGACATGAAGCCAATAGCACAGGAGGTATCATCAACATCAAAACTAAAAAAAGTAAAACAGAAGGATTTAATGGCAACCTGGCATTGGGAGGTGGAAATAACAAATTCATGAGTACCAGCAATTCTGTCAACCTCAATTACCGCAAACAATTCTTCAATCTTTTTGGATCCTACGGTTATAACAAGGGAAAGTATGAAGAAGAATTAGAAATCAACAGGGTTTCACCAGGTGATCAACTATATTTTGCGCAGAAGAATAAAGATACCTCCGCTAATTCAGCTCACAACTATAAAATTGGTGCGGACTTTTTTTTAAGTAAAAATCACACCCTGGGCATTTTAGCCAAGGGAAATGTATATGAAAGAATCCAGCATAGTTATAGTATGGTCAACATAGGCCCTTCATTTACCGCAATTGATTCTGTGTTGTTGACGCCAGGCTTTCTGGATGTTTACCGGAAAAATTTATCTTATAACATCAACTACAAGGGAGTTCTGGATACAGCAGGACAAGAATTAAGTCTTGATGCCGACTACGCTACATTTGATGGCCGCAATGATGGCAACTATTTGAACCGGTTCAGCCTGCCGGATGGCACATTTTTAAAGAACGGACAGGTCTACCGAAATTTTGCACCTTCAGAAATTATAATCAAGGCCATTAAAGTAGATTACACCTTGCCGATCACTAAAAAGTTGAAAATGGAGGCTGGATTTAAGTTATCTGACGTTGAAAGTGACAATGACTATATTCATGAAAACAATGTCAACAACAGTTGGGTATTTGATAGCAGCAGAAGTAACCGGTTCTTATACAATGAACAAGTGAATGCCGGTTATGCGATTATTAACCTAAATCTTGGAAAGACCTCCTTCCAGGGAGGCTTACGTGTGGAGAACACCAGATCAACAGGCAATTCGCCAACTACCCAGCAAGTCACCGAAAGAGATTACACAGATTTATTTCCATCATTCAACTTTAGCCAAAACTTTCATGCAGATCATATCCTTAAATTTTCCTATTCAAGGAAGATCAACAGGCCTAATTACCAAAACCTCAATCCATTTGTGTTCTACCTGGATCAATACACTTATAATATAGGCAACCCCAACTTAAAACCAGAGTATGCCAATAATATGGAACTTAGCTATCTGCTTCGGCAAAAAATAAGTTTCGCTATTAATTATAGCCGTACTGATGATGTCATCAGCCAGGTGTTGTTGCAGAATGCGGAAACGAATGCGATGTATCAAACGGTAACCAATTTAGCAGCTGCAGACGTGCTTTCATTTACACTGAATTTCCCCGTAAATATCGGTAAATGGTGGAACATGAACACAAATTTCCTCGGCTATTACAAACAATTGCAGGCACCAGACTTAAATGGTGCAAGTTTGGATGCTGAAGCCTGGACCGGGCAGTTCAATATTCAAAATAACTTTACGATCAGTGATGCCTTCAGCGCCGATGCCTCGTTTTGGTACAGCACGCCTCAAATTGAAGGCGCTTTCAAATTAGAAAGCCTCTATAGTTTAGATGCAGGACTTCGCTTTAACCTGCCAAATAAAAAAGGAAACTTGAAACTAGGGGTAAGCGACATTTTTCAAAGTCAGCGGGCAAGGATCAATAGTACTTTACCCGGCAATGTTTACACACTTGAACAATGGGGAACCAGCAGAAGTGTGCGCTTAACTTTCACTTACCGCTTTGGAAAAATGACAGTTAAATCAGCCAGAGACAGGGCAACAGGACTGGATGCTGAACAAAAAAGGCTGGGAGGGAGGTAACAACTACATAAATCCCTTTAAGCAAATCTTCTAATAAGTAAAATTAACCCGATATTAGATTAAGTCAATAAAAGAGAAATCATGAAGAACCTCATCCTTCTAGTTTTGACCGTAACCGCATTTAGCGCTTACAGTCAGGTTGACACCAGTTCAGCGCTTTATATCAACATCAAAAAGCAGGACAGTATCTTTTTTGAACGGGGGTTCAATCGTTGTGACATGGACTACCTTGAAAAAACGATCAGCCAGGACCTAAAATTCTATCACGACCAAAGTGGCTTTCAGGACAGGAAGATCTTTTTCGAAAATATGAAGAAATACATCTGTGGCACCCCGGATAAAAAACCAATAAGGAAGCCGCAGGAAGGAAGCTTTGTTGTCTTTCCACTTTATAATAATGGCGTGCTCTATGGGGCTATCCAACACGGCATTCATCAATTTTATAGAAGAGAAGCTGGTAAAAAAGATGTGTGGACGGCTACTGCAAAATTCACTTCGGTCTGGGTCCTTGAAAACGATAGCTGGAAGTTAAGTGAAGTGTTGAGCTATGACCATCAGGAACCTAAAGCAGGAGAATCAGGGAATTAATAGCGCAATCACCCTTTTAGTTTAATTTTCTATATTCATATGGCGTTGAACCAACCCTTTGTTTAAATACCCGTGTAAAATGTTGTGGATATTTAAAGCCCAGTTCATATGCAATCTCACTTATCGATTTTCGGTGATCAAATATTTTTTCCTTTGCTATATCCATTACCTTAGCCTGGATATGATCCAAAGCTGATTTTCCAGTCTCCTTTTTGATCAGGTCCCCAAAATAGTTTGCAGAAAGATGGAGTTGTTCTGCACAATAGGCAACAGTTAGTACGCCTTCCACTTGTCAGGATGCTCAGCTCATCGTCAGCCTGAAAGATGTTTACCTTAGCAATACCTTCTAGCTTTAATGCGGCAGACAGCGAGTAAGAGTTGGATTCATAGACCTGACCGAAATTCAGCTGAAGCCCGGGTTGTTGGAGTTCTTTTCCGGTAACAATGATTGAAATTTTGGGCATGGGATAAACGTCCAGAACAGTGGTCCCAATTCCTGCAAGGAATCCAATGGCCGCTGGGCTTAAGAGGCTGCCTTTTGACATCGCCAATTCGCCTGCTTTAATTTCAGCACCTTGGTCATGTACATTGGAACCCTCTTGCAGGTGTTTGTTCTGCAAAGTAATTTTACAGATTACTGGTTTAGATACCAATATCACTGATATTTTAAATTTTATTTCCTGTTGTTATCAAATGTAGATAGGCTACGGGGTAAAACACTAACACATAGATAATGTGCGACTTAACCAAAGAAGTGGATTCATTTTTGCAATATTAGGAATGAATTTGAAGCCTATTATTTACTGTTATTTACAGTATTTCAGCAAGAGCTCATCTGCTATCTTATCACCCATGAGCTGTATTTTAGTCCAATCTGCGCATGCTCCTTCTAAATTACCGAGCATCTGTTTGCAGATTCCCCTACGGTACAAATTATCCACATCATCACTCTTGGCCTCGAGTGCTTTATTGTAATAATACAAAGCGAGTTCATAGTCTCGATTTTTATAAGCGGCATAAGCCTTTTGGGCATCGAAATAGGACGGTAGTGTTTGCTCAGAGGAGAGGTATCTCAACTCCTGGTTCATCAGCACTTTTACAGATTTTCCATTATAATAAGCCGGTTGCCAACTATTTCTAGCGGAATTGAACGCTTTGATGTACTCGGCGTCAAATTTCGGATTGATTCCCTGAATGATTCTAAGGCTATTAGGAAAACCATTTGCATCAATGATAAAGGTAGAAAGCAGTTGTCCACTCTTGACGTCCATCTTTTTTTTTCGGATCTTATCATAAATATAGGATTGAAAAGATGGCCCCTTAAACTGAGCAAATATTTTTTGACCAGATTTAAAAATTGTATCGGTCCCCTTGATGCTAAAGATGTCATCTGAATGGAGCGGCATGCTTTTTTGCAGGAGTTGTTCCTTATATAGTGTATACTTAATCGCCCAGGGGTCCTCTAATGAGCCATTTTCAGCACTGCTAACGAGTACTATTTTGTCTGCAGTGCTTTCCAAAACCTTCATTGTATTTATAATTGAACCGGCCTCGCTTTTAATCACTAAATGGTTTCCTCTGATTGCAAATAAATAGGGTGTGCCCTTTTCATAGTAGACGCCTGAACTACTGATTTGATCTGGACTAGTGAAGGTATATTTGACGTAGTTATACTTAAGAAGATTGTCTTCGGGGAGCTCATCATCACTTAAGTAGGTGACCTTTGTAGCAATATAAGTGCCATTTAACTTTATCTGGGCTTGGACGGCAAGTACAGACAATGTTAAAGCTATAAATAGGCCAAAGCGGAGCGGAACAGTGAGAATAAATTTCATAAGAGCGTTTAAGCCATTAATATAGAATATTAAAATTATTTATCGTAAATTCTCTTAATTGTTTAAGCGACAAGCACCTTAAATATCTGTAAATTAACCTACTAGTTGACTAAATGAGACCAATGTTTGTCAGCGGTGGACACCGTGTTGAACCCGTTTGACATAAATTAGCTTTATCACCTAAAAAAACAAACTATATTCCAATGAAAAAAACATCCTTCGTACCTTACTTGCTTTGTACAGGACTTATTTTCACTTTGGGTTCCTGCGGAAACAATAGAACAGCAAACGATAACAAGCCTAACATCCTCCTGATCGTGGTGGACGACCTTGGCTACTCTGACCTGTCGCCATTTGGTGGGGAGATCCGAACGCCCAATATCCAACGCCTGGCCGACAATGGGCTGATTGTGCAGCATTGCTATACCTCGCCGCTTTGTGCGCCCTCCCGGGCCATGATCATGTCCGGAATAGATAACCATATCAGCGGAATAGGCGCCATGTCTCCATTTCAGGCCGCCAACCAGTACATGCAACCAGGTTATGAGGGCTACCTGAACGACCGGGTGATGAGTCTTCCCGAAACCCTGCGAAAAAACGGCTACCACACATACATGAGCGGCAAATGGCACCTGGGCCACGAAGAAGGAAGACGGCCGTTTGAAAGAGGTTTCGAGCGTAGCTTCACCTTCCTGGGCGGCGGAGCCAGCCATTTTAGCAATATTTTCCCATTAGGCCCTGAGGAAATGATACACACCGTGTATATGGACGACAGCGTACAGGTGAAAAAGCTTCCGGAAGATTTTTATTCCTCCATCTTCTACGCCGACAAAATGATACAATACATCACCAAACAAAAGGATGAGGCACCATTCTTCGGTTACCTGGCCTTTACTGCGCCACACGATCCGCTGCATGTGCCAGATAAATGGATGGATAAATACAAGGGAGCATACGACAAAGGATATGACCACATTCGCCAGGTTAGGATGAACAATATGAAAAAGCTTGGCCTGATAGCTAACGATCTTCCAATTAACATGGGTTCAGGAGAATATAAGAAGTGGAATCAGCTCTCAGCGCAGGAGAAAAAGATTGAAGCCCGACGGATGGAACTCTATGCCACCATGCTGGAGATAATGGACATGGAAATAGGCCGCGTGCTGAAGGCCCTTCAAAAAGCAGGCAAGCTGGAAAATACCATCATTATCCTTATAGGTGACAACGGCGCCAACCCCAAAAATCCTTCATTTTATAAAACAATCATGAAGCCATTTGATAACAGCCTGGAGAACATGGGCAAAGCAAACTCCTTTGTTTCATTGGAAGGAGCCTGGGCAGAGGTGACTGCTACGCCTTATTCCTATTTCAAAACCACCACTGGTGAGGGAGGTATCCGGGTGCCGTTTATCATCTCTGGGCACGGTGTTGCCGTAAAAGGAGTGGATGCGACCAACAAAATTTTAGGTACCGACATCATGCCTACGCTGCTCGAAATGACTAACATTAAACGGCCAGACACCTTCCAAAACAATAAGCTGGCAACCATGACGGGAATTTCATTTAACAAAATGTTAAGCAATAAAAAAAGCTCCGTGAGGAATGAAAAGAGTGGCTTTGGGATTGAAAGCCTGGAGAACAAGGCTTACATCAAGGGCGAGTGGAAAATCCGGTTCCTGATGCCACCTTTCGGAGATGGCAGAAGCTGGCAGCTGTTTAATTTAAAGGAGGATCCTATAGAGCAGCGAGACCTTGCCGAACAAAACCCGGATAAGCTTCACGAGATGTTAAGCGGCTGGACCGAATATACGCAGGAAGTGGGCTATATACCCTATTTAGGAGGCAGAGCCTATAGTGTGCTGGGGCCAGATAATTTTTTTAAAGCAGTGTTGGATTCCACAAATAAAGCCCTTATAGAGAGAGCTACGCTGGAGTTGCAGCGTGGTGGCGAGTAGATTTTAGACAATTTGAATAATAAGATGCTCCGTGAAAAAGCAATAATGGTAAAGCGGTAATTTTAATTTTTAAGGAATAAATCTTAAAATAACATTTGTACCCCGGTTTCCGGAGTTATTATCACCACAAAGAATGTAACCTACATTTCCTACAGCGGCTGCTCCTGCAAAGACTTTGTTTTGGTCAAGCAGGTTATCAACTTTAGCATAAGTATCTGTTTCAGGATTATATTCAATTAGTTCAGAAGTTACACTATTGGTGTTAAATAAAGCTGAGCCTATATAACCTTTGCCGTTAACAGTAAAGGAAAATTGTGGGGTGTTTACAATAGGGGAAAGGTCCTTTAACTTTACCCATTTTTCCGTGTTTAAATCAAAAGACCAGGAATCGGCGGGATACCTTGGCCCAACAGAAAAATTGTAAGAATCTCCAGCTAATAAGGTCACTTTATTCCCGATTTTAATGACAGTAGCTTCACCACGAGGGGTGCCAGGGAAATTTTCAATGACCTTCCAAAGGTTTTTCAATGGATCATAGCGCATTACATAACTGAAAACATACTGATAGTTTCTGCTGTCATATATATAGCCACTCAGCAAATAGCCATAGTTATTACTTGAAAATGCAGACATGCCTTTTAATGGATAATTAGGATAATCACTTACCTTCTTCCACGTATTGGTACCACTGTCATAGTTAAACACATAATTTGTGCCTTGATTACCAATGATAACCGAAGCTGGAACTACATAAATTTTACCATCAATTACCATCGCTTTTGAATATCCAGGTACACTGGGCAAATCTGCAATTTGCTTCCATGAATCCGTTGCAGGAGTATATTCCCACATATCCTGAAGAATTGATGCAAAATGCCCGAACCCAAGGCCGAGATACATTTTATTGTTTGCTTCAAATACCAGGGGAGAAATCCTTGCAGGTCCGGGGAAGGGGGCAATCCTTTTAAAATGTTTATACACTTTAGCGTTAAACTCAGAAATCGTTTTTAGGACCGGACTGGTTTGCACAGTAATTTTATCACTATAAGAATATTGGGTATCCGCAATTTCTACTTCAAGTGTTGTTTTAGTAGCGTTGAGCACCACAAATTTATTGTTTCCAAAAAGAACCGTATTGCGATCTTTCAAAGGATGAAAATTATCACCGGTAAGTTTAATCTTTTCTCCTACAGTTCCATAGATCTCCTGGCTTTGAATTATTTTTGGAATTTTGAATCTGATGGGGACTGAAGCTATGTGAGCACCATATAATTGTACATCTAACATACTATACCACGATGCTGGATTCGCTTCCAGGGGAATCTTAAAATAAATTGTGTTACCGATGATTTTTAGAGGGACGAATTTTAAGTTTTTATCGAGTACAAATTCTAACTTAGTTAGATCAATGTCAAGGTCATTAAATAACTGTACTTCTAATTCATCGTCCCAGGTATATTCACCTAAAGTGGTTTGAAAGTTTATAGCACTTCCTTTTTTACCTTTAAAACTAATTTCCTGACTGTAAATCGTTTCTTTGCTTTTTGTAATCAAATAAGCTCTTGCGTAATAAGTACTATCTGCTTCTAACCCTGTGGCAAGTTTAAAATTGAAATTAACGGTGGCATTATTCATCACCTTAACAAAAGAATTCTCTTTTGTTGGCATTGGTTGTTTTCGCCATACAAAACCTACTTCTTTTATGTTACTGGCTTCCACATCCTGTGCAGTGGCTGAAAATTGAATTGCTAATGGATCAACACTATTTAAAGTGAAATTAACTGCAGGAGGATCTTGTTGTTCTTTTTTACAACCAGAAATCACACAAAATAAAACGGAAAGGAAAAAAACAAGGCGTAAATAACGAAACATGAAGGGAGAGCTTAATTAATTCACCAAAGATAAATTATTTTAACCTTATTCCATGAAAGTCTTAGGTTTTTCCAACTTCATAATTGGATCCTGCATTCCTAAATCATTTTATGCTAATGATTAAGTGCGTTTATAAGAAAATATGAATGCACGAGAGTTAAAGCTTTTTGTCCTTACACCTTTAAGAATTGTCCTCTAGCTTCTCTCAACAATAGCAGCCCTTTTCTGACTTTCTCATATCTTGAGTTTAAATGTTGGTTTGATGCAACTTTGTACGATGACCGCTAACAATGACGAGCCACCTGTTAGTGTGTATTCTGGTGAAAGTGTTTCGTAAGCAAATAACAGATCCCAATGAAAAGCAAAAACCCTGCTAATCGTTTGATTGCAGGGTCTTATACATTTTGATAGTCTTTGGTGTGATCCCGCTGGGATTCGAACCCAGGACCACTACATTAAAAGTGTAATGCTCTACCAGCTGAGCTACGGAATCATCTTCTTTTTTAAAGAGATGCAAAGATATCAATTTTCAGGAAAAATCAAGGTATGAACCACTAAAAATTGAAAGAATTCACATCATAAACAGCCAATAGACTGATAATAAGCAACTAAATTAATTCACGGATCGCATTTTTTTTCCGTACCAAAGGATCAATAAGGCTAAGCTTATAGCGGCCGACATGATTAGTGGCATGGGCAGGACAGAATTTTCAGGAAAAAAGCTTACTGCAAAAGATGCCAAAGCACCTAAACCCATTTGCAAAGCACCCATTAAAGCGGAAGCACTGCCCGCATTTTTTGAAAATGGTGCCAGAGAAAGTGCCGCAGCATTTGGATTAATCAATCCCAGACAAGCTAAAAACAAGGCGATAAAAGCAATGGTACTATACAGATTAAGCAGGTTGTTTAACGCTGCCAGCAGAAACAAAAAGCTGACAACACCTTGTAAAATTAATGCCCAATTGACTATTTTCTTGCTGGTATGCCACCTCAAAATAAGCCGGTTAACCTGACTTGAACCAATAAATGCTGCCGATAACAAGGCAAATATCCATCCATAACCCGTTTTACTGACCCCATATAAATTCATAAAAATCATGGGCGAAGCCGAAATATAGGTGAATAAACCAGCAAAAGAAAGCGAGGTAATGAGTGCATAGGTATAAAATTGCGGCTCAATTAGTACCGTATGAAATTTCTTAAGCATTGGCGCTGGTTTAAGCGAATACTCTGGATCAGGCTTATAACTTTCTGGAAGAAAAAAGTAAGAAGCTAGGAGTAAAAGAACGCCCATAAGCGCTAAAAAGACAAATACATATTTCCAGCCCAGGCCTTCAATTAAATAACCACCAGCAGTGGGAGCGAGCATAGGTGACACGGCAATCACGAGCATCAGTGAAGCAAATACCTTCGGACTCTCTTTCACAGCAAACAGATCGCGCACCATGGCTATGGAGGCGACAGCCGTAGCACAACTTCCGATGGCTTGTATAAACCTTAATACAATCAGTTGGTTAATATCGTTAACAGCCAAACACCCCAAGGAAGCCAGTATATAAACCAGCAAGCCAATATACAATGGCTTTTTACGTCCAAATTTATCAAGTAATGGCCCGTAAAGCAACTGGCCAAAGGAAATACCAATAAAGAAACCCGACAAGGAAAGTGATACTTTAGGTACCGTCGTATTTAAGTCCTTTGCTATGGCATCGAAGCCCGGTAGATACATATCAATTGAAAAGGGCCCCAGAGCCGCTAAAGACCCTAATATGAGAATGAGATAAAAATTGGTTGGTTTTGTCATTAAGCCATTTTTTAGAGGGCGCAAAGATTCACTAATTATTTACCAAATCCTAATCTTAATTTCGCTAAAGCGCACGCTTAACAACCGTTGCTATATTCATCACGAAAGCTTCCGTATACTTGCCCTTACGGTCCAGTTCAGGATCAAGAATGGTGATGTCCATGCCTGTTAACAGCTCACTCTGTAGCAAATGATACAATACTTCATTGAATTCCGGATAAGTAAGGCCATCGGGCGTTCTGCTGTCAACACAAGGCATGATATCATCATTCAATACATCCACATCTATATGTAGCCAGAAACCATCTAACTGCCTGGTTTGAATTGCATCAAGAAAGGAGTTCACAACCTGTTCGATCCCCTTTTCACGTAAGCGATCCAGGCTTTTATAGGTCGCCTTTGAATTTCGGATCTCATCTTCATAAGCATCATCATATTCACGGTTGCCAACACACCAGATATGCTCTTCCTTGATGTAGGGAGATAAGTTTAAAATGTCAGCTAATTTTTCATGTCCCCTTCCTGCAACAATCGAAGCGGCCATCCCAGCAGCACCCCCTGAAGCCGACAAAGAGATATCCATAAAATCAGTATGCCCATCAAGATAGAACAAAGCATAATTACCCCGTTGTTTTAAGGCGATGGCAGGCCCGATCACAATACTACAGTCGCCGCCAATGGCGATTGGAAATTTATCATCATCCAGCAGGTTGGTCAAAACATTTGCCTGCTGAAAGGCATAAGCAGCAATCGCATCTGCATTCCAAATACCGGATTCAGGATCTTTTACCCCGCTATATTCAGGAGGATCAAGCCGCATGGTGCTCTCAGGATGAATATGTTGATGAAAATCATGTTCCCGCAGCCAATCCGGTAAATATTTCACACCTGGTTCTCTTCCAGGCTGAAGCATGGTTAAACCTAAGTTAGATGGAAATTCAACAATGCAAATACTTTTCATTTCATTACAGCAAGAAAACCCAAGTTAATAAAATCTTCATAAAATTTAATACTTAGCTAGGCAACAAAAGTTACGGTGATGCCTTTTACCAACTATAAAAGGAGGAAGCGCATGTTTGAATTAACATGCGCTTCCTCCTTTATAATGAATGGTCACCTAAATTAAATTCTAGTTAACTTTTAACAGGGTAACTTCAACTCTGCGGTTAATTAATCTTCCTTCTTTAGTTTTGTTATCCGCAATAGGGTTGGTGTCACCAATTCCAGCGGTTTTTATTCTGTCGGCAGCAATTCCTAATTTAACCAATTGGTTTTTTACCGATACAGCTCTTTTTTCAGATAACCATTGGTTGTATTCAGAAGTTCCGGTTTTGTCGGAATGTCCTTCGACAAGGATTTCGCGGCCATCGCCTTTTTCTGTAATAACTCTTGCAACAGCAGCAATATTTTTGCTGGAGTTTTCATTCAAATAAGATGAATTGGTGGGGAACAGGATTTCGTTACTAAAAGTGAACTTGATACCTTCGTTTGTTCTCTCCACCTGGTTTTCAGGTAAGTCTTTCTTGATACCATTTAACTCAGTATCGGTATCTTTAACCTGGGAAGTAACAGGCGTTTGAACGGTTACTTTTTTGGTTTTACAGGAAAGGGTAAATAGAAGAAGTACCCCGAGGACTACGGAAAGTGTCTTTGTTGTGTTAGCAGTATATCTCATTCGCTAAAACTATCGCTTTTTTCTTAAAGATAAAATTGGGCGAACAAACTATTCTGTGGATTAAGGTGTTTTAAAAGCACTTCAGGGCTATAAACTCAATATTGTTACACAGTAAACACCTCATTAATGCAATATCAAAAACTATCCAACTATTATACTGGCACCAGCGGACTCTTACTTCCGGTGCCCAATAAAGAATTTTATCCGGAGGAATATAAGGCTAAAAGCAGACTATGCTATTATGGTTCCCTATATAACAGCATCGAAATAAACAGTTCTTTTTATAAAATCCCGATGGCTGCTACGGTAAGTAAATGGGCACACGATACCCCCGAAAATTTCAGCTTTACTTTTAAGCTCTGGCGTGGAATTACACATAATAAGGGGCTTGAATTTTTCGCTGCCGATATCCCGCATTTTATGGGAAGAATAGCAGGTGCCGGAGAAAAAAAGGGATGTTTGTTGGTGCAATTTCCCGGCAGCATCAAACCTGTGCTCATGCGGGAAATGGAACAGCTTTTAATGCAGATCCGCTTGGCAGATCCTGAAAATGAATGGAAGGTGGCTATTGAATTCCGGGATCAGAACTGGTACCAGAGTGACACTTATGAAATGTTGGAATCCCTGGAGATGGGTTTAGTGATACACGATAAACTGAAAGAAGGAGCTGCTTTCATTGACGCAGCTGCTGATTTCGTATATGTACGCTTTCACGGCCCCAGCGGAAATTATCGAGGCAGCTATGATGATCATTTTCTCTACGAATACGCATCCTACATTAAAGAATGGCTAGAAGATGGGAAACAGGTTTATACCTATTTCAACAATACGATGGGTAATGCCATCCAGAACATGGAAAGCTTAAGAGCTTATGTGCTGGAATAGCATTACCCTATTTTAGGCTTGTATTTTGCCTTCAATGGAATCATCCATTGTCTTTCCAATCACTGCACCAATCATCATTTTTATCCCAGCGATGTAATTTCCATGTTTAGTATCCCAGTAATAACCACTTATGGGACTGACCTTTAAAACGGCAATGCGCGAATCATCCAGCCCCTCTGTAAACCATGTCTTCATTATCGGCTCCCAGAGCTCTCTCATCTTGCCCCGGTCTGCTAATAACTCAGCATTCCCTTCCAAGTACAGAAAGTCTGAATGAGCGGATCCCTGGAAGTGTAATTTCACTTTCGGGTTCGCGGCAATATCCTTATAGGTATGGCTGTCATTGGCCACGAGAAACCAGATTACGCCGGCATCATCGACCTTCTGAACGGTCATGGGCCTGGTGCCATAAGATTGACTTGATGAAACCTCTGTGGTTAAAAAGCAGGTTTTAGCGATATCTACCAATTCTTTAATCTTCTTTACTGCAGCTTCTGCATCTAAATTTTCACGGTTTTTCTCTTCCTGGTTTTTATTGATGTTGTCCATATTCTTATTATTATAGATTTATAAGACTACAATCAGGCAATTTCTTTGTTTTAATTTTTTTAACAGGAATGCTTCAATGCCTGCCCCCTGAATTCCCTGACGCTGGAACTTAAAAAGAAATATTTTAATCATTATGTTTGAATGTATGCTACTCTATCATGCTAATACTTTATTTTTAAATTTGGTCATTAAATAATTAATCAAACCGTATCGTTTAAAATCATGGAAAAAGATAATCAATGGCAGGAAGAATTAGCACTGCTTAAGTCAATTATACTTAAAACAGGACTCACCTCCACCATTAAATGGGGTATGGAAGTATACACCCATAATGGTAAAAATGTGGTAGGTGCTCTTGGTTTCAAAAATTACTTTGCCCTTTGGTTTTATAATGGTGTTTTTTTGAAAGATGAGCAGCAGGTTTTAGTCAGCGCACAGGATGGGAAGACCAAAGCCCTGCGCCATTGGCGGTTTACGGCAATGGAGGAAATCAATGAGACACTGGTATTGGAGTATATCCATGAGGCGATAAAAAACGAGGAAGAAGGAAAAGTATGGAAGCCACAAAAGTCAGCCGCCGCGGTAATTCCCGAATTACTTTCAAACACCTTTCTTACCAATAAAGCCCTGGAAACAGCTTTTGAGAAACTAAGTCCTTACAAACAAAAAGAATATATCGAACATATTGACGCTGCAAAAAGAGAAGAAACTAAAAAAGCAAGGTTGGAAAAAATAACGCCGATGATTCTACAGGGTGTTGGATTGAATGACAAGTACAAAAATTGTTAACCTGATAAAAAGACAAGCTATTCGACCCTAATTGTTCCTTTCATGACGACATGAATGCTACAATAGTAATTGGCATCATTAGTTACTTCCATTTTCCATGATGTTCCGGTTGAGATAGGAGATGATTTCCAGGCTTTTGTTTTTTCTTCCGTCACATCATGATTCATGATATCCCGGTTAACCCATAGCACCGTGTCACCTTTTTTAACCGTGATGGCTTCCGGCACAAACTTCATATCCTTAATTTCAACCGTATAAGTTTTCGGTCGATCAGGCGGTGAAGAACAGCTGGAGGTTAAAGTTGAGGTTAGTGCCATCAGCATAAAAAATATTTTCATGGCTTTACTTATGTTGTTTTTGTATCATTTCAGCGTGGCCAAGATGCGCTTTTAATGCAGGAACCACTTTTTGTAACAGGGCTTTCAATTCTGCATTTTCACTTGAAGGAACCAATGTACCTTCTACAGTAGAAATAACGGCTTTATGATAAGCTACCTCATTATCGATATAGGCTTTATCAAATGCTTCTCCTGACTTTGAACGCAAAGTTTTCTTGGTAATTTCTGCATCAGCCAAGAGCTTTTTGCTCACCGAATTGTCCTTCGGAGTTACTTTCAATTTGGTAACCAGTTCCACTGCCTGTTTAATGATTGCTTTGTGGTCATTGGTCATGGTTTCGGCAAACTTAAGCACTTCCGCATTCTTTGATTTTTCTTTGGCTACCGCTGCATAGTCAATATCAATCTGGTTAGCCGTAACAGCAATGTTAGCGATCTCCGGGTCTGTGAGTTTAGTGCTTTGTGCAAGCGAAAAACTTGTAAATACAACCAATAGTACTATACCAATGGCTGTAGCCGTTAATGAAGATTTCATGATTTTCATAGCTTAAAGGTTTTGATTGTTCAGGTAAATATGTTTTGAATTGTTAAAGTGATTTTAAATATTCTACCAGGTTTTGTTTCTCTTTAGCGGTAAGGTTTAATGACTGGTGTTTATCATAATGGTTAACAACATCACCTAAGGTGGCAAACCTGCCATCATGATAAAAACCTCCTTTTGTTCTGGTAAATAACCCACCTAATGGCGTTGTACGGTATTTACCTGTTGGAGAGCGTTTAGCTTCAAAATCATCGATGCCAATTTCTGCGGCTGTATGTAGAATATTATCTGCATACAAAGGACCTGCATGGCAGGAAGCACATTTCGCTTTATCTAAGAAAACAGCCTTTCCTAGATTCGCAGCGGACTGGTCATAACTGCCTGCAGGAGGTTTCGGTGCTGGAATTGAATGTTGATAGGCTTTTAAAGCTGGCAATTTTGAGGTCAGTAAATCCGGATTATTGATTACATTATAAAGGTTGTTTTCGGTTGCAATTGGATATTTTTCCTGATTATTTAACCTGGGATCGATAAAAGTTCCTTTGCCGTGCATTTGCAGGACACCTACAAAAGCATTCCAATAACTAATATCTCCCCATCCGGTATAGGTCGTCAGGGTTATACCTTTTAAACCAAAAGCAGCCGGTAGTAAGCTTGCAGATACTTTTCCATCAGGCCTAAGCGCCTTACCATCCACAAATAGTACGGCATCATACTTACCAGGACCCCATAACCCCAATACTGTCCTCAAAGTGCCTTCATTAACATGGAGCATGTCTGCTATAGGTTTGGCATTGTCTGTTAAAGATATGATTGCCCCTACATTCAGGTCCCTGTTCGGCCAGCCGTCCAGCCGGTTGCCAATTCCGGGCGCGAATGAATCGTCGACCGTAGAATGGCAGGAAGCACAGGTAATACCGATTGAACGCAATGCACCATTGGCTTCAAACGTTCCTTTTACACCCACCACTGCATCTAATTTTAATAATGCAAGTGTACTGGCGGGATCATCAAGGCTGATGGCACCAGATTTTATCCCGGCGACCACTTCTGGAGGTAAAGCTTTGGCGTCTACTTTTAAGCCGACGGCCAAGGCTGTCCGCGGACTAACGCCAGGACCGTAACCTCCCTTGGCCGATCCCGCGATTGCTTTGTCTAAATGGAGAAGGCCGCTCCAGAAATCTTCATCTCCAAACGTATCGTAACGGAAGATCTCTTTCCCCTCATTGACTAGTGCAGGAGAAGGTTCCTCATCCTTTAGAAAATGATCTTTTTTACATTGTGACAGGAGTACAAACCCCATCAATGTTGCGATAACAATCGATTTGCTATAATTTGCCATAACGAAAGTATTACTTTGTTAAACCTAATAATAGATTAGAGATGAGCTGGCTGAAAAGGGTTACAAAGAATCTGCCCTAATGGCATTATTTAAAATGATAGGCTAGACCATCACGCCAGATATGATGCGATTGCATGTGCAAACATAGCCACAAAATTAGGGCGGGTTTATAATTTTCGTTCATTTCCTATTGATATGGAAGCTGAAAGAGAACTAAAAGCAATCTCAAAGATTAAGCGTGCCGATTTGACGGGAATAGAGATATATGATTATGAAACGGAATTTTTAGAGGTGTTGGAGGCTTTAGCTTTACGATAGTCAATATAATTACTTCTTTAAATTCTGCATCATGATTTGTTTGAGCTGATCTGCTGATGGCATTCGGTTACAAGATAGTTGCGCTATCAATCAGGTTCACCTGTTTTCCCATCTTTTTTTGGATAACCTCAAAATGGTGTAGTTCGTTATGACTCACCAGTGAAATTGCATCTCCCGCTGTTTCTGCACGGCCAGTTCTGCCGATACGGTGTACATAATCTTTAGGAGACCGGGGTAATTCATAATTGATCACAAAAGGGAGGAAATTGATATCAATACCCCTCGCCATTAAGTCTGTGGCCACTAATACCCGTAGTTTTCCTGATTTAAAATGAGCTAAAACTTCTGTTCTGGCACCCTGACTTTTTTTACTGTGAATAGCTTTTGCGTCAATCTTATTTTTGAGAAGCTTGTTAACAATAGCCTCTGCCTGATGAACCGAAGAAGCAAATACCAATACTTGTTTCATGTCATGATGATTGATCAGATAACGCAAAAACGGGCCTTTCTTTTCTTCAGAAACGATATAAGCCACCTGGTTAATAAAGTCAATCGAATCTTCTTCTTCTTCTATCTTAAAAACCACCGGCTCGTGCAATAAGATCTGGTTAATTTGCTGAAGATCATCAGTTAATGTAGCAGATAATAATATATTCTGGCGCTTTTGAGGTAAAAGCGCAATAATCTTATTCATTTCCTCCTTAAATCCCAGATTGAGCATCTTATCTGCTTCGTCCAGTACCAAAGTTTCAATGCTCGATAAGTGCACAGCATTTGAATCCACTAATTCCAATAACCTACCTGGCGTGGCAACCAGCACATTTACACCTTGCAGTGCCATCATCTGTGGATTAATGGAAACACCACCATATACAGCCAAAGTTTTGATAGACTCAGAAAGTGCAAGGCTAAAAGCCTGGAAAACATCCTTCACCTGTTCAGCCAATTCACGGGTTGGTACAACAACCAGCACATTAGCATGACGGTTTTTAGCGCCGAAAGTCTGTTGCAAATTTGTTAAAAGGGGCAAAACATAACCCGCAGTTTTTCCTGAACCTGTCTTAGCAATCCCTAAAACGTCCTTTCTATCTAATATTGCCGGTATAACGGCTTGTTGAATAGGGGTAGGTACGGTAAAGTTTTGATTTACCAGTGCTTTTAGTAAAGCAGGTGATAAACCTAAGGACGAAAAAGACATATTATTCAACATTTTGGTAAAATTAAACAAAAATCGCTGTTAGCCAAGCTTAATTTATTCATAACAATGTACGATAGCATGGAGTAAAAGACTTGATTGAGAATTGACGCTGTTTACTACATTTGCAGAAACATTCTCTAATTCCATTTCCCAGTTCAGTTATTATTATTAATATTAAATCAAAACATATCTTAACATGCCAAACTTTACAGCAATTGATTTCGAAACTGCCCATGGGAAACGCTGGAGTATTTGTCAGGTCGGACTGGTGCGAATCGAAAATGGATTAATTAAAGAAACGATTAACCGGCTGGTTTGTCCTCCGGACAACTATTATTTTTACCGGAATATTGAAGTGCATGGCATTAGTCCTGAACGCACCCGTAGGTCTCCTGATTTTTCAGCGGTTTGGAATGAGATTTCTCCTTTTATCCAGGGACAAACTGTAGTTGCGCATAACGGTGCTTTTGATTTCAGCTGTCTTTCTCAAACTTTAGATTATTACCAGATTGCACAACCAGAATACACCAAAGCTTGTACTTATAAGATTTACAAAAAAAAGCTGGCTTCTTTATGCCAGGAACACCGGATCCCTTTGAATCATCATGATGCGCTGAGTGATGCGCTGGCCTGTGCAGAACTTTATAAAATGCACTTAAATAAATAGGGGTTGTATCATCAGTTAAATTTTCAACTTATAATACAACCCCAGAAGATGTTAATTACTTATTGGGCTTGATCTAAACCCCTGTTTTTTAATAAATACTTTACATCAGGTTCCCTTCCACGGAAAGATTTGTAAAGCGTCATTGGTTCATCTGTATTTCCTCTTTCAAGGATATTCTTTCTGAATGATTTTGCAATCTCAGGATTAAAGATGTCTCCACTTTCTTTGAAAGCTGCAAATGCATCACTGTCTAAAACTTCAGACCAGATATAGCTGTAATAACCCGCAGCATATCCACCTGCAAAGATGTGTTGAAAATACGAGCTTCTATACCTTGGTGCAATTTGCTTAGGTAAGCCTAATTTGTTCATTTGCTCTTTTTCGAATTGAGCTATATCAATTTTCTGACCTGATTTAAGGGTATGGTAGCCCATGTCCAGTAAAGAAGCAGCAAGGTATTCTATCGTAGCAAAGCCCTGGTTGAATTTAGAAGCTTTGTCCATTTTAGATAGTAGTTCTGCAGGAATAGCTGCCCCTGTTTGATAGTGTTTAGCGTAAAACTGAAGCACTTGCGGCTCAAATGCCCAATGCTCCATAATTTGTGATGGAAGTTCAACGAAATCTCTTGACACTGATGTTCCAGCTAAGCGTCTGTATTTTACATCAGACAATAAACCATGCGTGGCATGTCCGAATTCATGGAAAAAAGTCTCCACTTCATCAGGCGTAAGTAAAGCAGGTTCATCACCATTTGGAGCAGAGAAATTACATACAATGGAAATCACTGGTGCTACACGTTTGTTATCTTTAACAGACTGACTGCGGTATGATGTCATCCATGCACCTCCTCGTTTAGTAGCACGAGGGAAGAAATCCATGTAAAATACACCGATATGTTCACCGTTAGCTTCTTTAACTTCATAAACCATCACATCTTTATGATATTTAGGAACATCTTTTAATGGATGGAATGTAATGCCATAAAGTTTGGTTGCTAAATTAAAAATGCCGTCGCGTACATTCTCCAGTTTAAAATAAGGACGTAGTTCTTCTGCGTTATAATTGTACTTTTCCTTCTTTACCTTGTTAGCATAGTAAAACCAATCCCAAGCTTCCAGCTGGGCACCTTTACCTTCTTTATCCATTAAGCCTTGCATGTCTTTTGCCTCTTGTTTTGCAATCGGTAATGCTGCTGTCCAAAGGTTATTCAAAAGATCTAACGCTGCCGCAGGTTTTTTAGCCATGGTCTCTTCCAAAGCATAGTCGGCGTGAGTTGCATACCCAAGCAAAGCGGCTCTTTCTGCCCTTAGGTAAGCAATTTTCGTTAAGTTCTCTTTGTTATCACGTTCATCATTATTGTTTGAGCGATTGGTATATGCATTATACATTTTTTCCCTTAAAGTCCTGTTCTCTGCATATTCCAGAAAAGGCATTACGCTTGAATTGTGCAGGGTAAAGCGCCATTTTCCAGCCTTACCGGCATCTGTTGCTGATTTCGCTGCTGCAGCAACCAGTGAAGCAGGCAAACCTGCCAGATCAGCATTCTTATCAGTAACTAACTCAAAACTATTTGTTTCACCAAGAAGATTTTGGCCAAAACTAACGGTCAATGAAGACATCTGCTGATTGATATTGCGCATTTTTGCTTGTTGCTCCGGATTTAAATTTGCTCCGCTGCGAACAAACGCTTTATAGGTGGTTTCTAATAAACGTGCCTGTTCTTTTGTAAGACTTAACTTTGATTGGTTGTCGAAAATCTCCTTCACCCTTTGAAAAAGGTCTTTATTCAAGTAAATATCGTCACTGTGCTGTGACATTACCGGAGCTAATTCCTTAGATATCTTCTCTAGTTCAGGAGAGGTGTTTGCCGAAGTAAGGTTGTAAAACACAGGGCTAATTCTGGTGAGTAGTTCGCCACTCTGTTCTATAGCTTCAATGGTGTTTTCAAACGTAGGCCTTGCACGTTTTTTTAACAATACAGCGATATTTTGTTTTTGCTGCTTCATCGCTTCTTGAAAAGCGGGCATAAAGTGTTCTGGCTTGATCTGATCAAAAGCTGGAACACCGAATGGGGTTTTAAATTCTAGCAATAAGGGATTTTGGGTTACTTGGCCCAGTGCCTTGTCATTAAAAGATGCGAGCATACAACAAGCGATTACTAAGGTTGGTATTTTCTTTTTCAATGTGATTAATTAGTTAGTATAATTTATGAGCGCCTAATTTAAGCGCTAAAAACGTTTTAAAAAAGCTTATCCTATGAATGTTACCACGATAAGACAATTATGTTTAATTTGAATAAGTTCAATATGTTACTATCTTCGTTTGCACTAATCTCAATAAATGAAGACAAATTCTAAATTTTCCCGGGCTTTATTATTAGCACTTTTCTTTTCTTTTACCTATGCAGGAAACAGCCAGGCACAAAGTTCAATTCCAAAAGATTTCACTGAACTACCAGATCCAACAGCAGATACCTTATCAAACTGGTCTGGTGTTAAAGCTGGTTTACACAGCAGCTTCGTCTCTATTGATAAGAAGTTCCCTAAATCTGTGGCGCCAAGCATACAGCCGGTAGCTCAGCATGTAGTCAGCGGGTGGAAGGGTGAACGTGTGTCTTCTCAGATCTTGCTTTGGTCTGCGCAAGCAATCCCTGATGTTCAAGTAACTGTTTCTTCATTTACGTCTTCATCCAAAGACAAATTACCAGCGACTATTGCCACTGCAAATTTTTTAAGATATGTCATGACGGATGAGTTTGCAGAAGGTTGCGGCGCACGTAAACCGGAGAATTTCGCAGCGTCCTTATCAGCAGATATGATAGATCATCTGAAAAGCTATAACCTCGAAGGAAAGAAAGTAAGACCGGTTTGGGTGAGTATATCCATTCCTAAAGATGCAAAACCAGGTAAATATAAGGCTATTGTAAAAGTTACCGCCAAAGGTCAAAAGCCGCAAAATTTGAATTTAACCCTGGAAGTGATTAACAAATTGTTACCAGACGCTTCCCAGTGGACTTACCATTTAGATCAATGGCAACATCCCGCAGCAGTAGCCAGGGTAGAAGGTCTTCCAGTATGGAGCGATCAGCATTTCAAGGCAATGAAACCCACTATGGAGATGCTTGCAAAGGCAGGACAAAAGGTGATCACCGCTACTTTAAATAAAGATCCATGGAATGTTCAAACTTATGATCCTTACGCTGATATGATTAGCTGGACCAAACAGAAAGATGGTTCCTGGGCATATGATTACACCGTATTTGATAAATGGGTGAGTTTTATGATGGATTTAGGGGTTACTAAAATGATCAATTGTTATTCTATTGTTCCCTGGAATAATGAGATACATTATAAAGATGCATCCTCCGACAAACTGGTAAACGTTGTTGCCAAACCAGGAACAGCGGTTTTTGAAGAGCTATGGACGCCATTCCTGAAAGATTTCACCAGGCACCTTAAACAAAAGGGATGGTTAAAAATCACGAATATAGCCATGGATGAAAGAGAAAGACACCAAATGGATGCAGCCATAAACCTGATTTATAAAGTGGCGCCTGAATTAGGTATTTCTTATGCTGATAATCAAAAAACTTACCAGCGCTTTCCTGATAGTCAGGATATCAGCATTTCAGCACAGCATCCTTTCTCGCATACAGATCTTGTAAATCGCAGGGCAAAAGGGTTAACGACTACATTTTATATCTGCTGCTCTGACGCATTTCCAAACCAGTTTACTTTTTCAGATCCAGCTGAATCTACCTACTTAGCCTGGTATGCGCTTGCTGCTGATTTTGATGGGATGTTACGCTGGTCCTATAATTCATGGGTAGAAAATCCATTGCAGGATTCCCGTTTCCGTACATGGCCCGCTGGTGACACCTATATTGTTTATCCACATGGAAGAAGCTCTGTGAGGTTTGAACGTACAATGGAAGGGGTTCAGGATTACGAAAAAGCCCAGCTTATTTTGAAGGATTTAGCGAGTAGAGGTGAGCATGAAAAATTGAAACAATTTAAGCTGGCGATAGCAAAATTAAAAAGCACGATCAGAACGAACCATTGGAATGGTGATTTGAATGAGGCAAAGAATCTATTGAATGATTTGTCCAGGACTATTTATTAAAAACAAATTGAACTGTATTATAAATAACTCGTCATGCTGAATTTAGTTTAGCATCCGTTTATTGATTGGCACCTGTTAAAAAGCAGGTGCCAATCTTTTTATAGGACCTTGCAAACCTCTTCCTAAGCTGCTTCAAAAGAGAAAGAATTCAAATCAGTCAGCTTATATAACTAATTTTGTGATATGGATAACGAAAAGCACAACGTGTTCAAAACCTATGATATCATTGCTGATTGGTACGCAACGAACCGTAATCCTGTTTTGATGGAAAAGACTTACCTGGACCAGCTAATTGACAGGGTAGGGATTGGCGCTAGTGTTTTGGATTTGGGTTGCGGAGCTGGAATGCCAATGATGGGTTACTTGATCAATCAAGGGATACAGACCATAGGAGTTGATGCCAGTGACCGCATGTTAGAAATCGCAAGGTTTAATTTACCACAGGCCGAATTTATAAAAGCTGACATGCGCGAACTTGCGCTCGATCAGAAATTTGACGCCATTATTGCCTGGCATAGCTTTTTCCATCTGCCCGCAGAAGATCAGCCTGCCATGTTCCAAATTTTCAAGGATCACCTGAGGGAAAACGGTGTATTGTTATTTACTTCAGGAAAGGAACATGGTGAAGCATGGGGAATGAACGGAGGCGAAAACCTGTTTCATGCTTCGTTGAATAAGGATCAATATCGTTCCTTGCTTGAAGGGCATGGCTTCCGCGTTTTGGTTTATAAAGAAGATGATCCCCAATGTGGTGATGCTACTGTTTGGATGGCACAATTGCATTCAATTATTTAAAACCATCATTTAAAATTCCTTGCATTTGGAAAGACTTCATCATTCACATTTTTCCTCACCTGTGTTCTTTTGTTTTCAGCTGGAAAAGGTGTTCTTTCGTCAGCCCGGGACAAAGTAAGCAAGGGTAAGTTTTCATTTTCTTCAATGGTAAGTCCCCGAAGAAGTTTGGATAAATCAAAACAGCGACTAACAATGACATGGATGACTTTTCCTTCACGCTGAAGCTTGCCCTCCACCATCAGCAATTTAGCGCCAAGGATCTCTTTCCTGTACTTTTCAAAAAGATTGCGAAAAACGACCAGATTGGAGAAACCTTCCTCGTCTTCAATCGTAATAAAGCAAACCCCGCCTGCTGTTCCAGGCCTTTGTCGCACCAAAACCAGTCCTGCCACTTTTACTATAGTGCCATCTTTAACCGAGCCTATTTCTTTTGAGGACAGAATATGCAATAGCCTGAGCTTTTCGCGTATGAAACTAACTGGGTGAGCTTTTAAAGAAAGGGCCGTGGCAGCATAATCCTGAACCACATGTTCTGCTGTACTCATGAAAGGAAGGCAGATTTGGGGTTCAGCAGCACTAGCCGAGGACTGACCTTCAAATAAGGCGATGGGCTGATCATGCAGAGCGGAAACTTCCCACAGTGCTTTTCTGCGGTCAAGCGCCAGGGAACGAAATGCATCTGCATCTGCCAGTCGTTCTAAAGCGGATACAGAAACACCAGCAGTACGTAATTCAGAAATACTGGTATAGTCTTTAACGCGCCCGGCAATTAAGGTCTGCATATCCTCTTCACGGACGCCCTTTACCTGCCTGAATCCCAGTCGGAGTGCATGGTATTTACCTGCTTTTTCTTCGAGTGTATTATCCCAAAAAGAATAATTTACATCTACGGCCCTTACTTCCACCTGGTGGTTTCGGGCATCAATCACAATTTGTGCGGGCTGGTAGAAGCCCATGGGCATACTATTCAATAAAGCGCCGGCAAATACATCCGGATAATGACATTTGATCCAGGAAGAAACATAGACCAGTAAGGCAAAACTGGCAGCGTGACTTTCAGGAAAACCATAGCTTCCGAAACCTTCCAATTGCTTAAAGATACGATGTGCAAACTCCTCAGTATACCCTTTGGCTTTCATCCCCTCAATCAACTTTTTCTCAAACTGAGTCACCAGGCCTTTTAATTTAAAAGTAGCCATGCTCCGGCGAAGTTCATCTGCCTCTGCGGGCGTAAAGCCTGCTGCCACAATAGCGATCTTCATGGCCTGTTCCTGGAAAAGAGGGACCCCTAATGTCCGGCTCAAGATCTCTTCCAATTCCTTGGATGGGTATTCAACTGGCTCTTCTCCATTACGGCGTCGCAGATAAGGATGTACCATATCTCCCTGAATTGGACCAGGCCTTACGATAGCCACTTCAATAACTAAATCATAAAAACAATTCGGTTTTAACCTTGGGAGCATGGTTTGTTGCGCCCGGCTTTCAATCTGGAACACACCGATGGTATCTGCACGGCTAATCATTTCATATACTGCCGGATCATCCTGAGGAATATTTGCAAGCGTGAGGTCAAGGTTATAGTATGCTTTGGCCAGGTCAAAAGCTTTACGGATACAGGTAAGCATACCCAGACCCAACACATCGATCTTCAAAAAACCCAAAGTATCAATATCATCCTTATTCCACTCTATATTCGTGCGGTTTTCCATCCGGGCATTTAAAATGGGACATAAATCTGTGAGTTTACCCCGGGTAATGACAAAGCCACCTGTATGCTGTCCTAATTGTCGTGGGAAACCCATCATTTGACCCGTAAGTTCCAACACCTTTCTTAAATGAGGATCAGCAGGATTTAAACCCTGTTCCAATAGCCGCTCTTCTTCAAACCACTCCTCTGTAAACTCCCATATGGCGGAAGAAAGTCGATTAAGGGTATCTACCGATAAACCCATTGCCTTGCCCACATCCCTAATGGCACCTTTCTGGTGTTGTTGGGTAACGGTGGCTACAATGGCGGCACGATCACGCCCATATTTACTATAGATATACTGAATGACTTCCTCCCGACGTTCATGTTCAAAATCAACATCAATATCTGGCGGCTCATTTCTTGCGGAAGAAATAAAGCGTTCAAACAACAAATCAAATTTAGTAGGGTCAACAGAGGTAATTCCCAGGCAATAGCAAACCGTTGAATTGGCCGCAGAACCCCGTCCCTGGCAAAGGATTCCCTGCTGCCGGGCATATCGAACAATATCATAAACGGTTAAAAAATAGGAGGCATAATTCATCTCCTCCATAAATGCGAGCTCATGCCTTATCGAATGCACAATCTTTTCTGGCAAAGTTTCACCATAATGTACCTTAGCACCCTGCCAGGATAAGAATTCAAGTTCTTCCTGTGGTGTACGGCCTTCGGTAGTGATTTCTTCCGGATAAATATATTTTAATTCATTTAAGGAAAACTGGCAGGCATCTGAAATTTCCTGGCTACGTTTAATGGCATCAGGATACTTTATAAAGAGCCGCAGCATTTCATCAATAGGCTTAAGGTATCGCTCTGCATTTTGATGCAACCGGAAACCAGCGGTATGTATCGTACATTTTTCACGAACACAGGTTAATATATCCTGTAATTCCCGCCGTCCAGCATCATGGTAATGAACATCATTTGTGGCAACCATTGGGATACTGAACTTATCGGACAACTGTGAAATGCGAAACAGCTTTTTCTGATCATCTCCCTGATAGGAGCGGGTGGCAGCGATATAAAGATCCTTTCCAAACCCTTCTTTGTACTCACTTAGCTGTTGCTCAAATAAAGGTTCAAAGTTAAAGGTTTCGGTTAGGGTTTCCGGAGGTATAACAATGAACTTCATCCCTTTAGCATATTCGTACACATCTGCTTTATACAGTTCACATTCTCCTTTTTCAACTCTTAGATTCCCTTTAGACAACAAGGCAGAGAGCCTGCTGTATGCAGCTATGCAGGTAGGGTAAGCCAATAAACTTGGGCCGTCACGTAAGTCAAGCCTGCAAGCAGGAATAATTTGTATTTCCTTTCCTTTGGCAGCAGCATGCGCGCGCACAATACCTGCAAGGGTATTGCGGTCGGTAATAGCGATCTTCTTATAGCCGTAAAGGTATGCCTGTTCAACCAGCTCCTCAGGATGGGAAGCACCCCTCAGGAAGCTGAAATTTGAAGTAACTTGTAATTCTGAATAACTCATGATACCTTTCTTATGGGATTCTTTTATTAGGCAAAAAAACCATGGATAAACCATTTTTGGGTTTCACCATAATGTCCTGATCTAAAAAGCCAGTACCGCTGTCCTGCTTCATCTTCCACCTGGTAATAGTCCCTGTGCTCACCGGGATCAATCCACCATTCACGTTCGATGCGTTCAGGACCATCTGCCTTTTTGATATAATGAAGCTTCCCCTGGTAACGAAACGTCATCGGCGGATAATCAGGAATAGGGGCAGTTACTTCAATAAGGGCAGGTTTGCTTAAAAGCAAAGTAGGACGGGGGCGATCCGTACGCCATGGAGTAATTACTTTCTCGGTAAGCGATGAAACAGGTTTAACCGATCGCTCAGGCCAGTAATGCTCATCAGGCAAATAACGGTGAATTTTATCTACACCAATTTTCGCCGAAAGCCTATCCAGCAACTCCACAAGTTCCTGATTTTCGAGACCGGGACTGCCAGTCCAGATTGCTTCCTGAAGTAGGGGAACCTCTTCTAATTGAGCAGCATCCAACGTAAAAAGTTCAATGCCAAGGGCTGGTCTGATCCCCGATATCTTCAAGGCAAACAGTTTCAATAAATGAGAAACCTGATTTGAAGCTTTATTAGTACCGACTTCCACTTGTTCAATCTTCCCATCTAAACGATAGCATTTCAAGATAGCAATGCGCAATCCCTTTCCTTCATTTTGTAATCTTTCACAAAGCGATTCCAAAAGCCGGTTAATCGCAATTTCTATTCCGGTAGCTGTACGGATGGGTTCCATACAAGCCAATCGCTCCTGGTAAGGATCTGCCACCTGGATTGGCTCCAAATATTCCTCTTCCTGACCTAATGCCTGACTTAACCTGTGCAGCAATCCTTCACCAAAGCGCCTGCGTAAAACAGAACGGGGCATGCTTATAAAGCTGGATATTTTGTGCAACCCAAGTTTATGTAAACGCTGCAAGATGTTAATTTCAAGTCGTAAAGCAGCAGCAGGTAGCTTTAATAGTGCATCCGATTGTTTACCCATTTCGATGATGTATTGCTCCTTTCCAAAACGAGCGATTGCCCAGGCTGCTCCAATGGTATCCGCTATGCCAGCATGTACATAATAGCCCTTACTTTGGAGTCGTGTTATAATTTCTTGCCTGTAAGCTGATTCTCCACCCCATAAATGACTGCAACCACTGATATCAAGCAGGAGTCCATCTGGAGAATCAATACCAACGACTGGCGAATAGCGAATACACCATTCACCCAAAGCTTTCAAAAGTTTAAGATCACGGCCTGGCTTTTCATCAAACACCTGCAATCCGGGAACAATAGCCTTTGCATCAGCTAAAGGCATGCCGCGACTAATTCCATCTGCCTGTGCCAGTGCATTCATGGTTGTAATAATTTTTCGACCGCGTTCAGGGATAGCAAATACAAAAGGAAGTTTGCTCAATTCAGGCTGCCGGATACAAAGCCAGTCAGTTGTTAAATATTGGAACCATATGGATAGGAAACGCTTTTGCATAATTATCCAATTTTAAGTCTTTCATTTAATTCAGGTAGGGTAGTTCTTTCAGGAATAAATTGGAAAGCGCCTGTTGCCCATGCCATATTCCAGGAACCGGGATTGCCATTACGGACCCTTAACAGGTTCACTTTCCAACGGGGGGCACCAAGTCCGGGCATTCCATCATCCAGTTCTGTGGCTATGGGAGTGATTTGCCAACGGGCCACACAAGCGGTGGTGCTGATTTTAGTTGCATCTGTTCTTAATACAAAACCGGTAACCTTGCTTCTTTCAACAGCGAGCTGCAGGCGCCGGGACTCCATAAAGCTGATCTCCCTGACTTCTCCGATCACCGCAGCAAGCCCCATGCATTTAAGTGCTTCTTCCATTACCCACAGTACATCCTTCTCCCGAACTACATCTATAAAGACGATGTTTTCAGGTTCAATACCAAAAGTCTTTAAAGCAGCAGGAAAGATCATTCTCGATCTGCTGATCCAAAGACATGCACCCTTATTTATCATTAATTCCTTTAATAAGCCCCCAATAAACCCACCGCATGCCGCAGCATGTTCAGGTTCGGCGCTAATAAACTCATGTATTGCAGCCCTCGGAAAAACCCCATTGGGAAAGGCAGCTTCAATAGGGCCAAGACCTGAAAACTGCGTAATTCCTGCACATACCGGGTTAAAGCCCTGTAAGGAAAGGATCTCTTTTTTGAGTTTGCTAATGATTTCTTGTTTTGATCTAACCTGTTCCATATCAATGATGAAACAAAATTAATGCTAATATTTTTAGCAATCAAGTGAATTATTTATATCATCATTGATATGGCTGATATAATTGATTAACAATTGTTTATATTTATTTATACAAAAACTTGCCTATTGTTCACTGGTATATTATTTGATTTTAACGGTGAAGAAGCTATCATAATAGATTATCCTAAATGATCACCTGATGCAAAGCCTGTTTATTGAATACGTCGTTCTCATTTTAGTTATTCTGGCGCTGATCATGATTTCTGAAAAGCTGCGTCTACCTTATCCGATTATATTGGTTTTAGGCGGTCTGGCCTTAAGTTTCGTAGATGAATTTTCAAAAATAACCATTCACCCCACGGTGGTTTTCTTTGTTTTTCTGCCTCCACTTCTTTATGAGGCCGCATGGCAGATCTCATGGAAAGAGTTTTGGAAATGGAGAAGGGTCATTACCAGTTTTGCTTTTCCTATCATCTTTATCAATTCCTGTGTGATCGCATTTTTATCCACGGCACTCATTCCAGGTTTTACATTAGCGCTAGGTTTTCTTTTAGGAGGAATCATATCACCGCCTGATGCAATTTCCGCAACAACGATTATGCGTCGGTTAAAAGCACCAAAGTCTTTGGTCAGCATTATTGAAGGGGAGAGTCTGCTTAATGATGCCTCATCCCTGGTTATATTTCGATTTGCTTTAGCAGCAATACTTACAGGACAATTTTATTTTGGAGAAGCTGTGACCAGTTTTTTCCTGGTCATTGTAATGGGAACACTCATAGGGCTTCTTGTAGGATACATATTTTACCTTATTCATCGTTGGTTACACGCCACAACCAGTATAGAAATAGTTTTAACCCTGGTAACTCCTTATTGCATGTACTATTCTGCCGAGCACTTTCATTTTTCCGGTGTATTAGCGGTAGTCAGCGGCGGACTTTTTTTATCCCATAGGCGCCAAAGCATGCTTAATTACCGAAGCCGGATACAAGGCGTAAATGTATGGTCGAACATTGTATTTCTACTTAATGGTTTAATTTTTTTACTTATTGGGCTTCAACTGCCCTACATTATCAGGCAGCTTGAAGAAATCAGTTTAGGCAGGGCAATATGGTATGGACTAGCTATCTCTTTGGCATTGATTGTTATGCGTTTGATTTGCACATTTGGGGCCGCAATTTTTACGAGGATGATTAGTCGATATATTACTGTAGCAGATCCTAATCCAGGATGGAAAATGCCATTGATTTCTGGATGGGCCGGAATGCGGGGTGTAGTTTCTCTGGCAGCAGCCCTTTCCATACCTTTATTCACTGCTGAAGGTCAGTCTTTTCCTTATCGGAACCTGATTTTATTCATCACCTTCATTGTCATCCTGGTTACACTGGTGTTTCAGGGATTGACACTTCCCTGGCTAATTCGGAAAATAAAACTAACAGATAAATTTGCTTCTATACCAGAGCAAGAGCAGGAGTTGATCATTCAGAAGAAAATTGCACATTCTTCTCTTCGGTTCTTAGATGAGAATTATAGCGATGATATGCTTCAAAATCAGCATTTAAATAATTTATATGCGAGATTGAAGATTGATATTTTGTTTTTTGATAAAGAACCTAATGAATTAACCAAAGAAAATGAAAACCCACAACTAGGCTATCAAATTATTTACCTCGAATTATTAGAAGAACATCGGAAATTGCTCACAGAAATGAATCGTAGGGGTGAATATGATGAAGAATTGATTAGGAAATACCTTTCATTTATAGACATTGAAGAATTTAGTATCAGGGAAAAACTCCATCTGCAGTAAACCCTATGAGCACTTCATATGCCTTTGGGATTTCCACTCCTTTAAATTGATTTGTAAGTCCGTAAAAAACGAAAATGGTGAATAAAATCCCAAATATTAAAATTAGAAGTGATTGGCCTACGGGTGTCAAACCAAAGATAGTTAGCTTCATTTTTTTGTGATGAATAGCAGCGATGTGTCCAAAAAATGAAATGATGGCAAGCCCATAGTAAGGAATAAAGAATAAGTTTAACGGGAATGAATTAAGTCCTGCAACTCCAAAATAAAAGTTTGTATCTAGATGCAAAATAAGTCGTCCACCAAAAACCGCACCTACATGAATAACAAAGAAAATTGCTAAATATAATCCGGTCCAAATGTGTAGCTTTTCAATGCTTAACCTTGCTATTTTTCGGTTTGTTAAAAAAAGCTTAAGGCCTGATACAATTTGAACAAGCACAGCAATGAGTAAAAGTGTCTCTAAGAAAATATTACGGTAAAATATTCTTAAGGTATCCATCATTTCTATATGTCTGTTCGCACCATAAATGCTTAAAGAATGATTGAATAAATGCAGTCCTACAAAAATAGAAATGATCAGGCCAGATATGTAATGTAAATTACTTGTGGTTAAGGTCTTTAAAACGCCGATCATGAATTTTGTATTCATAAGTAATCTAGCAATTTAAATGTAAATAAGGAGAAATATATTGAAATAATTATGATAGAATCATTACCTTTTGAAACCAACTATATATATGGAAAAAGAAAACAACATAAAACTCGGCGCATTTTCAGTAAGCCTGAGCGTCAAAGACATTAAAGTTTCAAAACAATTTTATGAAGACCTTGGCTTTGACGTTTTTGCGGGAGACCTCGAGAGAAATTACCTCATCATGAAAAACGGGAATTCTCTAATCGGTCTGTTTCAGGGAATGTTTGAGAACAACATTCTGACCTTCAATCCTGGTTGGGACGAGAATGCCAGTAATTTAGAGAAGTTTGATGACGTCAGAGAAATTCAACGACACCTTAAAAACAAAAATATTCAGTTGACAGCCGAAGCAGACGAAAAGACTACTGGACCTGCTAGCATAATGTTAACCGATCCAGATGGTAATGTTATTTACATTGACCAACATCGTTAATTGTTTTCCAAGTCTGATCCCTAGAATGCAGACTTAATATTTTATCAAAAGATCTTTCAAACACAAAAGCCCCAATTCTGATTGAGGCTTTTGTATTTAGATCATTATATTTAATTTTTATGAGGACTGCCTGATTTTAATGCGCTACCAACGAGCCATAAAATCATTCGCTGCCGACTATAAAGAATCTTTTGTTGCCTGGATGGTTTTCTCAATCGCCGACAAGATGATATTTTTATATTGAATGAAGTTTTCCTGACGTGTTTCTTCGTCTTCACTTTCCTTCAATGCTTTTCTACCGCCTTTAACTTCCTGTAATTCCTTACTGTACAATTCACTAAAAGTTTCCGACTCTTTATTTTTCAAGATCCTGACTGTATGTGAATATTGTTCATGAACATCATTGAGAATGTCAAAACCCTTCTCATTATAAACATCCAGACCGGCAATTTTCGCCGATAGCTTTTCAAGCTTTCCTCTTTCTTTTGCGTAACCCATATTGGCTGCGAATATAACAGTAATTAATCGATATTTAATCCCATTTATTCGTTGTCGATACTGAATATTTTCCTCCGCCAGTAAAGTAAAGTCCCAGACCGCCAAACAAATATAAAGCTACTAATTCAACAACCCAGGCGCCTGATTTTCCTAAAGAAAAAATATCATCTCTATGTGCCATACCAAAAGCCACTACCATTACAATGGTAAAAACTAATGCAGCAAGTCTGGTTCTAAAACCAATGATCAACAGAATCGGTGCAATGGTTTCTCCAAAATGTACGCCATAAGCTAAAAAAGTGGGTAAACCCATTTCAGCCAACATTCCCTTAATACCATCAATGCCATTGAACAATTTGTAGATGCCATGAAACAGCATCAAAAACTAGCGTCTACAACGCCTCCATCCACACGTAAAGCAGCACCAGTGGTAGCTGAAGACAAAGGACTAGCTACGTAAACCACTAAATTAGCAACCTCTTCAGTGGTAGCAAATCGTTGAATAATAGAAGAAGGCCTTTTTTCCTTGAGGAATACAAAAGGAGCTTCTTCAACAGTTACATTTTTATCTAAAGCAATTTTTTCAAACATGTCTTTTGTACCCTCCGCTAATGTTGGACCTGGCAATACAGCGTTAACAGTTACATTAGTGCCCCTTAAGTGTTTGGCCAATCCTCTGCTCAAAGCCAGATAAGCCGTTTTAGTAACACCATACAAAATCATGTCATCAGGGATATTGATTGCTGATTCGCTGGAAATGAAGATAATCCGGCCCCAGTTTTTTGCTTTCATCAAAGGTGCATAATGACGGGAAAGCCTGACTCCACTCAATACATTAATTTCATAATCTAACATCCATCGGTCATCACCTGTAGTTTCAAATGGCTGCTCCCCATAGACCCCTACATTATTAACCAGGATATCTACCTCAGGTAATTTCTTCAAAAGCGAGTTTACTTCTTCCACCTTCGAAAAATCTGCAACAATACCATCCACCTCAGCTGCTGGAACCTGAGATTTAATCTTATTTATCGCAATGTTTATTTTCTCTTGTGAACGGCCGTTTATATATACTTTTACGCCTTCTTTTGCCAATCCCAATGCGATGGCATAGCCGATACCGGAAGCTGAACCTGTAACCAGAGCAGTCTTTCCTTCTAATTTCAAATCCATAAATATTTATTAAAACATGAAATACAAAGGTATCCGGTAGAAATCTATTATTTATAATCTGTATGTTAATATATAAAACAATAGATAAAACGTATTAGACAGCTCATCAGCTTTAATTATTCTATGCAGTACCACTGTTGCCCATCTTCAGAGGCTATAGGATTTCCCTCCTGGTCAATTGGATTAATTATTAATTAAGAAAATATAAGGTTTTGCGGGTTATTGCGGGTTTTCCCTACAATATTTTGTGATGGCTCAAAAAATATTAGGTAAAACCGCTCTCGTTACATAAAGAATACCCATATTTATCACAAAATTTTAATGGTGCGTTTTTATGCGTCTTTGAATGCTATAAAAATGTATAGAATGAATAATAGGATATTAACCAAATTAACATTTATGAAAAAACAATTACTCATACTTTTATGTGGGGTATTCTTGCTTGCCACGCAAGCATTTGCACAGCAAAAAGTTATTACTGGAAAAGTAACCGGAAGCGATGATGGGGGAGCAATTCCTGGTGTTTCCGTTAGAGTGAAAGGAGGTACTACTGGTGTTCAGACGAATAACGATGGTGCTTACAGCCTTCAAGTTAACATAGGTGATGTATTGGTTTTCAGTTACATCTCTATGGATGCTCAGGAAATCACTGTATCTACCTCAAACACTATCAATGTATCCTTAAAATCCAGCAACCAAAATTTACAGGAAATCGTTGTTGTAGGTTATGGTACACAGAAAAAAGCTAATTTAACTGGTGCCGTATCAACAATTGATACGAAGGTGATGGATTCAAGACCAGTAACCGATGTAGCCAGAGCTTTACAAGGTACAACTCCAGGCTTATCGATCACCTCTTCAAGTGGTGCTATTGGTCAGAGCCCTGAAATCAAGCTACGTGGGAATGTAGGTTCATTATCTGGAGGCGGAAATCCGTTAATCTTAGTAGACAACGTAGAAATACCTGACTTGCAAATGGTTAACCCGGAAGATATTGAATCTATCTCCGTGTTAAAAGATGCTGCATCGTCCTCAATTTATGGAACAAGAGCCGCATGGGGTGTAATTTTAATCACCACTAAAACAGGTAAGAAAAACACACCGGCTAAAATTTCTTATTCTAATAACATTGCATTCAGTACACCAACAACAACGCCGAAAATTGCGCCGGCGGCAGAGGGTGCTGAAATGGCCTTTTTAGCAAGAAGAAGATTTACACCGGGAGAAAGTGTTTTCTCTTTCGTTGGTATAAATATCGATGATACGGCTATTGAAAAAATGCGCGAATGGGAAAATCTTTACGGCGGTCAGGATTTAGGATCAGAAATGGTTTTAGGTCGTGATTACGAAGTTCGCGGTGGTAAATTGTTCTTTTACCGCCCTTGGGATGTAGACGATATGTTTGTGCGTAAGTGGGTTCCACAACAGAAACACGATATCTCAGTAACAGGAGGATCAGAGAAAACAACCTATAATATAGGTGTCGGATATATGGGCCAGGAAGGTGTGTTAAAAGTTAATCCTGATGAATTTAGCCGTTACAACCTGAATTTGGGCGTTACGACTGCAGTAACAGATTGGTTTGATGCACGTGCTAAAGTGTTATACACCAATACAAACCGCTCTGAACCATTTAATTATGCCGCCGCAGTTTATGATCCATGGTATTATTTATACAGGTGGCCTACAGTTTTCCCTTATGGAACTATTGATGGCAAACCTTTTAGAAATGCAATAACGGATGTTACGCAAACTAAAATGAGCAAAAACACCAATAGCTTATCAAGAATTTCCCTAGGTGGTACTATAAAGCCATTTGCAGGATTAACCATTGATGCAGATTATACATACACAGGTGTAAATGGCCACGAAAATCAAACAGGTGGCGTTTTAAGTGGACTGGATTTTTGGAGTGGAGTGGATGCACAAGGACAAATTCCTTACAGACCTTATAGTGCTGCATCTTATAACCTGGGAAGATACACCTCAACATGGAGTAACTTAAATACAGGTAAAGTTTTTGCAACTTATACAAAAAACATAGCGGATCATGCTTTCAAAATCATTGCCGGTGGTGATGTGGAATCGTATGAAAGAATTTATCAGTTATCAGAAAGAAGAGACCTGATTGATTTAGCTGTGGGTGAAGTCAACTTGGCAACAGGTGATCAATTTGCAACAAGTTCACATTCAAGATGGAATACTTTAGGTGCTTTCGGTCGAGTTAACTATGCTTACAAGGATAAATATCTTTTAGAGTTAAACGGTAGATACGATGGTTCGTCGAATTTATCTCCGAACAAGAAATGGGGTTTTTTCCCTTCTGCGTCGGCAGGTTATGTCATTACAGAAGAATCCTTCATGGATTTCAGTAAACCAGTATTAAGTTTCTTAAAATTCAGAGCTTCTTATGGAGAAATTGGAAACCAGAACACCATTCCAAGTAACATTTATTCAGTTCTACCTACAGTAAACTCTGGTTGGTTAGTGGGTGGTAAAAATATAACTACAGTAGGTATACCTATGCCAGTTTCTGGCGCTTTAACCTGGGAAACGGTAAGCACTTTAGATTTTGGTGTGGATGCCAGGTTCTTTGATAGTAAATTTGGCGCAAGTTTCGACTGGTACAAAAGAACAACCAACGATATCCATACACCAGGGACTACATTACCTTCGGTTTATGGTTCTATACCACCAAAAAGAAATTTTGGTTCTATAGAAACGACCGGATGGGAACTTGCTGTAGATTACCGTCATGCTTTTGGTAATGGCTTAAACTTGAACTTAAGCGGAGTATTATCTGATTACAAAGAAGTACTTGTTGATTATGAAGGCGCAAGGGCTTTTGGTGGTAACTATAAAGGCAAGGTGTTAGGCGAAATCTGGGGTTATGAAACTGATCGTTTCTTTACTAAAGATGATTTCCAACAAGATGCCAGCGGTAACCCGATTTTAACCGGCGATAAATACACATTGAAAGACGGTATACCTAATCAAACGCAGTTCGAGGGTAATAACTTCTTCTATGGTCCTGGTGATATTAAATACCAGGATTTAAATGGCGATGGCGCCATCACCAGAGGTTCAAATACAGTTGAAGATCCGGGAGACCAGAAAGTAATCGGAAACTCGACCCCTAGATATCAATATGGATTTAGAATTGGTGCCGATTTCAAAGGTTTCGATTTTAATGTGTTCTTCCAGGGTGTAGGTGCAAGAGATTACTGGGCACAAGGACCGATGTTTGTGCCGGGATGGAGAACAGGTGAGGCCTGGTATGCACATCAGTTAGATTATTGGACAGAAGAAAATACAAGTGCCTACTATCCTCGTCCAACTAACATGGCAGAGACAAGCACAAAAAACTTCTATCCACAAACTAAATATCTATTAGATCTTTCTTACTTGAGATTGAAAAATGTAACGTTAGGCTATGCACTTTCCAAGAATGTTGCAGAAAAAATCCATTTAAGCAGATTGAGATTTTATGTGAGTGGAGAAAACTTATTTGAAATGGATAAGCTGAAAGACATTCCTATTGATCCTGAAGTAAACGTTACTGAAACCGGTAAAAATGATTCAGCGGCCTTCGGTAGAGTTTATCCTTACAGAAGAACAATCTCTTTTGGACTTCAGGCAACATTTTAAAATTTGAATACAAAATGATGTTGGCCACATTGTCGATCGATGCCGGAACCAATCCGGCATGACGAAACATAAAAATGATTGCCTCATTGCTAATAATAACAAAAATATAATGATGAAACATAAATTATATATACTCCTTGCTGTAATCTTAACTACCGCGGTAAGCTGTAAAAAAGACTACTTAGAAAAACCACCATTGGATCAATTGGCAGATGATGTTTACTGGACGAACGAAAATAACGTCAGGACCTTTGCCTATGGATTTTATTCAAGTTATTTTCCCGGATATGGAACCAGTGTGTCATGGGGGAAGATACTATGGGGACAGCCTGGGGGCGTTTCGGGTGGTGTAGAAAATGCAGCCAGTTTGAATGATGACTATGCACCGAATACCCCAACTGAATTTACACGTATTGTTCCTGCCAGTGGTTTTGGGTGGAATTTTGATAATGTTAGAAAAGCAAACTTATTTATCAAAAAGGTAGAAGGAATGACCGTTGGAACGAGCATGACCGAAGAAGCCAAGAAACATTGGATAGGTGTGGGCAGGTTCTTCAGGGCCATGCAATACCACTACCTGGTTAACAGATTTGGTGATGTTCCTTATTACGATACAGTACTCGAAGAAACTGATGTGGCTCAACTTTACAAACCGCGTGATTCACGTGCGTTTGTCATGGATAAAGTGTTGGAAGATTTAAAATTTGCTGCTGAAAATGTCAGATCAAATGATGGCACCGCAAAACAAGCTGTAAACAAAGATGTGGTTTTGGCTTTTACTTCTAGAATCATGCTTTATGAAGGATCATGGCAAAAATATCATTTCGCCAATACAGCAAAGGCAACTGAATATTTCCAAGCTTCAAAAAATGCTGCAGATGCGATCATTTCATCCAATCGCTACAGCCTTGGAAACTACAGAGCAGTGTTCTCTTCACTTGATTTAGCTGCAAATACAGAAGTAATTTTATTCAGACAATATGTATCTGGAATTTTAACCCATTCTGTGATGAGCTGGAATAACCGCGAACCTCAGGTTGGTGCATCAAAGAGCCTAATCGAATCATACGTTGCATCTGATGGTTTGCCTATCGGGGTTTCTCCATTGTACCAAGGTGACAAAGGCCCAGCCCAAGTTTTCGCAAACCGTGATCCAAGGATGACGGAAACGTTTGCAAAGGAAATCAGGTTATCTGGTGTGGTGGGTAATTTGTCGTCTTCAGGTTATTCCGCTCATAAATACCTGAACGAATCATTAAAGGACGCTCCTGAAGCAACTGGCTCGGTTAACCAGACCGATGCACCAGTGATTAGATTTGGTGAGGTTTTGTTAAATTATGCTGAAGCCACAGCCGAACTAGGCAGCATCACTAACGAAGATCTTGATAAATCCATCAATAAACTACGTCAACGCCCAGGAATCAACATCCCTAGATTAAGGGTCGCTGGAGCACAAACATTAGTTGAAAATGGAATTGCATTCGATGATCCAAAAAGAGATCCAAGTGTAAGTTCTATTCTTTGGGAGATCAGAAGAGAACGTCGCGTAGAATTAGTTTTCGAAGGCTTCAGGTGGGATGATATCAGAAGATGGAAAAAAGCGGAGTACGTAGATACAGAAGCTAACACTGACATTAACAGAGGTGCTTATATCAAAAAATCAGATTATCCTGGACTTTCAGTGAGTATCTATTTAGATAATGACAAGGCAAAAACAGAAGGTTATATTACACCATCTGTAAGTGCAGCTTCCGCACGTCGTTTTACTGATCCGAAAGTTTATTTATATCCATTACCTCAAGATCAAATTGTACTCTACAAAACTCAAGGTGGTGTAGACCTGGCTCAAAATCCAGGTTGGCAATAACAAGAAGATGATTCTTAAACCGGCTTCCCCCAAAAAGGAAGCCGGTTTTTTTTTGCTTTATTCAAAAAAAATGATTGTAAAGGAAGTCAAACGGAGGTAATTAAAAATTTTACTTTTAAATAAAAAGCTTAATTAACAATTTTACATATATTATTAAAAGAAATTTGTATTATTAATAGTATAATTAATATCTTTCAAAATCATTACCGCTAAGCTTCCATGTTGTTATTAGAAATTAGAACAAAAGCTCAGCTATAAATTGAAGTGATCGGTAAACCCTTAACCTTAAATATGAAGATTTTACATTACATCGATGGGCTGGTCTCTGGTGGCGCAGAGAAATTAGTTACAGATATCCTGCCGCTTATGAAAGAGGAGGGACACGAGGTACAATTGCTAATCAGCAATAAAAAAAACCTGGTTACCGCCTACCACAACCTACTGCGGGAGAACGGGATCAGCGTTAAGACCCTGGACAGTTCAAATTACAATCCGTTGCAGGTCTATCAGTTAATAAGGCTATTAAGGAATGAGCGATACGACATTGTACATGCTCATCTTTTCCCCTCACAGTATTGGCTGGCTGTCGCTTCCTGGTTTAAGCCTTCCCGAACTCGCCTGGTGAAGACCGAGCATAGTGTTCATAACAATAGACGTAAATATCAATCCCTCCAGCGGCTGGAGAAGGTGGTTTACAACCGTTATGCCATGACCATTTCCATCACTACTAAAGTCGATAAAAGCTTACAGAGCTGGCTAGAGAAGGTGAGGAGTGTCGTGATTCCCAATGGTGTAAATTTAAACCAGTTGGAGAAGGAAAGAGCACAGTCAAAGGATATCCAATATGATATTTTTAAAGAAGGAAACTACAATATATTGATGGTAGGAAGGTTCAGCGAGGAAAAGGATCAGCAAACGCTTATCCAGTCGATGCAATATTTACCAGAACATTTCCATCTATTTTTTGCCGGCAGTGGAACCATGCTGGAGCCTGCGAAACAATTTGCAAAAAGTCTGGATTTAACACCAAGAGTCCATTTCTTAGGCATGCGCACAGATGTTTACAGCTTGATGAACAAAGTGGATCTGAATGTTTTGTCCACCAATTTTGAAGGCTTATCGGGGGTGACGTTAGAATCATTGGCATCGGAGAAGCCATTTATTGGATCAGATGTTCCCGGCGTCAATGACATTGTTCCCGATCCCCGTTTATTGTTTCCACCACGGCAACCTGAAATTCTGGCAAAAAAAATAAAGGAGACATCTCAGGATCATGAGCTTTACGCTGAAATGGTTAAGCTTTCGCTGGAACATGTGAAGAAGTATTGTATCATACAAATGTGTAATCGATATTTAAAGGTTTATGAAGGGGTATTGGGAAAAAATGGGGAAGTTGGAACTGTTTTGAAGATGCCCGAACGAATCAAACATGAGGAACGAATAGCAATTTGAGTACTAAAATATTTATAGGTATTTTTGCCAATAAATACAATTCCATTTTGAAAACAGATCTTTTCCTTGTTACGCCTCCCTTTACTCAATTGAATACCCCATATCCGGCAACTGCCTATATTAAAGGTTTTTTGAATACTAAAGGTAATTCATCAACGCAGGCCGATTTAGGTATTGAAGTGATTTTGGCTTTGTTTTCCAGGAAAGGTTTAGAAGACCTGTTCTTTCATGCTGAGGAGCAACCTGCTCAAGCAAAAAGTTCAAATGCAAGGCGAATTCTCGCTTTAAAAAACGAGTATATCAAAACTATCGATGCGGTTATTGCTTTTTTACAAGGCAAAAACCCAACCTTGGCTTTACAGATTTGTCAGGAGAATTTTTTACCGGAAGCAGCAAGATTTGAGCAATTAGATGAGTTAGATTGGGCATTTGGGTCCATGGGAACGCAAGATAAGGGTAAACATTTAGCAACACTTTATCTGGAGGATATTTCGGATTTTATTATTGAATGTATAGACCAGAATTTTGGTTTCAGTCGTTATGCTGAAAGACTAGGTAGAAGTGCAAATTCGTTTGATGAGCTTTACGAAGCATTAAATCAAAGGTATACCTATATGGATAAAATCCTGATCGAGATTTTAGCAGAGAAAATCACCCATATTCAACCTCAGCTACTCGTGATTTCTGTTCCTTTTCCGGGAAATTTATATGCTGCTTTCCGATGCGCGCAATATGTAAAAAGAAGTTATCCGGAGATTAAAATAGCTATGGGCGGGGGTTTTGCCAATACAGAGTTACGTTCTGTTTCTGATCAGCGGGTGTTTGAATTTTTCGATTATATCTGTTTGGATGATGGGGAATTACCTATTGAATTGCTCCACCATGCGGTCACAAAAGGTGGGGATTTTAACCTGTATAAAAGAACCTTTCTATTAGAGAATGGGGAGGTTACTTATAAAAATGATGCTTTAAGAAGTGATTATAAGCAGTCTGATGTGGGAACGCCAGATTACAGCGATTTACCACTGGATAAGTATATTTCGGTGATAGAAGTTGTAAATCCAATGCATCGAATGTGGAGTGATGGCCGCTGGAACAAATTGACCATGGCCCATGGGTGTTATTGGGGGAAATGTACATTTTGTGACATCTCTTTGGATTATATTAAGGTTTACGAACCTGTTGCCGCTAAACTGATTGTAGACCGAATTGAAGAGCTCAGTCGACAAACGGGTCAGAATGGTTTTCACTTTGTGGATGAGGCTGCACCACCAGCTTTGATGCGCGAAGTAGCACTAGAAATTTTAAGAAGAAATATCGCTGTAAGCTGGTGGACAAATATCCGGTTTGAGAAGAGCTTTACCAAAGATTTGTGCTTATTGCTTAAAGCATCAGGCTGTATAGCCGTTTCTGGTGGTCTAGAGGTAGCGTCAGATCGGTTATTGAAACTAATTGACAAGGGGGTTTCAGTTGAACAGGTAGCTCAAGTAACTCGGAATTTTACGGAAGCAGGGATATTGGTGCATGCCTATTTGATGTATGGGTATCCAACACAGACTATTCAAGAAACTGTAGACAGTCTGGAAATGGTAAGACAATTGTTTAAAGCAGGTGTTTTACAATCTGGTTTCTGGCATCAGTTCGCGATGACCGCACATAGTCCGGTTGGCCTATATCCAGAAAGATTTGGTGTGGTCAAGGAGACCGAAACTATCGGCACTTTCGCCAATAATGACATCAATTATATCGACAAAACGGGAATAGATCATGATAAATTTAGTTTTGGCTTAAAAAAATCACTCTATAATTTTATGCATGGCATTTGCTTTGATTACAAATTGCAGGATTGGTTTGATTTTAAGATTCCCAAAGTAACGATCCCTTCAGACTATATTGAAAAAGCTTTAAGGGAAGAAAGCAAGTTTAATACTAAACCAACTGCTAAAGTGGTTTGGTTAGGCGGGAAGCCAGATACAGAAAGCTTTACAAAATATAAAAAGGGTAATTCTTTTGAATCGATGGTTTTAACCTTTCACGATAAAAAGGAAACATTCAGTATCCAGACCAATAAAAATGAAGGCGAATGGCTGGCTTACATCTTGGAGAAAATAGCGGTTTCAAACACACAAATTTATACCTTTCAAGAAATTAAAGCTGATTTTGAGACTACCATGGAACATTTTGAGTTGTTCTGGTATTCAAAACCAATTCATACTTTGAGGGATTTTGGACTGTTGGTTTTATAGCAGCTGATGAAGTAATCTTTGAAATCTAAAATATAACTTCTGTACTGTCGGGAAGCCATTCCGTGTTAACAGACACATTAAAGCTTGCCTTTGAAGAAGGTGCTAAAAGGCTTCCTCTTACGATAGTCCTTTGGTTCTTAAAAATCGGAACAGCCATTTGCTTTGTTCTGCCAGCTCCAGATATTTCTATATTTAACGCTCTATCCGTTCGAAGTACCAGCACACTGATGGGTCCATCGGAGTTATTTACCTCCTTGGCATGTCCTTCTTCACTATTGCCAAATGACGACTGTGAACTAAACAGATACCCGGTGGCATCATTCGGGATAGTTACCGTGTATTCTTCCACATCCTCGACCACCACTTCAAGCTTTCCTACAATCCGTTGTAATTCAAAGTCGATATCCATATTACGGTCTATCGTATACAGCCTGCTGATGAAAAAGGTGTCATCCGTTTTATTGCGTTTTTCGCCCATTAACGACGTGGGTTGCTCATATTCCATGTGTGCAGTACTATAGGGTAAAAGTATGGGATTTGAATTATGCGGCCTGTAATATTGATTGATACCAAAAGAAGATTTGGACCCAATCAGCGTAATGAGGTAATTGTCCCTGGGAACTGTCACTTCAAATTGCCCGAAAGACCCTGAATTTTTAAACTGCACCATTCTTAAAAATTCCTTACGATCATCTTCTCTGTGCAGCACCAGGGTAAGTTGGTTGATGAGACTATCCAAAACAGGAGCAGCGGCTGATGCAGCAAGGCTTTCTTTCGTATCAATTTTTCCGGTTGCCGTTAATTTGATATTGAAAGTTTCTTTTTCCAGATCGGGTAGTGGTTGATCCATTTCTTTCTTACATGAGATAAGAATAAGTAATGGTAAGATAAAAGAGATGATTATCTTCTTCATGACCTTTTTTTGATATGAATATAACTATTCTATATCATCAGGAAATATATTGATTCAAATTGTAAAATATGGTACTCAGATATGTTAAAATCAATTCATAGCTATTTTGTCGGTCCAGGTAAAATTGGATTCATGGCCATTAAACTGGAATATTTATCATTGCTGCCTGATTGTAGTTACAGAAATTGTGATCGGAATAGATTTGAGTATATTTCACCTAAATACCAATACTTTTATGACGCCAAACCCTACAAATAACATATCCTTTAAAGAAGCAGAAGAAATACTTATTATGGGAATCCATTGACTAACTCAACCGTTACTGGAATCCTGGAGGTTAGGGCAGGAACAATGATACTATTGCCCAATTATAAATACTTAGTCAAATAAAAACTAACTATATAATCTATGCTTATTGAAATCTTAAAAACTATTTTTAATAGAGACCTTAATAAATTGAAAACTGAAATTGAATTATATAGCGCTGAAGAAAGAATGTGGTGTATAGATAAGAATATTTCAAATTCAGCGGGCAATCTTTGTTTACATCTCATTGGTAACCTAAATACTTATATAGGTGCTGAAATTGGAAAAACAAATTACGTTAGACAAAGAGAACTTGAATTTTCATTAAAAAACATACCAAAGGCTGAATTAATTAAAAAAATTGAAGAAACTATTTATGTTGTAGAAAATTCTCTCCATAAATTGACAGTTGAAGAATTGAATGCAGAATACCCAATTTTGGTGCTTAGCGAAAAAACAACCACAGCCTATTTTTTAGTTCACCTTGCCACACATTTAGCTTATCACCTTGGACAAATTAATTATCATAGACGACTTTTGGACGGTGACGAATGAAAGTTTCCGCTTATTTGCCAACTTCATTAGTGCAGATGTGCTTCATGCGCCGCTTTCCCAAACAGCATAGCCGATCCAACAAATAGCATGGCGAATACCGCATGGAGGCCAAAAACTGCCCACACGCCGTTGTTAAAAGCAGGCGTACCGATGATCAAGGCCACCACAGGAACCAGAATCATAGCGAACGCTGTTGCAAAAAGAGCCTGCGACATCCCCAGTGGCTGTAAATCAGCAATCACAGCGCCAAACAATCCAACGAAAAGTACGCCGAAATACATCATGTTGGCCGGGTTATCCCCAAGAATGCCACCAACGGCAACATTCATCCAGGCGAGAAATAACACTGCCGTCATTGCCACTCCAACGCCGTATCGGTATGCCTTATTGCTCATCAAGTTCTTCATTACCAGTTTATAAATAAGAACTGCAGCCCCAAACAGGAGGACAAATGCAAGGATGAAAGTGCCAGGTTTCCAATGCCAAATGGCAAGAAGTGTTAAGAGTAGCGGTATGAGGAGTAAGGACCCTGTGATTTTCACGATCGCAGGCGCATACTGTTTTGGTAATTGATGCTTTTCCATGATTTCTTTTATCTTAGAAACATAATACCAATTTACTAAATGATAATTCCTGAAGCCTTAATAATTGAAATGGCGATAGGGGCCATTATATTTGAATGTTCGTCTGCAGTCGTTCATTTTATCGAGGGTCAATATAGATCATACATTTATCTGTTTTTTCTCTTCTTTAAAGGATTTCCCTTCCCCAGTTTCAACATATAATTTTAAACTATCAGTAAACTGTTGCCAACCGTTTGTGCAGATATCATAACATTCGGTCTCGGGGTTCAGGCCAAGATGTGTAAGCTCCAATTGGGTATTGTTATCTTTTGATTTTATTTCCCAGCTTATAGATGTACCTATCCATTCCGTTTGGTTTTTGAGTCCGGGAATAGCGATCAGTGAATCTTTAACATACCACACTACTTTAGCATTCGGAACTAATTTCTCTACCTGCATGGTTTTGTATATGCTTTCACCAAAACGAACAGTAAAAGAATTGCCTTTTTGATTTGACGAACCCTCAAACATTTCTGTCCACCAAAGGGGAATTTTGTCAGTTAAGGCATTAAAAACTTGACCTGCGCTTGCATTAAGTTTAATGGTGATGTGATAATTTTCCATAACTTAAATTTTTTGACCAGTTTATAATCAAACGATGTTAACAATAGAAGATGAGCGTACCAATTCACGCATCTTTAGTTAGTTAAAGTTATTTAAAAGATCAATCATATCACTTGCCCTAGGACAAGTTTATAACACGACAGCAACCATAGAGTTGCTGACTCAAATTGTTAACCAGCCTCAAGGCAAATCAATGAAAGGCAATAGAAAATTTTAAATAAATAAGGAATAGTAATCATCATCGATTCATAAATTAATTATATTTAAGTTAATATTTCTCAGGAATTTACCTTGGGAGTGGTAATAGCATGATGATGAAACGTGTGTATTTGATCCTACTGATTTGTATCGGAACTTTTTGTGTATTTGCCCAACCTGCAGCGCAAACGAGTAGTTTTTCTATAGAACGGTTAAATCGGATTGATCAGCTGATGAAATCATACATAGATAGTAACTGGATTGTTGGCGGTGTTTGCTTGATTATGAAGGATGGAAAGCCTGCCTATTACAAGGCATTTGGCATGGACAACAAGGAGCTTAAAAAACCGATGCAAAAGGATGCCATTTTCCGCATTGCCTCTCAAACGAAGGCTATTACAAGTACAGCGGTAATGATGCTTTGGGAAGAAGGGAAGTTCTTGTTAGATGAGCCAATTTCAAAATATATTTCTTCGTTTGCGAATCCAAAGGTATTGGATAAATTTAATGAGCATGATAGCAGCTATACAGTGGTTCCGGCCAAAAGAGAAATTACAATACGAGATTTACTGACACATACCTCTGGCATTGGTTATGCACAGATTGGCTCACCAAAAATGAAAGCTATTTACGTCAAGGCTGGCATACAGGCTGGATTTTCTGATCACAAGCAGGTATTGGCCGATGCGATTAACAAGTTAGGGACGCTACCTTTGGAACACAATCCAGGAGAGCGTTTTACCTATAGCCTGAGCATTGATGTGCTGGGAAGATTGGTTGAAGTAGTTTCAGGAACATCGTTGGATCAATTTTTTGCACAGCGAATTTTCCAACCCCTGGGTATGAGAGATACCTATTTTTATTTACCTGAGGCAAAAAGAGCACGATTAGTGAACGTATATACAGAAGATCAAGCTACCAAAAAACCGATGCTTTGGCAAAACAATACCTTTCCAGGAAGTTCAATAGATTATCCTGTTAATAATAATGGCTATTTTGCAGGAGGTGCAGGGTTAGTTTCTACGATAACAGATTATTCGGCTTTCTTACAGTTGTTTATAAATGGAGGTACTTATAATGGTAAGCAACTGCTGGCTAGACACACCATTGAAATAATGACAAAAAACCAAATTGGAGATTTACCATTCGGTGATGATAAGTTTGGGCTGGGCTTTCAAATAACAACACATAAAGGCAATGCAAAATTAGGCATGTCGGAAGGTAGCCTATCATGGGGTGGCTTTTTTGGAACATCATATTGGGCTGATCCCAAAGAGAAACTTTCAGGGCTTTTGTTTATACAGCAATGGCCTCTTAAACATGGAGAAATTAGCGATAAATTTAAAGTACTAGTTTATCAAGCCTTGAAATAGGCTTTAGGCAGGGCTAATCACAACTATCAAATAAAAACCCCGCTGCTTATCCTCCAACCAAAATACCCTCTAACGCAAAAAGCCCCAGATTTCTCTGAGGCTTTTCGTGATCCCGCTGGGATTCGAACCCAGGACCACTACATTAAAAGTGTAATGCTCTACCAGCTGAGCTACGGAATCAAAGTTCTTTGAGGAACTTTACTCTAAGCGTTTCCGTTTGGAGTGGTGCAAATATAGAATTCTTCAATATATCCTGCAACATAATTATACGGAAATTAGCTATACAACTGATTTAAAGGCACATTATTTATAACAAGCCCTTCAACAAGCCCTATTTTTCGATTAATTCATCTTCCTGAGGCTTCCCTCCGGCGATGTTATACAACACAAATGCCATGAATAGAAAGAACATCACCCCCAGGATTTGATAACCACCTGCGCCGAACCATTGCGTAAACAGGGGTTCGATATCAATTTTACTCAGGTTATTCCGCACAGAAGGGATCACCATCAGCACGGCGACGATCACACCGGCCAGGGCACCGCCTGCAACTAATCCAGTGGCAAACAAATTACCCGGCCCTAATTCATCTTCTTCCTGGGTTTTTATTTTATTGCGTTCCTTCCAATTGATGATACCTTTAATACAACCACCTGCAAAAATGGGCAGGGTAGTGGAAAGGGGTAAATAAGCGCCTACAGCGAAGGATAAAGAATTCACACCACATAGCTCGACGGTGATGGCGATAAACACACCCACGAGCACATACTGCCAGTCAAGGTTAAAGGAAAGCATTCCTTTAATCAGTGTAGCCATTAAAGTAGCCTGTGGGGCAGAATATTCCTGTGTGCCGATGGCATGCTGGATCCCTTGGGCAAGCATTTCAGGTGTAGGCGTATCGAGGATCCTTACGGTAAGGCCAATCACGATGGAAGAAACGATAACGCCGATAAATAAAGCAATCTGCTGATATTTTGGAGTGGCACCTACTAAATAACCCGTTTTTAAATCCTGGGAAGTGGCGCCCGCATTGGCCGCAGCAATACAAATCATTCCCCCTACAACCAAGGCCATCGGCTCATACACTTTGCCAGTCCAGCCCACAGCGATAAAAACCAGGCAGGTACCCATGATCGTAGCGATGGTCATCCCCGAAATCGGGTTATTACTGGAGCCGATCAAACCGACAATACGACTGGAAACGGTCACAAAGAAAGCACCAAAAACAACAACAAGTAAGCCGATAATAAATTTATTGGTGATGCTGTCGCCGGGAATTTGTGGCAGGAAAGCGACCAGCAGGATCAGGGCTAAACTACCTAATCCGACTACTTTCAGGGAAAGATCACGGTCAGTTCTTTTGGTTTCCGCCGCAATTCCACCTTCTTTAATCGAGCCCATGCTATCTTTAAAAGAAGAGACAATGGTAGGAATGGTTTTCAGCAAAGTGATAAAACCGCCCGCAGCAACCGCACCGGCACCAATTTGTTTAACATATGCCTGGTAAATGGCAGCGGGATAATCGGTAAAAGTCCTTGCAATGGGGTCCCAACCGGCATAACCTCCGGCTTTGGTGATATCTGCCATCAGGCCCAATTTCACCAGTTGACTAGCGGCACGGACCGGATCCAATAAAGTGGCCAATAAGGGTATTAAGCCCAGCCAGGCCAAAACACCACCTGCAACGAGCACACCTGAAATTTTCGGACCAATGATATAGCCAACGCCTAAATATTCAGGCGTAATTTCACCGCTCACCTGTGCAGAAGGTAAAAACCTGTTGGTTTGCTTAGTCACCCAGGTTGGTACATCCGCAATCACATTAAATACCTTTTGAAACAAAGCATAGATAAGCGCGAAGCCTAATCCCCAGAATGCAGTTCTAGCGAAAGCACCGCCGCGTTCACCGGCTTTTAATACCGATGCACAGGCTGTTCCTTCAGGATAGGGCAGGTTTTCATGTTCTTTCACAATCAAGGAACGGCGCAAGGGAATCATCATCAAGGTACCCAGAATACCCCCCAGAATGGCAAGGGTAAGGATGGTCATGTAATTAAAAAAGGCTTCCCCTGAGCTTTGTCCGCCGACATCGGTACTTAAAAATAAAAATCCCGGCAGGGTAAAGACCACCCCGGCAGCAATAGATTCACCTGCCGAACCTGTGGTTTGTATGATGTTGTTCTCGAGAATAGTAGTTTTAAAGAATTTCTTTCCAAGAGTGATGGCCAAAACGGCAATGGGTATGGAGGCTGACACGGTTAGTCCTGCTTTTAAAGCTAAATAAACAGTCGCTGCCCCGAATATGATTCCTGCGATACAGCCGAGTAAAATTGATTTTACAGTTAACTCGGCCACGTTGCTTTCCGCTGGCACAAATGGTTTGAATTCTTCCTGGTTCATGAATAATAAATATGCTTAAAGGTATATTTTTTAAACAATATTTTCATCTTTGATACAATAAGGGAAAAGGAAGCTATTTTAACCTTTATTACACGAAATAACAATTAGATGATTGACGCGATTAGGGCTCGTCATGCCGGATTCATTCCGGCAACTAACTTAAAAAACAATAACCTGATAATGAAGCCGTCACAATTCATTACCATTAAAGACAAACTATATCCAAATGAAAATGAAAGTATCCTGGATGAGCTGAGCATGTGGCATGTATCTACGTTTTTACAGAAAAAGGTAGATACAACGTACATCCATGGTACATCCACCCTAGATCCAATATCAGCTCATGATATCTTCACTACCATTAAATAACGAACTAAAAACAAATGAAACCATCATGAGCAAGCACTCAAAAACAAATTCATGAATGCTTATGATAGCTTCATTACCTTTAAAAAGCAAACTATAAATTGATGAAACCATCATAAGCTTGCAGCTTACAATAACAATAACACAAGCTTATGATAGCTTCATTACCTTTAAAAAGCAAACTATAAATTGATGAAAAATAAAGCAATATTTTTAGACCGCGACGGTGTTTTAAACCATGAGATTTACGACTATATCTGTACCGTAGAAGAGTTTGAAGTTTTAGAATACCAGATCCCGCCATTGAAAAAACTTTACGATGAAGGCTACATGCTGATCGTGATCACCAACCAGGGGGGAATTGCTAAAGAAAGATATACAGTAGAAACTCTTGACGTGATGCACAAGATTCTATTCGATAAATTCGAAGCACAAGGAGCCAAGATAACGCATGCTTATTATTGTCCGCACCACCCAAGTGTATCCGAAGACTGCGAATGCCGTAAACCTAAATCAGGAATGTTGCTGGAAGCGATCGCTACCTATGATATTGATCCGGCCTTGTCGGTGATGATCGGCGATAAGCCACGTGATGTGGAAGCAGGAAATGGGGCAGGGGTAAAGGGAATTTTGATTGCCCCGGATGAGCAACTCGATTATGAAAAGATCAAAGAGGTTTTAGCTTCTTAACAAAAAAGGCCTGGCGAACCGCCAGGCCTTTTTATAAATATCAAAAACGTGTTTTTATGCTAAAACCGCTTTTGCAGCTTTAGCATGGTCAGCTAAAAATTGAGCTAAACCACTATCTGTTAAAGGGTGTTTCAATAAAGCAGTAATGGCAGACAAAGGTGCTGTAATTACATCTGCACCTAATTTAGCGCAAGCAACGATGTGTAACGGACCGCGAATAGAAGCAGCTAAAATTTGAGTTGGGTAACCATAATTATCAAATATCAACCTGATGTCTTCAATTAAAGTTAAACCGTCTGTAGAGATATCGTCTAAACGGCCTAAAAATGGAGAAACATAAGTTGCACCTGCTTTAGCAGCCAATAATGCTTGTCCTGCAGAGAAAATTAAAGTACAGTTGGTTCTGATTCCTTTAGAAGAAAGGTACTTAATTGCTTTAACACCATCTTTGATCATGGGTACCTTTACCACAATTTTAGGATTTAACTTCGCTAAAGCTTCACCTTCAGCAACCATTTCCTCATAAGTAGTCGAAATTACTTCCGCACTTACATTATCATCTACAATAGCACAAATGGCTTTGTAATGTGCCAGTACATTTTCTTCGCCTGTAATACCTTCTTTAGCCATCAGGGTGGGGTTGGTGGTTACACCGTCTAAAACTCCAAGGTCCTGTGCTTCTTTAATCTGCTCCAGATTAGCTGTATCAATGAAAAATTTCATATTATATATTTAGAATAATTTATTTAAATGAATAAATCAATATTTATGAGGAGGCTAAAATAAACAATTTGTTTGCTTACCCGGCATAAATAGCTCAAGAATTATTCAGTTTTTACTATTGAGGGAGATTCCATTTTCTACTTTATCAGAAAAAGTAAAAAATGGGCAAGCACCTTTTATCGCACCGCTACAACCTTCTACCCTTGCTTCGTTCCCGCCCTGGGGGAGTTCAAAGGGAGCTGATCGTAAAAGACTTGCCCGGGACAAATGTAGCAAAAGAGATCAGTTTACGAAAAGTATTTTTACATAAATCGTGCTTTTTTATACGAAAAAAGCATAAAACACTGAATTAGAATGGCTTGAAGAGTGATATTATTTTTTATTTTCTTAACATCTTCTTAATAATTCCTTTAAAGGTTAATATTACTGAATTTTGACACCAAAACACCGCTATCCATTATCAATTAGATATTTTTAGGTGCTTTTTATTGAAATATTAATAATTTAAGGCGATTGCGTTACCAATTCAATTCGAGATTACAAAAAAGATATACAAATATTGTAATTAAATACGAAAACCATATCTTAGTGTTTCTAATACACTAAGTTTTATGGACCACAAATTAAACGAGCAAGGTTTATATGATCAGCGTTTCGAGCACGATGCCTGCGGCATTGGTTTCGTTGCTCATGTAAAAGGGAGAAAATCCCAGCAAATCATATCAGATGCGATAACCATTCTTGAAAACCTTGACCATAGAGGGGCGTGTGGGGCGGAGATTAATACCGGCGACGGAGCCGGAATAATGATTCAAATTCCTCATGAATTTCTGTATGATGAGTGCTTAAAGATCGGATTTAGCCTAAACAAATCTGGTGATTACGGCGTTGGGATGCTTTTCTTACCAAAAGACATTAAGTCACGCGAAGAATGCCGGTCGGTTATTTACCGCGCAGCAGAAAAACTCGGACTTGAAGTACTGGGTTTCAGAAAAGTGCTGACCAACACCGATGATATTGGCGAGATGGCACTATCTGTTGAACCAGAAATGGAACAGGTATTTATTGCCAGACCTTATGCCATCGCTGCAGGAGCAGATTTTGAACGTAAGTTATACGTATTCAAAAATTACCTGACCAAAACAATCAATGGTACCGTTAATGGAATTAACAACGAGTTTTATATCGCTTCTTTCTCTTCAAGAACGATCGTATATAAAGGTCAGTTAACTTCCATGCAGGTAAGAACCTATTTTACTGAACTGAGTGATAAACGTGTGGTATCGGCTTTTGGCTTAATCCACTCCCGTTTTGCCACGAACACTTTCCCTTCCTGGAGATTGGCTCAGCCTTTCCGTTATATTGCCCATAATGGTGAAATTAACACCTTACAGGGTAACCTGAACTGGTTCAGGTCTAGTGTAAAATCTTTTGCTTCGGCTTATTTTACGCCTGAAGAACTGAATATTTTATTGCCTGTGATTGATGAAACGCAATCTGATTCAGGTTGTTTAGATAATATCGTTGAATTGTTATTGCATGCTGGCCGTTCTTTACCGCATGTATTAATGATGCTGATTCCAGAAGCCTGGGACGGTAATGAAGACATGGACGAATTGAAGCAGGCCTTCTATAAATTCCATGCTACTTTAATGGAGCCATGGGATGGTCCGGCAGCGATTGCTTTTACAGATGGCAACCTGATCGGTGCTACATTAGATAGAAACGGCCTTCGTCCTTCGAGATATGCGATTACGGAAGATGACCGTGTGATCATGGCTTCTGAAGCTGGGGTATTAGCTTTAGATCAAAGCAAGATCATTGAAAAAGGACGCTTAACACCTGGAAAAATGTTCGTTGTGGACATGGAGCAGGGCAGGATCATTAGCGATGATGAGATAAAAACGACGGTATGCAGCCGAAGACCATATGCCGATTGGATCAATCAATACCAGATCAGACTGGAAGAACTTCCTGAACCAAGGGTAGTTTTTACTAATTTATCTGAGGACTCTATTTTCAGGTATCACCAGGTATTTGGCTACAGCAGGGAAGATATTGATACCATCATCAAACCGATGGCACTCGAAGGTAAAGAGGCTTTAGGTTCAATGGGTACCGATATTCCTTTGGCCGTTTTATCTCATAAACCGCAGCACTTATCCTCTTATTTTAAGCAGTTATTCGCACAGGTAACCAACCCGCCAATTGACCCCATCAGGGAAAAAGTGGTCATGAGCCTTGCTGGCTTTATGGGTAACAATGGTAACCTGCTGGAAGAAAACGCCATGCAATGTCATTGTGTTGGCATCAAGCACCCTATATTAAGTAATATAGAACTTGAAAAATTAAGAAGTATTGATACCGGTGTATTCCAGGCTAAAACTTTGCAAACGTATTTCAGGGCAACGGGTAAACCGGGTGCCTTAGCTAAAGCGCTTGACCGTTTATGCCGTTATGCCGTGGATGCTGTTGAAGATGGCTTCCAGGTATTGGTGTTATCAGACAGGGCACTGGATTCTGAGCATGCTGCCATTCCTTCTTTATTAGCGGTATCGGCAGTGCACCACCATTTAATCCGTAAAGGCTACAGGGGTGCTGTGGGTATCGTGGTAGAAGCTGGTGATGTTTGGGAAGTTCACCATTTTGCCTGTTTAATTGGCTTTGGTGCTACCGCAGTAAACCCTTACCTGGCTTTGGAAACCATCAAAAGCTTTGAGCAGGAAAGTACCCTGACCAGGGAATCATTAATGCAGAATTACATCTATGCCGTCAATACCGGTTTGTTGAAGATCTTCTCTAAAATGGGAATTTCCACTTTACAATCTTACCATGGTGCGCAGATCTTTGAAATCCTTGGAATTCATAAAGATGTAGTCGACAACTACTTTACAGGTTCTGTTTCAAGAATCGGTGGATTAGGATTGGATGAAATTGCCAATGAAGCTTTAATTAAGCATAGCAGAATTTTTGGAAAGGCTAACCGCCCGGATACAATTCTGCCAACAGGTGGTAACTACAAATGGAGACGTAAAGGCGAGCAGCATTTATTTAATCCGCAAACCATCCACTTGCTTCAAAACTCGACAAGAAGAAACGATTATAACCTTTATAAACAATATTCTAAATTAATCAACGAGCAAACTAAACAAGCATTTACCATCAGGGGCTTATTTGAGTTCAAATATAATCGTCCGGCTGTACCTTTAAACGAAGTGGAACCGGTTGAAAATATATTGAAACGTTTTGCTACCGGAGCAATGTCTTTCGGGTCGGTTTCTCATGAAGTGCACTCCACCCTGGCTATCGCCATGAACCGCATTGGTGGAAAAAGCAATACGGGTGAAGGGGGTGAAGATGAATTACGCTATGAACCCTTGCCAAACGGCGATTCCATGCGCTCAGCGATTAAACAAGTAGCTTCAGCACGTTTTGGGGTAACCAGTAATTATTTGACCAATGCAGATGAGCTGCAGATTAAAATGGCCCAGGGTGCAAAACCTGGAGAAGGCGGACAATTACCTGGCCATAAAGTGGATGACTGGATTGCAAAAACACGTCACTCTACACCGGGTGTCGGCTTAATTTCACCGCCGCCACACCATGATATTTATTCCATTGAGGATCTTGCCCAATTGATTTTCGACCTTAAAAATGCGAACCGCGAGGCAAGGATCAATGTGAAACTGGTTTCAAAAGCCGGCGTCGGCACCATTGCTGCAGGGGTAGCAAAAGCACATGCTGATGTGATCCTGGTATCCGGATTTGACGGTGGTACAGGTGCTTCGCCAATAACTTCTATTCAACATGCAGGTTTACCATGGGAACTGGGATTGGCTGAGGCTCACCAAACTTTGGTTAAAAACCGTTTACGCAGCAGGGTAGTCCTACAAACAGACGGTCAGCTGAAAACCGGAAAGGATATCGCCATTGCAACTCTATTAGGTGCTGAAGAATGGGGTGTTGCTACCGCCGCATTGGTCACTGCAGGCTGTATCATGATGCGTAAATGCCATTTAAATACTTGCCCGGTGGGTGTGGCTACACAGGATCCTGAACTTAGGAAACTTTTTACAGGTGAGGCAGATCATGTGGTAAACCTTTTCCATTTCCTTGCTGAAGAGCTTCGCGAAACGATGGCTGAGCTTGGTTTCAGAACCATTCACGAAATGGTTGGCCAGGCTGATGCTTTAACGGTACGCCAAATTGATGACGCCGAATGGAAATTGAAAGACCTGGATTTCTCAGGTATCTTATATAAAGCACCAGAAAATGGCCTTACTTTCTATAATTCTGAAAAACAAGACCATGGTTTAACAGACGTACTGGATCACCAGCTGATTGAAGCTGCTCAACCAGCCTTATTACATAAGGAACCTGTGTTTGCAGCGTTTGATGTCAAGAACACAAACAGGGCTATTGCAACCATGTTATCTAACGAGGTTTCAAAACTTCATAAAGGACAGGGACTGCCACCGGATACCATCAACTTTAAGTTTAATGGTTCTGCCGGACAAAGCTTTGGTGCTTTTGCAGCAAGGGGTATTTCCATGGAACTACAGGGCGAAGCGAACGACTATGTAGGTAAAGGCCTTTCGGGTGCCAAAATAAGCATCTATCCATTCGCTGACATTACTTATGTGCCTGAGCAAAACATTATTATTGGTAACGTGGCCCTATATGGCGCAACCTCCGGCGAACTGTATGTAAGAGGACAGGCGGGTGAAAGATTTGCCGTGAGAAACTCCGGTGCGACAACCGTAGTGGAAGGCCTTGGTGACCATGGTTGTGAATACATGACCGGCGGTGAAGTGCTGGTGATTGGTGAAACAGGTAGCAATTTTGCTGCTGGAATGAGTGGTGGTGTTGCCTGGATCTATGATACCAAAGGTAACTTCGAGAACAAATGCAATAAGGAAATGGTTGATCTGGATCCTTTGGATGAAGCAGATGAACTGCGCATCAACGCATTACTTAAAAAGCATATCCAGCTGACAAAGAGCACACTGGCACAATTCATTTTAAATGATTGGGCTACGCAATCTGCTCACTTCATCAAAGTATTCCCGAAAGAATACAAAGCCGTATTATTAAAAAGAAATTCTGAATTAAAAATATCTTAATCATGGGAAAAGTAACCGGATTTTTAGAATATGAAAGAACTGCTCCTGAAAAAGAAGATGCAAAATCACGTTTAAAGCACTATAATGAATTCGTTCATTTATACCATGCTGATCAAATAAACAGGGAGGCTGCACGTTGCATGGACTGCGGCGTTCCCTTTTGCCAATCTGGATGCCCTTTGGGGAATGTAATTCCGGAGTTCAACGATGCTGTATATAAAGCAGATTGGGAATTGGCAACATCTATCTTATTGAGCACTAATAACTTCCCTGAGTTTACAGGAAGAATATGCCCGGCTCCTTGTGAATCTGCCTGTGTATTGGGGATCAACAAATCACCGGTATCGATTGAAGAAATCGAAAAACACATCATAGAAATGGCTTTTGCCAAGGGTTATATTAAACCTGAGGTTCCATTAATGAGGACCGGCAAAAAAATAGCCGTTATTGGCTCCGGACCTGCGGGATTGGCTGCTGCTGCACAGTTAAATAAAGCTGGACATGAGGTCACTGTTTACGAACGTGATGATACCCCCGGTGGCTTATTGAATTACGGGATCCCTGATTTTAAATTACAAAAGGATGTAGTCACCAGACGGATCAACATTCTTGAAAAAGAAGGTATTGTATTTAAATGTAATGCCAATGTTGGGGTCAACGTAGAGCTGAACACGCTTTTAAGAGAGTACCACTCTATCATTCTTGCCGGAGGCTCTACGATTCCAAGAGACCTTAACCTCACCGGAAGGGATGCTAAAGGTGTTCATTACGCCATGGACTTCCTGAAACAGCAGAATAAAAGGGTAAGGAATTTTGAAATTGAACAGGATGCGATTTTAGCAACTGGAAAAGATGTAATCGTCATCGGTGGTGGTGATACAGGTTCTGATTGTATCGGAACTTCTAACCGTCAAGGGGCAAGATCGGTGACCCAGTTCGAGATCATGCCGATGCCTGCCCAACAGCGTACTTCAAATATGCCATGGCCAACTTTCCCTATGCTGTTAAAAGTGACTTCTTCACATGAAGAGGGCTGTAACCGTGCCTGGGGAGTGAATTCCAAAGAATACATCAAGGATGAAGATGGAAATTTAAAAGCCCTGAAAGTCGTTGATGTGGAATGGGAGGTAGATGCTAACGGCCGACCAATTAATTTTACTGAAATTGAGGGTACGGAACGTGAATTACCTTGTCAGCTGATTTTACTGGCCATGGGTTTCCTTCATCCGCAGAAAGAAGGCTTGTTGGAAAATTTAGGTGTTGAACTGGATAACCGTGGAAATGTGAAAGCGGAAGAAGGTAAATACCAAACGAATATTGCCAAAATATTTGCAGCCGGAGATATGAGAAGAGGCCAGTCACTGGTGGTATGGGCAATTTCTGAAGGTCGTGAGGCCGCCCGCAAAGTGGACGAATACCTGATGGGTTACAGCAAATTATCAAGTAAAGATGGAATACCTTACGCCTAAGGTATACTTATAAGTTTTTATTCTCGATGAAAGGTAAAAGAATCCTACTTAGCGGTAGGATTCTTTTTTCGTTCTGCCAGTTTGGAGATCATTTTTGAGATCCTTGTAGCCCTGGTCGAATGCTGCTTTGCGGTTAAGATCCATAGCACATATTCTTTTTTATTGGACCAAGATAGGGACTCAAAGAAACGATATTCCTGGGGATGTTCTATTAAGGCATTTTCAAGGTAGAGCGGCAGGGTAACCTGCTTTTTCTCTACATCAATAAATTCATTCAGGGCATTGTTTTTTATACTTTCCTTGGCAAGTCCAGAAGATTTAATCTGGTCAATAGGCTTTAAACGGATTCCTGTCCAGACATCATTGATGGCTACTGAGGCACAAGGACTTAAATTTAAAGCTTTGACAGCTTCCCAGGGCCCCATCATACTTAAATTGGTTGCTATACCGGAATTCTTTTTTGGATAAGCAATCCAGATCAGCGTTGCTGGTTTTAAATATTTATTTAAAGCAGTTAACCGGCTTACTAACTCATCGGCCATCTTCGCAAACAATAAAATCGCATCAAATCCCTTTTCTTCATTGAAAACCAACTGAATAGATGCTGGAACTTCCCCTAAAAAGGTAAGTGCATTTTCTGGTGCCTGATCTACAAGCAAGGTATTCCCTGCCTTAAGATTTAATTTTTTGAATAGAGGGTTATCCATAGAACTAGGAGAGTTTTAACTTGGCAAAGAAATCCCAAAGGACTATCCCCGCAGAAATAACAATATTAAAAGAATGTTTGGTACCAAACTGGGGTATTTCTATACACTCATCAATCATGGCCATCACTTCTTCACTTACCCCGTCTACTTCATTCCCGAAGATAAGGGCGTATTTATGCTTCGGATCTGGTTTGAAGGTATTGAGCATGGTACTATTTTTAGCTTGTTCAATGGCGATGATGATATAACCTTCTTCACGCAAAGCCTTAACGGCCGTTACAGTGTCATCATAGTGTACCCAATCAACGGATAAGGTAGCGCCAAGCGCGGTTTTCTCGATTTCCCGATGTGGTGGATTGGCAGTGATGCCGCATAAAACAATCCGATCAACAGCAAAACCATCCCCGGTTCTGAAAACTGAACCTACATTATGCATGCTGCGAACATTATCCAGCACCACAACAACAGGTAATTTATCTTGTTCTTTAAACTCAGCTACACTTACCCGGTTAAGATCATCTAATTTTAACTTTTGCATTTTACAAAAGTAAAATTAAATCCTTGATGCACCATTACCAATGTTACTGATGTAAACAGAAGGAGCATAGCCTATTTTTTCTGTATAGAAAGCACTCAACTCTTCATTAAAATCAGCTTCCGCACCTTTTTCAACCAATGCAATGGCACAACCTCCAAAACCAGCACCAGTCATCCTTGCGCCGATAACCTGTGGATAGGTTTTACAGAATTCCACTACCGTGTCTAATTCAATGCCGGTTACTTCATACAGCTCTTTTAAGGAGAGGTGGGAAGCGTACATTAAGCGGCCGAACTCTTCCAGGTTTCCTTCATTTAAAGCTTTGGCTGCAAAACTCACCCGGTCATTTTCTTTAATCACATGGGTTGCACGGTTCAGTATCACAGGATCTGTTAACAGGTGACTATGGAGGGCAAATTTCTCTGCCGTCAGTTCGCACAGGTTATTCAACGTAATTTCCTGGTTGAGTTGTTTCAAGGCCGTCTGACATTCCTGAACTCTTTCATTGTATTTTGATTCAGAAAGCTTTCTTGGTTTATTGGTATTGATAATGGCTAAAACATAATTGTCCGTATCGCAGTCAACAAGCCTGTATTTCAGGGTATCGCAGTTCAACACAATGGCTTTATCTGTTTCTCCGAAGGTGACGGCAAATTGATCCATTACGCCACTGTTAACGCCAATAAAATGATTTTCTACCCTTTTTGACAGCAAGACCAGTTCAAGTTTACTGTAACCAAAATTGAAATAATCATTTAATGCATAGGCCATTAACACTTCTATAGAGGCAGAAGACGATAGGCCCGAACCAATGGGAATATTACCGTCAATGAGGATGTCAAGTCCTTGTGTGATGGCCTTTTCTTTTAGAATTTCATTAAAAACACCAAGCGTATAATTATACCACTCTGTACCGGTTTTGGTATAGCTGGATTGTAAAGGGATCGTAAGTTCTTCTGGAAAATTAAGGCTTTTAAATCTGATGACTTGATCTTTATTTGGCGCCATACATAACCATGTCCCCAAGGTGATCGCACAGGGCATAACTAATCCGCCATTATAGTCGATATGCTCGCCAATCAGGTTAACCCTTCCTGGTGTAAAATAAGTAGCAGTAGGTTCTTGTTGATAATTTTCATGGAATTTACGCGCTAAATCCGTCTTCATTTGTAAAAATTTAAATTATTTGCTGTTAATTGTTAAAGTATTGATAGTATTGTTTACACAAAAAATATAGCCGACAAGATAACAATATGAAACCAAATCTGATCAAGACCCATCATGAAATTAACGGAAAACAAATCTATGCTGTTGAGCTCACCAATAGTCATGGCACTTATGTAAAGATATATAACTACGGCGCCATTATAAGTAATTTTATAGTGGAGAATGCTTTTGGTGAAAAACAAGATATCGTATTAGGCTTTGATGATTTTGAAGGGTATTTAAGTGAGGATTACCTTGCCGCTTATCCTTATTTAGGCGCCGTAATCGGGCGGTATGCCAACAGGATAAAAGATGCCAAATTTGAGATTGCCGGCAAAAATTACGAGATATCGAAAAAAAATGGCCGGGATAGTCTTCATGGCGGGGAAACAGGTTTCGACAAAAAAGTTTGGGATATCTTACCGACAGTTGCCCCCGGCCTAACATTGCAATACGTAAGTCCGGCAGGAGAGGAAGGGTTTCCCGGAAACTTAACCGTTCAACTGACTTTTAAGCTAACAGATGACAATGAGCTCATCCTTGATTATAGCGCAAAAACTGATGAAGCCACAGCCATCAACCTGACCCATCATGGTTACTTTAACTTATCACCTGCAGGTGGCAGTGTAGCCAGGCATACCCACAGGATACCAGCCAGTTATTGCTTGCAGCAGGATGGTAATTACGCGGTAACAGGGGAGAAGATTCCCGTGGAAGGCACGATATACGACTTTCTTGGCCCTAAATTAATTGGTCAGGACTGGGACCCGGCCGAAGGCTATGATCAGACCTTTGTTTTGGATAAAGAACCCGGAGAATTGACCCTGGCCTCCGAAACCAAAGAAGATATTAGCGGTTTAAGGTTGTCTGTATATACCACAGAGCCTGTTGCCCATTTCTATACGGCTAAATCTCTCCAGGTGAAAAACGGTAAAAAAGGTAAAAATTATGGTCCGTTTGAAGCTTTTTGCGTGGAAACCCAACACCATCCAAATGCCATTAATATTCCGCATTTCCCTTCAACAGTTTTGTTGCCCGGAGATACCTATAAACAGACTACAATTTATAAAATCGAGCATAAATAAACATACACATAATAATATAATAGATGAAAGTTGATATTTGGTCGGACGTTAGGTGTCCGTTTTGTTATATTGGAAAGAGAAAGTTCGAAAAAGCGTTATCGCAGTTTGAACACAAAGATAAAGTAGAAGTGGAGTGGCATAGCTATGAGCTTGATCCAAATGCAAAAACAGAACCGGACAAGAATCCGCATGAGCACCTGGCAGAAATTAAAGGGCAAACTAAGCAATGGGCCATAGAGATTGGAAAGTATGTTTCAGAAACAGCTGCCGAGACCGGCATTACCTTTGATTTGGACCGGCAGGTTGTTGCCAACTCTTTTAATGCGCACCGTCTGATTCAACTGGCGAAAAGCCTGGGCCTGGGCGATGAGGCGGAAGAAGGCTTATTCGCTGCATATTTTACAGCAGGTAAAAACATCGACGACAAGCAGACATTGATTGAAATAGGGGTATCTATTGGAATTGACGAAGATGTGGTTGCCCGGATGCTGGAAAGTAATTCTTTTACTGACGAGGTGCGGTATGATCAAAGTACGGCAAAAAGCATCGGCATCAGTGGTGTTCCATTCTTTATCATCAACCAGAAATATTCCATCTCCGGTGCCCAGCCACCGGCAACATTTCTTGACGCCCTGAAAATGAGCTGGCTGGAATATGCGCCACAGGAAGACTGATTTTTTTCGTCATCGAGGAGGTTCGATTGTCATCCCGGGTTCCGTTCCGGGATCTCTTTTCCGTGACCATGATTCATTAATTTCAGCATCTCAAAACCCCATTATCGTTTCAAAGAGATGCCGAAATAAATTCAGCATGACGAAAACAAGTTCAATATAATGGGTTTACATCGTGATGAAGGCCCATTATTTAGTTACAGCCGGCACAGTTACCAGCAGGCGTCTTGTTTTCTGCTGAAAGCGGAAGAACAACAGGATCGACGCGGTAAGTAAACCAAAGGTTAAACCATACCATATACCGTTAACGCCTAATCCTAACTTAATGCCCAGGAAGTAACCTAATGGAATTCCAATGATCCAATAAGCCACGAAAGTGATGAAGGTGGGGATGTTGACATCACCAATCCCTCTTAATACGCCAAGGCCTACCACCTGGGTTCCGTCGAAAAGCTGGAAAAAACCGGCTATAATTAGCAATTGTGCTGCAATGCGGATCACAGCTGTATCCTCGGTGTAGATATAAGGCAAGAGGTTATTTGCAAAAATGAAAAGCAGGGCCGTGATCGTCATAAAACCAAGGATCACATGGTAACTTGCTATGGCCGAACGGCGTAAGTCTAAAAAGTTGTTTTTACCAAGGTTATTACCAGTTTTTATGGTAGCGGCTGACGCGATACCACTGGACATCATGTAAGTGATGGCGGCTAAATTGATGGCGACCTGGTGTGCCGCCTGTTCAACTGCACCAATAGTGCCAATCAAAATGGCAGCACCACTAAAAGCACTGACTTCAAAGGAGTACTGTAAAGCTACGGGTGCACCTATTTTAAAGATCTTTTTACTGATGACCTTGTCTATAAAGCTGATCTTGAAACTTCGTAGATAAGGTTTGAAATGTTCCGACCGGAACACATAAACACCGATCGCCACAGCCATTAAAGTTCTGTCGATCAGCGTAGCCAGTCCTACACCTTTTACGCCCATTGGGGCTATACCGAACATTCCCTTCACGAATATGATCCCTAATACGATGTTAATGACGTTACCCCAGATGGACACATACATCGCCTGCTTGGTAAAGCCAAGGCCTTCTGTAAATTGTTTAAATGTTTGAAAAATCATCAAAGGGATAATGGAAAAGCCTAAATAACCCAGAAAAGGCTTGGCATAAGCAACTACTTCAGGTGATTGTCCGAGATGATCGATGATGAGTAGGGTACCAAAATGAACAAAACAATAGAGCACGATGCCGCTAACGATATTCATGAATAAACTGTTGGATAAGAGTTTTCCGCAAGCTGAAAAGTTCCTTCTACCTTGTTCCTGTGCAATTAAAGGAGTTAAACCGTAGGAGATCCCTAGCCCCAGTACCATCACCAGCATAAAGATACTATTAACAAGTGATACAGCGGCCAGTTGGGTGGTTCCTGCGAAATGTCCTACGATTACACTATCGGCAAGCTGCACGGCGGTATGGCCCAATTGAGAAACGACTATAGGCAGTGCTAATCTTAAGTTATCTGAATAGTAAGGTTTGTATTTTGTATAAAAGGATTTAAACATAGCCCACGATAATAAATCGCGAAAATACAGCTATTTAATTGATTCTGCCATGGTAAAATATTCCTCTTTCTCAGAAGTATGTGGTTTGATAATACCGGTTAATATCAGGTTAACTAATACTTTCTGTGCGTGCCGGTTCGAGCTCCGGGTTAGTTTACTGAATTGTTTAAGGGTAATGCGCCCTTCTTTTTCCAAATAGGCAAAAAGCTTCTTTTCATGGTCGGTGTAAGCAATCAACTGGCCATTTTCCCGGTGCTCGCTCCCAAGAATATCCACAATAATCTTACTTGCCAATACACTTTTGTCTTCCACCCGATAATAAACCCACCATTGCTGGTTATCATCAAGGGCATAATGAGGTTTGGTTTTGCTTGCGCTGATCTTGACGACCAGCACCAGTTTTTCTTCCACATAAACCTCTTCAAACTCAGGCTCAATAGCTGGCCTGCAGTATTGATGTGCAGATTTTAAAATCATGTATTTTTCCTCATCTTCAGATTTCACCCCGGTAATGGTTCCATCATCAGTTACACCAATCAACAATTGTCCGCCCTTATTATTTGCAAAAGCAACCAGGCTTTTGGCAATTTTTCCGACATTCGTTATTGTCTTTTTAAAATCCAGCGTCGTTCCTTCGCCCTGAAGTATTAATTTCCTGATGTTCATAAACAATGATTGAAGATCATAATTAATTAATAGGCTACAACAGCCTTTTCACCGTGATGAAGGTTCCTGATATAGACTTCATTGATCACCGTTGCACATAAAACTCCTTTTTTGTCGGTTACTTCCATAGGATAGGCTTTTACAAATTTACCTTCGTGGGTTAAAGCCCAAATGGCATCTTCCAGCATCTCATCAGAAATCTTTATCGTAAAATATAAATGGCTGTGACCGGGTTTAAGGTAATTGATAGTGGAACTTTTTAACCATACACGTGTTTTAAAGCCTTTTCTACGTAAGATTTGATCAAATAAAAGGGCATAAAAAGGATCCGTGGCCCCATAAATTGTTCCCCCAAAGATGGAGCCGTTATAGTTTTTGTTGATCAGGCTTTTTGTAATCTTCACGTCAACACCCCGGAATCCTTGGTGGAATTTTTTAATCCATATTCTCTGGAAAAACAAGGGAGGATAAAAACACATAGCCCACTTAAGGGTTTTTTCAGATACAATCATGACCCTTAAATATCTGAAAGATTATTGAACTTTTAAAAAACTATTTATTCCTACCAATGTTAAATCTTAAAACAAGATTTAAATCCTATGAAAAAAACAATTCTAAGTCTTGCTGTTGTAGGTTCATTAATTATAGCCACTTCAGCATGCAGTTCTAATCGCGGTGCCTCTGACACCAGGGACACGACGACAATGGACTCCACAATGGTGACACCGCCTGCTACGACGGATACAACAACAAGGCCTACCGATACAACAACCACTACCATGCCGCCTGACACTACGAAGACTATGCCTCCAATGTAATGCTGAATACGTCCAACCTCATGTTTAAGAAAAGATAAAGCTATCCGACGTGGATGGCTTTTTTTATGTACTGTCAAAAAAATGTACTATCTCTAATTATAAAATACGATAGAACCTGTTTAGGGTTAACTTTGATTATGTTATTCAGAGAAAAAGTTGCAAAAGAATATAAGATCATCCAGGATGAGATCTGTAGTGCACTGGAAACTGCAGATTTAGGTTCGCATTTTGAAGAAGAGTTATGGGAAAGAGAAGGTGGCGGCGGAGGCCGTACCAGGGTGTTTCAAAATGGTCTTGTGATTGAAAAAGGAGGGGTAAATTTCTCTGCAGTGCATGGGAAACTTCCCGAATCGGTAAAAAAGGCCTTTAACGTAAAAAGTGATGAGTTTTTTGCAACCGGTGTTTCGATCGTTTTGCATCCTTCAAATCCATTTGTTCCAATTATACATATGAACATTAGGTATTTTGAAATGGATGATGATACCAGGTGGTTTGGTGGTGGTATTGATCTTACACCTCATTATGTAATTGATACAGATGCCAGGTATTTCCATCATTTACTGAAAAATACCTGTGATAAGTATGACACCAACTTTTATCCGCAGTTTAAAAAACAGGCCGATGACTATTTCTACATCAAACACAGGGAAGAAACACGTGGTATAGGAGGGATCTTTTACGATAGGCTGAGACCTGCCAACACAAAGTTGAGCTACGAACAATTGCTGGAATTTTCTTTGGATGTGGGACGTACTTTTGCACCCATTTATACAGAACTGATTGACCGTAACAGGGATCAGAGTTATACTGAGCAGGAACAAGAATGGCAATATGTACGCCGGAGCCGGTATGCCGAGTTTAACCTGGTTTATGATTCAGGAACGAAGTTTGGATTGGAAACGAACGGAAGAATAGAATCAATTTTAATGAGCTTGCCTCCTTTGGCAAAGTGGATCTACAATTTCCACCCTTTGGAGAATTCTCCGGAAGCTTATACAACCAGTAAACTTATCAAAGGAATTGATTGGGTTTAATATTTTTTAAGGTTAAACACATTATTTTGTTAAATTCGCAAGGTTATAACAAAACTTTATTTATATCGTTTTATACGAACATTAATTTATGGCAGAAGATTTAGAAAGTCAGGAAAACGACAAAATTATTAAGATCAATATAGACGAGCAGATGAAGTCTGCTTACATCGATTATTCGATGTCTGTAATTGTATCAAGAGCTCTCCCTGATGTAAGAGATGGATTAAAACCTGTACACCGCCGTGTGTTATATGGTATGCTTGATCTGGGATTAGCAAACAATAGACCTTATAAAAAATCAGCACGTATTGTCGGTGAAGTTTTGGGTAAGTATCACCCTCACGGCGATTCATCTGTATATTTAACAATGGTGAGGATGGCGCAGCCCTGGAGCTTGCGTTATTTAATGGTTGAAGGACAAGGTAACTTTGGTTCTGTCGATGGTGATTCACCGGCAGCGATGCGTTATACGGAAGCAAGATTCCAAAAGATTGCTGAAGATATGCTTGCTGATATCAATAAAGATACGGTAGACTTCCAGCTTAACTTTGATGATTCTTTAAAGGAGCCTACAGTTTTGCCTTCGAAGGTTCCCAATTTACTGATCAACGGTGCTTCGGGTATCGCAGTAGGTATGGCCACAAATATGCCTCCGCATAATATCACAGAAGTAATCAATGGTACAATTGCCTATATTGATAATAACGAAATCACTATTCCGGAATTGATGAAGTTCATAAAAGCTCCTGATTTTCCTACTGGTGCTATCATTTATGGCTATACGGGTGTTCAGGATGCTTTCGAAACCGGCAGGGGACGTATTGTGATGCGTGCAAAGGCTGAAATTGAAACAAATAAAGACAGGGAGACCATCATTGTGACCGAAATACCTTACCAGGTGAATAAGGCGATGATGATTGAGCGTACAGCGGAACTTGTCGGTGAAAAGAAAATCGATGGTATCTCCAATATAAAAGATGAGTCTAATAAGGACGGAATCAGGATCGTTTATGAAATTAAACGTGATGCTAATGCTGCCATTGTATTAAACAACTTATTTAAACAAACGGCTTTACAAACCTCATTCAGTGTAAATAACATTGCCCTTGTTCAAGGCAGACCTCAAATGCTGAATTTGAAGGACCTGATCAGGCATTTCGTTAACCACAGGCATGAAGTTGTTGTTCGCCGCACGCAATTTGAACTGGACGAAGCGCAGAAAAGAGCGCATATTTTAGAAGGTTTGCTTATTGCACTTGATCACCTGGACGAAGTTATCAAGTTAATCCGTGCTTCAAATACGCCGGAGGATGCAAGAATGGGCTTAATGGAATCATTCGGATTGAGCGATGTTCAGGCACGTGCAATTCTTGATATGACCTTACGTCGTTTAACAGGTCTGGAACGTGATAAGATTAAAGATGAATTTAATGAATTAATGAAAACCATTGAATATCTTCAATCCGTACTAGCTGATGAAGGTCTTAGAATGCAAATTATCAAAGATGAATTGCAAGAAATGTTGGAAAAGTATGGTGACGAGCGAAGAACGCAGATCGTTCACTCTGCTGAAGACATGAGCATGGAAGACTTTATTGAGGATGAGGATGTAGTCATCACCATCTCTCGTGAAGGCTATATTAAACGTACACCTGCTACAGAATTCAGAACACAAGCGAGAGGCGGGAAAGGTTCTAAAGGCAGTGAATCGAGAAATGAAGATTTCATCGAACATCTTTTGATTGCTTCCAATCACAATTACATGCTTTTCTTCACAGAAAGCGGTCGTTGTTTCTGGTTAAGGGTGTATGAAATTCCTGAAGGTTCGCGTGTAAGTAAAGGAAGAGCTATTCAAAACATCATCAACATTCCTAAAGAAGAGAAAATAAAGGCCTATATTAAAGTCAAGAATTTAAAAGATCAGGAATACCTGGAGAACAATTTTATCATTATGTGTACCAAAAAGGGTACAATTAAGAAAACATCTTTAGAGGCTTATTCAAGACCGAGGGTGAATGGTATTAATGCAATTAACATCAATGAAGGTGACCAGTTATTGGAAGCTAGCTTAACCAGCGGAAGCAGTGAAATATTAATGGCATTACGCTCTGGAAGGGCCATCCGCTTTAATGAATCCACTGTTAGACCGATGGGAAGAACGGCAACAGGCGTGAGAGGTGTTACCCTTGCGCATGACAAAGATGAAGTAATTGGTATGATTGCTGTAGATAATCCTGAAGCGACTATTTTAGTAGTATCAGAAAAAGGTTATGGTAAACGTACCAACGTTGATGATTACCGCGTTACTAACAGAGGTGGGAAAGGTGTGAAAACAATTAGTATCACTGAAAAAACTGGCGACCTTATTGCTATAAAAAATGTAACCGATGCTGATGATTTAATGATTATTAATAAATCAGGTATCGTGATCAGAATTGTGGTGAGTGACCTACGGGTAATGGGAAGAGCAACCCAGGGCGTTCGCTTAATCAATCTGAAAGGTAATGATGAAATAGCTTCAGTAGCTAGAATTGATCATGAAGAAGATGAAGAGGTGGAGGAAGTTGTAAATATTGATGGTGAAGTTCCATTAGATACCGTTGCAGAAGAAGGCGAAACCGAGGAAACTGAAGAAATTGAGGAAACCGAGGAAGATGAAGATGTAGAAGGAGCGGATGAGGATGATCAGGAAGATGCTGAAGAAGAAGATAATTAAAAATAAACTTTAAAATAAATAAAATGAAGAAAGTACTTTTCAGCTTACTGTTCGTAGGAGTTGCTACGCTGGCAAATGCTCAAAAGAGTGAAGTTGCCGACGCAAAGAAAGAATGGGGCCTGTTTCAGCTAATGGCAAGTGGAAAACAACCGCTTGACAAAACATTAACAGCCTTAAACTCCGGTCTGGCACATACAGACAAGGCAATTGTGCACGAAAAATCAAAGGACATGCCTGAAGCATGGTCCTACAGAGCATTATTTGCTTCAGCGATTGCTGCAGCAGATACCGTGAATGCAGAGAATTCAATTGCTAAGCAAAAAATTGCTGAAGAAGCGGTTACCAAAGCTAAAACACTGGATACAAAAGGTGGTGAAAAAGAAAACATCCAGACAGCAGAAGTAAACATTACTAATGCCATTAAAATCAGGGCATTTACCGCTTATAACAAACAGGATTTCGCGACAGCTTTGAAATACTTCACTGAGGCTACCGAAAAGAATCCACAGGATACTGCCATGTATTTAAATGCTGGTATCATGGCTAAAAATGTGAAGAACTATCCGGAAGCCATTAAAAACTTCAAAAAACTGATCAGTTTCAACGCACCAAATTCAAAAGATTTGTATGGTGAAGTGATCGGCATCACACTGAGTGAATTGAAAGATACCGTTTCTGCCTTGTCCTTATTGAAAGAAGCATCAGCGAAATTTCCGGATGCCGAAAACTTTATACAAATAGAAACACAGTTGTATATTAACCAGGGTGATATTGAAAAGTCTGAGATGATGCTTGATAAATTAATTGCAAAAGATCCAAAAAATGCAATTTATCAGTATTTGAAAGGTGATATTTATTACACGCAGGCCGTATCAATTCAGGAAAAAAAGAACAAATTAAGTGCTAAACAAGTAAAGGAAGCTGCTGCGATGACCACTCAAATCACCGCGATGTTAGATAAAGCTTTACCTTATTACCTTAAATCTGCGGAATTAGATCCTAAATCAGCTTCAGCACTTGAAGCTTTAAAAAGGATTTATGCGTTTAAAAATGAAACCCAGAAATACGAAGAAACTGACAAAAAACTTAAGGCTTTAACACCATAATTTTGCTTTAATTCTACAAAAAAGAGGGATAAATTTTATCCCTCTTTTTTTTTACATAAATTTGTTTCAAATACATCAATTATGAACATCAAATCTTTTATACTTTTAGCGGCATTTTTAATTATCTCTACTGACAGCTTTAGCCAGAAGAGTCAAATGAAAGTAGCTCAAAATGCTGTAGGTAAGCTGCAGGCAGCCATTGCGAGCGGTCAGGATAAAGCTAAACAGTTGAGCGTAATTGGCGAAGGCATCAAGGCTACCGAAAGCGCACAAAAAGACAGAAGGACAAAAAACTGGCCCGAAACATGGGCGATCAAGTCTTACCTGAGTTCGTATGTGGCCCTAATTGATGAAAACGAAAGTAATTCCGAAAGGCATTATAAAATGGCCATCGAAGCTTTAAATACCGCTAAAGAACTGGATCGTTTTCAAAATAACACTTCTTTAATTGACGCTGCAACACATAATATCATCCTCAAAAAACAAGATAAGGCGAGCAAGGCTTATTTAAATAATGATTTTAAGAATGCTTTTGAGCTACTGCGTGAGGTAAGTGACTTTTTTCCAAATGACACGACCTTGGCTATAAATACCGGATTAAGTGCAAAAAACATTGGAGACCTGGCCGCTGCACAGGATTATTTTAAACGTGCATTGCAGAATGGAGCTAAAAACCCTACGTTATTCCAGTCTATTGCAACTATTTACACTTCAAAGTTTGAAAATGATATGGCCATTAGTACGTTAGAGCGGGGGATGGAGCTTAATCCTAACAATTCCTTCCTAAATAACAACTATATCAACTTATTGATCGACAATGAGAAGTATGACAAAGCAATCAAAGCCATTGAAAAAACGCTGCCAATAGAATCAAAGAATAAGTTATTATACTTTTTATACGGCTATTTAAATCAGCAGCATGCTAAAAATTCAACAGCAGAGTTGGCGTATAAGAAAGCACTTGAATTAGACGCGAATTATTTTGATGCTTTATATCAATTGGGAATAGCTTATATAGATGTTGCCAATAATGCGCTCAAATCAAATGATAGTACGAATACACAAACTTTCAACTCCAATATCAACAGGGCTGAGCTAACACTGTTACAGGCCAATGAAATTAACCCAAATGACAGGTCGACGGTTCAATTGTTGACTGAGATTTATGCCAGAAAGAATAAGTTTGATAAAGTACAAGAATTGAAACGTAAGCTGGAAGAATTTTAAAAAAATCTAAATATTGAAGGTACAACACTGAATGCCTGGATGCAGGAGTTTGTGATAGCCTCAAGAATACCATTGAAATAGAATACCCCGTATTAAAAGGGGGTATTCTAAAGTCTACTTAACATAATATTAATTATAGTGCGATATAATATTTATGAAAAAAACAAATTTTAAATAAAGGCATAGAACTTGTACCTAGAGTTTCTTATATCATACCATTAACGTTTTATGCTGTTTCCCCATGTTTCATAAGCCGCTAAGAAGCATTCAAGATTTTTTATTAAGCACCTATTTTGCAGACGGTTTACGGATCACATTTGGAGTTCTTTGCCCGTCATTAATTCTCGCCCAGTTTGGCCTGCTTAGTTTAGGCATGACTTTGTCCTTAGGTGCCTTATGCGTTAGTGTCGTTGACACGCCGGGCCCAATTGTACACCGCAGAAATGCGATGATCATTACTACAGGCTTAATTTTTATGATGTCGTTTTTGGTCGGCCTCACGAATAACAATCTCTACTTCATAGGAATTTTATTGCCACTCGCTAGTTTTCTATTTTCCATGTTCTCTTTGTATGGAACGCGCGAAGCGGCGATTGGTACAGCTTCCTTGCTGGTCATCGTTTTAAGTGTGGACGACGTCAGGCCGCGACAGGATGTGATGTTACACGCAGTTTTGGTTCTCGCTGGTGGTTCCTGGTATACCTTGTTGAGTTATTTTATGTATACACTCAGGCCATACCGGATTGTTCAACAAACTTTAAGCGAATCGATTGATGAAGTATCCGAATTTTTAAGGGCCAAAGCTAAATTTTACCATTACAATACTGATTACGAACAAAATTACGCCGCATTACTTCAATTGCAGGTCCAGGTTCATGAAAAACAAGATGCCGTAAGAGAACTACTTTTCAAAACAAGGGAAATTGTACGGGATTCAACACCTGAAGGCAGATTTTTAATGCTCGTGTTTGTAGATATGGTTGATTTGTTTGAGCAAATCATGTCTACCTATTACAATTATAAGAAATTGCATGAACAGTTTGATTCATCCGGAATTTTAACGGATTTTGAGGTGGTGATCAATATGATAGCCAATGAATTAGATAAACTGGCATTTGCTTTAAAAACAGGAGGTACTCCCCTCCTTTCTGGTCGGCTGAGGGATGAAATCGCACAATTGAAGTCGAAAATCCTAAAACTCGAAGAAGAAAAAGAAACAGCAACTTATAATACATTGAGTATTGTCGCCTTAAAAAACATTGAAGTTAATATTGAAAACATACTTTCAAGGGTAAAAACCATTAATGGTTATTTCAAGGAAAAGAAAAGTTTGAAAAGCAGGACGATTGACACTGAGAAATTTATCACCCGACAAAAGATAGATATCAAATTATTGCTGGAAAATTTAACTTTTAAATCTTCCACCTTCAGGCATGCCCTCAGGGTCGCCATTGTGATGCTGCTTGGCTTTGTGATTTCCAAAGTATTACCTTTTTCCCATAGTTACTGGATTTTGCTCACTATTCTGGTGATTTCCAAACCCGGCTTCAGTTTAACCAAACAACGGAATTATGAGCGAATTATCGGCACCATCGCCGGCGCAATAATCGGTTTAGTTGTAATCACTTATATACCCGATAAAAACGTCTTGTTTGTTATTCTATTGGTATGTATGGTTTTATGTTATAGTTTTCAGCGTAAAAACTATGTTGTGAGCGTCTTATTCATGACGCCCTATGTAATCATACTGTTTAACTTTTTAGGCATGGGAGACATTGCTGTCGTAAGTGAACGGATTATAGATACTTTAATTGGCTCATTCCTTGCATTTTTAGCAAGCTATTCCTTATTTCCCAATTGGGAACATAAAAAATTAAAGGATGACATGGTTTCTGCAGTGAAAGCAAACGCAGATTATTTTAAAGAAGTTACTTCGCTTTATTTTGATAAAAGTCAAAATTTAACCTCCTATAAGTTGGCCCGGAAAGAAGTTTATGTAACTTCTTCAAACCTCGCCTCTCTGTTCCAAAGAATGTTTTCTGAGCCTAAAAGTAAACAAGTACTCATGAAAGAAATGCACCAGTTTACTGCATTGAATCACCTGCTTTCTTCTTACATTGCCACCCTTGCTCTTTATAATAAGGAACATTCATTTTCAATGGAAAAGACGGGAGAACTAAAGCCATTGATTAACAACACCTTATATCTTATTAATTTAACCACAGAAACCTTAGTTAAACCAACGGCAGAAATCAGGAATGTTCCACTGATCAGAAATAAGATCAATACCCCTGATGCTGATCTGGAAGATTTGGCAACCATTAATGAGCTGGTGGAATTGATACAGAAGGTTGCTTATGACATTTATAAATTAACTGAAAAGATCAATTTAAAACTTTAAGGTGAGGGTTTTGTTATATATTAAATTACTAAACTATGGAAAAATTGTATACAGCTGCTGTGACTGCAACAGGCGGCAGAGATGGACATATTAAATCAAGCGATGATCAACTGAACTTTGACGTAAGGAAACCTGCTGAAATGGGTGGAGAAGGTGGTGCAACTAACCCGGAACAGCTTTTCGCTGCCGCTTGGGGGCCTTGTTACCTTGGTGCGCTTGGTTCTGTTGCAAAACGCGAAAATATCGATGTTTCAGAAGCAACTGTTACAGTGAACGTGTCCTTTAATCAGGATGGTAATGCATTCGTTTTATCGGCCGCGCTAGATGTTCATATCCCAGGCATTCCCCAGGAAGAAGCACAAAGCTTAGCTGAGAAGGCAAATAGAGCTTGCCCTTATTCTAAAGCCACCAGAGGAAATATTGAAACCACAGTTACTGCTTTATAGCAGTAACTTACTGGCAAGGCCCAGCAGTAAAAAGAAACCAAAAACATCGGTAAAGGTGGTGATGATGATGGAAGATGCTATTGCCGGATCTATCCCTACCCTTTTAAGTATTAATGGTATACCCGCCCCGGTTACTCCGGCCACTACCAGGTTCCCGGTCATCGCTAAAAATATCACAACCCCCAATAAAGGATTACTGTCAAAGAGCAAGGCGACCACCAGTACAATCAATCCGGTGGCGGCTCCGTTGATTAATCCAACTGTAAATTCCTTAAGCACAGTTCGATAAGCCTGGTTATCTGTGAGGTCGTATAATGAAATCCTTCTTACCGTAACCGCCAGTGCCTGGGTGGCTGCATTTCCGCCCATGCCGGCAATGATAGTCATATAGGCTGTTAATACCGCTATTTTGGCCAGTGTAGGCTCAAAATACCGAACCACAGCGGAAGCTAAAAATGCTGTTCCAAGGTTGATGATCAGCCAGGGTAATCGTGATTTAACAGCATCCAGCCAATGACCACTTAATTCCTCATCTTCAGAAACACCCGATATCTTTAAAATATCCTCCGTATTTTCATCTTCAATAACGTCGATCACGTCATCAAAGGTTACCCGGCCAAGCAGGTGCATTTCACGGTCAACAACGGGAATACTGGTCAGGTTATACTGGGAAATTAACCTCGCTACCTCTTCCTGATCAGTGTCAGGATAGACCCAGGCTACCTCTGCCTTCACTAAAGCGGTTATTTTTTCATTTCCCTTGGCTTTGATAATGTCTTTTAAAGACACAATACCATGGAAAACATTATCATCGTCAACAACAAAAATCGTGTAAAATTCTTCTATTTCCTCGCTCTGTTTGATCAGTTCAACAACTGCATCCTGTTTGTTAAGATTGAGGTTAACTTTAATGAACTCCGTGTTCATTAATCCACCTGCAGTATCTTCCGCATAACGAAGCAAATTCCTGATGTTTGAAGCATCATCCTCACTCAGATCTTCAAGGATTTCCTTTTGCTCGTGCTCCTCTAGTTGGGATATAATGTCTGTTGCATCATCATAATCCAGCTCTTCAACAATTTCGGTTCGTTTTTCAGGATGAAGTTGCAGCAGCAACTCTTCAGGATGGGCTTCTTCATGCATTTCAGCAATGACTTCTGAAGCCACCTCCACAGAAAGTAAATTAATGATCCTTTCCTTATCATCCTGCTGCAGGCTTTCAAATAAAATAGCAATCTCTGAAGCATGATACTCCTCCAGCAGTAATTTCAAATCCTCATCATTACCGTTTAAAGCGGATTTCAATTTTGAAACATCCGTCTTGTCTAATTCGAAAGATTGCATATTATTTGAACCACCCTTTCCGCCAAAAATAGAACAGCTGTGCAAGCGCTATCAGCACCATAAAAACTACAGTATATATATATCCGTGCTCAGCATACAATTCAGGCATGTTTGCGGGCATTAGTTTGCCCGTTACCGGGTCTTGTTTTGCAAAATTCATACCGTATATACCTGCAATAAAAGTTAATGGAATGAATAAGGATGACACAATGGTCAGCACTTTCATGATCTCATTCATCCGGTTGCTGATGATGGAAAGGTACATATCCAGGTTGCTTGCCGAAATCTCTTTTAAGGATTCAACCATATCAATTGACTGAATACAATGATCATAAGCGTCCTTGACAAACATTTTTGTTTGATCGGTAATTAAGGGACTATCGCTTCTTAATAGGTCATTTAACTTATCTCTCTCAGGCCAGGCTACCCTCCTGATATTGATTAAATTACGTTTAATTGCCTGAAGGTCATACATGATCATACGATCCGGTGATTCAAGCAACCGATCTTCTATATCATCCAGGCTATCTCCGATATTATTTAATATCACGAAGTATTGGTCAATAAGAACATCCATGATGGCGTACATCAGGTAGCTGCTCCCAGAGGTCCTGATATTCCCCCGCCCTATTCTTAAACGATTATGAACGGGTTTCAGGCATTCTTCATAACCCTCTTGGAAAGTAAACAAGGCATTTCTCATCAGGATATATGCTACCTGCTCATTTTCCAGAATATCACTCTCATTCAAAGACAGTAACCTGCTCACCGCAAAAACGTAGCCGTCATATTCTTCAATTTTCGGACGCTGGTATGTCCGGGTAATATCCTCCAGCACGAGTTTATTGATATTAAAATCTACCTTCAGCACTTCAAACAAGGAAGATGATTTTAACCCTTTGATATCAATCCAATAAGTATATTTTGAACTGGAAATGCGGTCTTTCAATCCTTGAAGGTTGCTGACTTGGTCAATGATATATTCTTCAGCATTGAAACTATGAATAGTAATGATGGGTTTAAAGGCAGTTGCATCAATATAAACAGATCCCGGGCTGGTACCAGCCTCAGGTACAGCAAGGTGTTTTCTCTTTTTCCTGTCTTTTTTATTTTTAGCCATAAAACTAAAGGAATAATTTTGCTTGTGGTCCCTGGCTAAACAATAAATCTAAGATACTTAAATTTGACAGGTAGCCATTCCTGTCTTCGAATACCTGGAAATACGGCTTTGCTGGAAATTCTAGCGCTGGATTTTTGAAACTCAACTTATCTCTAAAATCTGCCTGCGGACTTACATCCTTAACATACTCCGCTGTAAAAGTAATTGGAGTTGTCTTTTTTAATTTCTTCAATACCCATTCAAATAATTCAAGATTATAGTCAAAAAGATAGTCAAATTTTTGATGGTAAAATGGTGCTAATTCATCTTCATAATACTCAAAATAGGCAGAATTACGATACGAGTTCTGCATGCTTAACCAATGTAGCCGTTGCCATTTAGCATCATAACTAATTTTAACGTCTTTAACAACCGTATGCACTTTCGAGCCTTTTACAACCGGGATATACATATCTAAACTGCCGTTGGGCGACGAGATAGTTGTCCTGTTGCGGTAAGTTTGTTTCGGAAAGTGCTCATATGCCTCAATTATAAATTCAAAATCATGCGCTTGTAAAGCAGAGAAATAACTAACCGGAGGAAGATAAAAAAGAGGAAATATTGCGTGGCTTTGCATTTGTTAACTATGTTTGCATTCTTAATTTGCCAAATTAATGATAAAAAAGGGGTTTTCTTATATTGGGATATATTTTTTATACGGCTTAGCCCTACTTCCATTACCCGTATTGTATGGCTTTTCAAATGTTATTTATTACATCCTATATTATGTAACCGGCTACAGAAGGAAAGTAGTGAGGGAAAATCTACAAAACTCCTTTCCAGAAAAAAATAGCCACGAAATCATCGCTATAGAAAAAAAATATTATAGCTATTTATGTGATTTGATCGTTGAAATCATAAAAACGCCCTTTATTTCAAAAGAGGAATTAAATAAACGCTATAAATTCACCAATTTACACCAGATAGAAGAACATTTACAAAAAGGCGAAAGTGTGATTGCCTGCTCTGCACATTATGGTAATTGGGAATGGGGAATGCTCGCTTTCGGATTAAATCTCTCTGAAACAAAATATGTTATTTACAAGCCTTTAAACAATAAGGTATTCGAAAAATGGTTTTATAACATGCGTACCCGGTTTGGGAACACACCTGTGGCCATGAAACAAACACTCCGCACAGTTGCAGGTTCCAGGAAAACAACATCGGTATTTTGTTTTGCATCAGACCAGACACCGGTTAAAGACCCCACTAATCATTGGCTTACTTTTTTACACCAACCGACAACAGTTTTTTCCGGAGCCGAAAAAATTGCCGTTCAAACCAATCGCCCGGTATATTACCTGAAGGTGAAGGTCTTGAAACGGGGGTATTATGAAGTTGACTGTATCCGCATTACAGACCATGCCAAAGAAGCTAAAGAACACGAGATTACATCGGCGCAATTTAAAATTTTAGAAGATAACATTAATGCAACACCCCAATATTGGTTATGGAGTCATAGAAGATGGAAACACAAACCAGAAATCAACTAATATGAATCCAAGTGTAGCCGTCGTCATTCTCAACTGGAATGGAAAAACACTATTAGAAAAGTTTCTACCTGGGGTAGTCAGTTCTAACTACCAAAACCTTCAGGTGGTAGTTGGTGATAATTGTTCAACAGATACTTCAGTAGCTTATATCCGGTCGGCTTTCCCGCAGGTCCGGATTATTGAGAATGACCATAACTATGGCTTTGCTGATGGTTACAACAAAATTCTTGCACAGGTGGAGGCGGATTATTTCGTCCTGTTAAATTCTGATGTGGAAGTTCCTGCAAACTGGATACAACCGGTAATTGATTTAATGGAAAGCGACGAGCAGATAGCCGCTGCTCAACCGAAAATAAAATGGCAGTCTGATAAATCGAAATATGAGTATGCCGGGGCGGCAGGTGGCTTCTTAGATCAATTTGCTTATCCTTTTTGTCGTGGTAGAATGTTTGATACCGTGGAAACCGATAGTGGCCAATACAACGATGCGATTGAAATTTTCTGGGCCAGTGGTGCATCCCTCTTTATAAAAAGTAAATATTGGAAACTAGCAGGTGGTTTAGATGCGGCCTTGTTTGCGCATATGGAAGAAATTGATTTGTGCTGGAGATTAAAAAACCTCGGCTTTAAGGTGATGTATTGCCCGGATGCCGAAGTTTACCATGTTGGTGGTGGTTCCTTAAATGCCACTAACCCTTATAAAACCTATTTAAACTTCCGGAACAACTTGATGATCATGCAAAAAAACCTGCCTTCATTTGAAGCATTCTGCTTGATCTTTGTCCGATTCTTCCTTGATTTTGCTGCCTTATTACATTTTCTGGCTAAAGGGGAATCCAAATTTGCATGGGCAGTTTCCAAAGCCCATGTAAACTTTTTCAAGAACTTCAATCAGACCCGAAAAAAAAGGGCTGGAAAGCAGATACCCTTCCAGCAGCATCAGGGTGTATACCATTCCAGCATTGTCTATCAGTTCTTTATCAAGAAAATTAAACGGTTCAGGGATTTATAAAACTCTCCATAGCCAGTCGGTAACCATCCATCCCGAAACCGGTTAATACGCCCTTACAGTTTTTGCCTGTTAAAGAAACATGCCTGTATTCTTCCCTTGCATATATATTTGATATATGAACCTCAATGACAGGAACATTGATACCTGCAATGGCATCAGAAAGTGCCACAGAAGTGTGCGTATAACCACCGGCATTTAAAATGATTCCATCAACTGAAAAGCCTGTTTCATGCAATTTATTGATGAGTTCTCCCTCCACATTACTTTGAAAGTAGTCAATGACCACCTCCGGATATTTTGATTTCAGTTGTTGCAGATAGGCTTCGAAACTTTTGTCGCCATAGATTCCCGGCTCCCGTACCCCTAAAAGGTTTAAATTTGGTCCATTAATAATTTGTATCTTCATCCTTCCAAACTTAACAGTAAAAACTTACAGAATAAAATTTTTGTGATCATCAATCCCTACTTAAAAGAATTCAGGATCTTTCTGAAACTGGAACGGGCGCTTTCAGACAATTCCATCGAAGCTTATTTAAACGATGTCAACAAGCTTATACAATTCTTTGAGGTGATTCATGTTAAAAAAGAGGCTAAAGAAATTTGTATTACTGACCTTAAAACCTTTCTTAAATGGCTAAATGAATTTGGTATAGCACCGAGTACCCAAGCCAGGGTTATTTCCGGTTTAAAATCTTATTTTGGCTTCCTGCTCATTGAAGGAATTATCACTGAAGATCCCACCGCACTTCTGGAAGCACCTAGCCTTAATAAAAAACTCCCGGAAAGCCTTAGCATTCACGAAATTAATGAGCTGATCGCTGCGATTGATGCCTCGACAGACGAGGGTATGCGCAACAAGGCAATCGTTGAAGTCTTATACGGTTGCGGCTTAAGGGTGTCCGAATTATGCACGCTACGTATTTCGGATTTAAATATAGAAGAGGAATATATAAAAGTAAAGGGAAAAGGTAATAAAGAACGGCTGCTGCCAATTGGGGCCACGGCCCTGAAAATGGTCAACCTTTATTTAACCACGGTGAGGGTACATTCGAAAATCAAAAAAAGCAATGAAGATTTCATCTTCTTAAATCGCCTGGGTACAAAATTATCGCGCATCTCCATATTTACCATCATTAAAAGTCTTGCCGAAAAGATTGGTTTAAAAAAGAACATCAGTCCGCACACTTTAAGGCACTCCTTTGCCACACACCTGGTGGAAGGTGGAGCAGATTTGCGTGCCGTACAAGAAATGCTTGGCCATTCCAGCATTATCACAACAGAAATATATACACACATTGACCGGGATTACCTGCGTTCGGTCATCACCCAGCATCATCCCAGGAGCTAGTCTCCTTTACGGCAACAGATCATCCTGTCTTTTCCCTGCATATCTTTCCTTAACACGATATCATTAAAGCCCATAGCATACAACATCGCTACCGTTTCTTCACCTAAATATTCATTGATCTCAAAAAACAGATAGCCATGTTTCTCCAGATTTTTTGATGCCAGTTCAGCAATGGCTTTGTAAAAAATTAACGGGTTATGGTTGCTCACAAAGAGCGCGGAATGAGGTTCATTGTCCAGCACATTTGCATGCATGGCTTGTTTTTCGTCCTCTTTAACATAAGGTGGATTGCTGACGATCACCGTAAACTGTTGATCTCTGGAATAACGGAGTACATCAGCTTCAATAAATTCTACCTGCACTTTGTTTTTTTCCGCATTCTGACGTGCAACCGTTAAGGCAGCAGCAGAAATATCCATCGCATAGACAGCCCACTCTTCCATATGCTTTTTCAAGGAGATAGCAATACAACCACTGCCCGTTCCGATATCCAGTAATGCACCCCTGTGAATTCTCGGTTTGACTTCATTGAGTATCCAGTCTACGAGTTCTTCCGTTTCTGCCCGTGGAATTAACACAGCAGGATCAACATGGAAAGTGAGGCCATAAAAATGGGCTTCCTTGAATATATATTGAATTGGTTTTCGTTGTTGTAGTTGTTTAATAATTTCCTGGCAGGCATTAAATTCCTCAGGTTTTACCTCTAATTCCTGATGAAGCGACAGCTTGCCCCTTCCCATACCGGAAACATGCTCAACGGTCATATAAAATAAGGCAAGGGCCTCCTGAGGCTCTTCATAACCGGTCATTTCACTGATAAAATATTCCTTTAAAGCTTTGAAATTCATGCGTTGTAAAAGTAACTAAATCAAACAATATACCTTACTTTTGCGGTAATGACAGACGAATTATATATGAAACGATGTCTGGAACTGGCCGAAACAGGAATCGCTTCGGTTAGTCCAAATCCCATGGTGGGCTGTGTAATCGTTAAGGATCATAAAATCATTGGTGAGGGATTTCACGCAAAAATCGGAGATGCACATGCCGAGGTGAATGCCGTAAAATCAGTTTTTGAGAAATACGGCGATCAGGCAAATTCGCTCTTAAAAGACGCCACTGTATATGTAAGTCTTGAGCCTTGTGCACATTTTGGCAAAACGCCGCCTTGTGCTGACCTTTTGATAAAACATCAGGTCAAAAAAGTGGTGATAGGCAACAAGGATCCATTTCCGGATGTGGATGGAAAAGGAATAGCCAGGTTATTGAATGCCGGAATCGACATTAAGCAAGGCATCTTAGAAGAAGAATGCCGGCAGCTGAACAGACGATTTTTCACAAGAATTGAAAAACAGCGTCCCTATATCATATTAAAATGGGCTCAAACGGCTAACGGCTATTTTTCACCTTTAAAGCCAGCCAAGGAATGGATCAGCACAGCACTAGCTAAAAAGATGGTTCATAAATGGCGTACCGAAGAAGATGCTATTCTTGTAGGTAAACAGACAGTCATCGCTGATAATCCTCAACTCACGACCAGGGATTGGGATGGAAAAAATCCCATCAGGCTAGTGATTGACAGAAACCTGGATATACCGTTGGATAAACATATTTTTAATAACGCTGCCCGGACCATTATATTCAATGAAGTTAATACAGAAGTCATTGAAAATATCCATTATGTGCAGATGGAGGATATGAAATATTATTTACCTCAAAAAATAGCCTACCAATTGTATTTAATGGATATACAATCTGTGATTATTGAAGGCGGCGCCAACATACTTAATCAATTTATTTCCGCACGGCTCTGGGATGAAGCCCGGGTTTTCAGTTCTTCAAAAAACTGGCAAACGGGGGTTCATGCCCCCCAGATCAATGGCCAGATTACGGGAATAGTACCCATCAATCTTGATAAACTTATCATTTATAAAAACTGGGAAGACAAATGATCTATATCCTTATTAGTATTTGTTGCAGCGTTACGGTTGCTGTCCTGTTAAAGCTTGCACGCCGGTATAAAATTAACATCATACAAACTGTTACCTGGAATTACCTCTTTGCTATCATCTTAGGCTGCTTTTTCTTCAAGCCTCAGGTCAGTGACCTTGTGGCTGTCCCCTCCCCGATATACATCGCCTTAGGAATTCTATTGCCGGTGATATTTTGGTTTCTAGCAGCATCCATAAAAAACATAGGCATTGTGAAAAGTGACATCGCACAAAGGTTGTCCCTGTTCATTCCCATATTAGCTGCTTACTTCATATTCCATGAACAGATGAGTAACCTTAAATTGTTCGGTTTATTTTTAGGATTATTAGCCATTCTGTTAACACTTGTTAAAAAACAAAAAGGAAACAAGACTACGGCAAACTGGTTTTATGCAATCGTGGTTTTCCTGGGCTTTGGCGTAATAGATATCTTATTTAAGAAACTAGCACAAGCACAAGCTATTCCTTATACAACTTCCCTGATCCTTATTTTCGCTATTGCTTTCCTGGTGTCAATTTTATCTATTTTTTATGAGGTATTTTATAAAAATCAAAAAATTGCACTTGTTAACCTTCTTTTCGGAGGGATACTCGGCTTGTTCAATTTTGGAAATATCTTGTTCTACCTTAAAGCACATCAAGCCCTGGCTCAACAGCCTTCTACCGTATTCGCGGCAATGAATATTGGTGTAATCATTCTAGGTAGTGTGATTGGCATTACCTTATTTAAAGAAAAATTCAGCAAGGTCAACTACGTGGGTCTGACTTTAGCGCTTGGATCAATCTTAATCATTACTTTATCCCAGATTTATGCTCTTTGAGGACACCTATAAAACAATTCAAAATCCTTCAGAAGGTATATTTAAAGACAAAGGCAGTAAATTTATTGCTTATGCTTTCCCGCTAATAAATGAGGACCAGGTTAAGCCGATCATTGCGAAACTTCGTGCAGAACATACCAAAGCCAGGCATTTTTGCTGGGCCCTACGGCTAAGTCCAGACAGGAGTGTTCACCGGTTTAACGACGACGGCGAACCTTCCGGAACAGCAGGCCGGCCAATACTTAACACCCTGCTATCTACAGATCTAACTAACATACTCATTGTAGTCGTGAGGTATTTCGGCGGCACTTTGCTAGGGGTGCCGGGTTTAATCAACGCTTATAAAAATGCAACGATCGAATCTATCAACAATGCTGAAATCATAGATAAAACAGTTAATGATTGCTATAGGATTACTTTTGATTATTTAAGTATGAATGAAGTGATGAGAACTATAAAGGAAGAAGAAATAACTATTCATAACCAATCTTTTGATACCGTCTGTCGTATTGATTTAGAAGTTAGAAAATCTAAACTCAACAAAGTATTGACACAGCTGGAAGCAATTGATACGCTGAAGGCTGAATATATTGGCACCATCTAATTTTACCTCGTCTTAGTAAAGCCACAACAGTAAAAAGCCACAACAGATCGTCCGAAAAGTAATCATACAGGCGCTCTAAATTTAGCCCCTTGCGAATGAATATATAATGGACAGCGCTTCGAGTTTTAATTTTAAACAAACAAAACACCTTAAAAAGTGTTGAATTATTAATCATTAAAATTTAAAAGATGTTGTCAACTTTAACTCATAAACTCACGATTCTTACTGGAAAACTTTTACTGAACATAGAAGAAGCTAGAGAAATGGACGCAGGCAAAAGGTTAATTTCTATAGTAGCAGGTGTTTATATTTTACAAAGAGGAATTAAAACTGCTTTCAAATCTCCAGTAATGGCTATTCAAGAAATATTACTTGGTAGTTTCCTGTTATACAACGGCACAACAGGCATAAATTTACTGGCACGAAGGCCTAAAGAACTTGCTGAAGTCAGAAGAAATCAAATTCAGGGAAACGATCCCGATGCAGTACCTGCATTTGTATAAAATAAAAAAGGGGCCGGTTCTCACCAGCCCCAATCATCGAACTATAACGGGTCTCTCAGGCCATTCTAATCATTGTTTAATATATTATTTTTAAAGCTTCGGGCTCTTCTTTTCAATTCCTTCAATGCCTTATCCTTTAACTGTCTCACCCTTTCTTTGCTTAAGCCATTGAGTAATGCAATTTCTTCAAGTATAATCGGCTCAGCATTTCCCAGACCAAAATATAAAATGATGATGTTTCTTTCACGCAGTGGCAATGTCATGAGGATTTTCCTGATATCATCATTAAAAGAGTCTAACATCAGCATATGATCTGCACCAGGATTATCATCGTGAAGCGTATCCAATAAAGTACTTCCGATCTCTTCACTCGTCACAGCATCTAAAGATACAGGCATCCTGGCAATACTTAAATATTCCTCAATCTTGTCAAGATCCACATCCATAAATTCTGATAACTCTTCAGGAGAAGGACTTCTTTCTAAATCCTGTTCAAGGGATAAAGTCGCTTTATTTACTTTCGTGATGGAACTAATTTGATTTAAAGGTAATCTCACAATTCGGGTCTGATCAGAAAGGGCCTGTAAAATGGATTGTCTGATCCACCATACCGCAAACGAAATAAACTTAAATCCTTTGGTTTCATTGAATCTTTGGGCTGCTTTAATCAACCCCAGGTTACCCTCGTTTATTAAATCACCTAACGCCATACCCCGGTGCTGGTACTTCTTTGCTACGGAAACAACGAATCTTAAATTGGATTTCACCAGCAGATCAAGGGCCCTTAAGTCACCCTCCCTGACTCTCTTGGCCAATACACTCTCCTCTTCTATGCTTAATAAATCTATTTTCCCAATATCATTTAAATACTTATCTAAAGATGCGGAATCCCTGCTTGTAATGGTTTGTCCAATTTTTAATTGCCTCATAAATTTCGTTTTTATATTTCCATTATTCTTTTAACCAGCCTCAGCCAATTACTTCGATGGTTTTAACCAAAAGAATACTCTATGGTTTAAAAACTATAATTAATTGGCTTAAGCAAATATTAAAACAATAATCAACATTTCAAAATAGTAAAATCAATTTCATTCATAAATATTAAATTAATGCCTTTACGGCACTTCTGGACTAATTATTAATTTTTATTAATTATTTTAACTGAAGATTATTTATTGTTAATTTTTTCTCTTTAAATATTTATTTCAAACGAAGAAAACAAAAGAAAATAGTTTTAATTTATGATTTAGCCCTTTTTACAAGCCATTGACGCCTACAGGGGCAATCTTTGTTTTAAAACATTTACTTTTGTATCAGATTATAATACAATGAGTAAAAAAGGCAGAATTTTAGTAGCCATGAGTGGCGGTGTGGATAGTTCTGTAGCAGCAGTAATGCTACACGAACAAGGTTATGAAGTTATTGGCCTGACCATGAAGACCTGGGATTATGCAACTTCAGGTACGAGTGGTAAAGAAACTGGCTGCTGCAGTCTTGACAGTATCAATGATGCAAGAACCCTTGCGGTTAATTACGGCTTCCCACATTATATTTTAGATATAAGGGATGAATTTGGCGACTATGTGATCGATAATTTTGTCGATGAATATTTAGCCGGACGCACCCCTAACCCATGTGTACTGTGTAATACACACATCAAATGGGAGGCTTTGTTAAAACGCGCCAATAAACTGGACTGTGAGTTTATCGCTACCGGTCATTATGCTAACATCAGGCAGCAAGATAGTGGCAGGTACGTGATTTCTAAAGGGTTTGATGAAAATAAAGATCAATCTTACGTGTTGTGGGGTGTATCACAGGAGAACCTTGCCCGTACACAGTTCCCTTTAGGCTCCTTTGCTAAATCTGAAATCAGACAAATGGCCTTGGATATGGGTCAGGAAGAACTAGCAAAGAAAAGCGAAAGCTATGAAATATGCTTTGTCCCTGATAATGATTATCGCGCCTTTTTGAAACATAAAGTGGAGAATCTTGAAGAAAAGGTTGCCGGTGGTAATTTCATTTTGAGTAATGGGATGGTGGTAGGACAACATAAGGGTTATCCATTTTATACCATCGGACAAAGGAAAGGTTTAGGCATCGCCTTTGGAGAGCCGATGTTTGTTACCCAGATTTTACCGGAAAGCAATACGGTGGTTTTAGGCAGGGCCGATGAACTGGAACGTGGAGAAGCGCTGGTGAGAAATATCAACCTGGTGAAATATGAGAACATCAATGACCCAATGGATAATGTGATCACTAAGATCCGCTACAAAGATGCGGGTATGTTGAGTACCATCGTTCAGGAGAAAGATAAAATGAGGGTTGTATTCGACCATTCTGTTTCCGCAATTGCTCCAGGCCAGTCTGCAGTTTTTTATGAAGGAAATGACTTACTTGGAGGTGGATTTCTTTGCTAAAAGAAGTGTCGGCAAATCAACTTCAATAAAAAAGGCTCCTTGAGGAGCCTTTTTTATTGAAGAACGAATGATTACAGGTTTTTGATAATCACCGGGTCTAGTGGCTTTACGCCCGACCTGTAACGGTGTACCAGTTCACCTTTTTCATTGATTAAAAACTTCTCAAAGTTCCATTTGATGTCACCTTTGAAATCCGGATTATTAGCTGAAGTCAGGTACTTAAATAACGGATTGATATCATCACCTTTCACACTTACTTTCTCACTCATCAAAAATGTAACACCGAAATTCTTTTTACAAAACTCCTTGATCTCTGCATTGGTTGCTAACTCTTGTCCGCCGAAATCACCCGCCGGAAATCCAATCAATACTACTTCTTTTCCGTATTGCTTATGCAACTTTTCTAATTCTTCATATTGCGGGGTATACCCACATTTGGATGCGGTATTAACAATCAATATCTTTTTCCCTCGAAACTGCGATAACTTGATCTGCTTGCCATCAATGGTTTTGATGGTATAATCATGAACATTTGGAGGGTTCATAAAAATCAAGCTTAATAAAACTAAAAGTACATTCATAACTATATGATTTAATAGATTACTAATTTAATAATATATTTTGGAAGATAATCAGCTATTAAATAAATAGAAAAAATTGAGATAGATTCAAGTATCAGGCAAGTTTAGGACTGCATTTAAGGATTCTCAAATTGTATAAATACATGTGAATTTGAGTTAAAAGTTAAGTCATTTGAATTTGAAGATTCATAAAAAAATGGATTCTATTTTGATTTTAGCGCTTTTTATAGCTTTATTTGCAGAAAAACGTTCTGAATGGCTAAGAATTTATTAATAGTAGAATCACCCGCAAAAGCTAAAACCATTGAGGGGTATTTGGGTAAAGATTTCCTTGTAAAGTCGAGTTATGGACATATCCGTGACCTGGTTAAAGGAGATATGGGGATTGATATAGCTAATAATTTCAGTCAGACTTATGAGGTGCCACCTGATAAAAAGCAAATTGTTGCCGAGTTAAAGAAACTAGCTAAAAATGCCGAAATGGTATGGCTCGCCTCCGATGAGGACCGCGAGGGAGAAGCAATTTCATGGCACTTATATGAAACACTTGGTTTAAAAGAAGACAAGACCAAGCGCATAGTCTTCCATGAAATTACTAAACCTGCTATCCTTAAAGCAATTGATACCCCTCGGGGTATTGATTATAACCTGGTGTATGCACAACAGGCAAGGCGTGTTCTAGACAGGTTGGTTGGTTTTGAGCTATCACCAGTGCTTTGGAAAAAAATAAAACCATCTTTATCTGCAGGTAGGGTTCAATCTGTCGCTGTTAGGTTAATTGTTGACCGCGAACGAGAATACAACAAATTTCAATCCACTGCAGCCTTTAAAATAAGTGCTGTTTTTAATACAGAAAACGGAAAAGAACTTGTAAAGGCTGAACTTCCACAGCGATTTGAAAAGGAAGATGATGCAGCGAAGTTTCTTCAGGACTGCATCGCAGCTTCCTTTAAAATCAGTCAGCTAGAAACTAAACCCGCAAAACGCAACCCAGCAGCACCTTTTACCACATCAACCTTACAACAGGAAGCTTCAAGGAAACTTGGTTTCTCCGTTTCCAGGACAATGCAGGTAGCACAAAGGCTGTACGAAAGTGGAAAGATCACTTATATGCGTACCGATTCCGTCAACTTATCTGAAACGGCAATCCACGCAGCATCCAGTGAGATCAAATCAGCCTGGGGAGAGAAATATCTTCACACGAGGACTTATAAAACTAAGTCTGCTGGGGCTCAGGAAGCGCATGAGGCCATCAGACCAACTTACTTCAGTACGCATACCATTTCCGGAGATAGTTCCGAGCAGAGGCTCTATGACCTGATTTGGAAAAGAGCTATTGCGTCACAAATGAGCGAAGCCGTGTTTGAGAAAACAACAGCGCATATAGCAGTCAGCACCCGTGATGAACATTTGGTTGCGGAAGGTGAAGTAATGAAATTCGATGGTTTCTTAAAGGTATACCTGGAATCCAGCGACGATGATGAGCAGGAAGATACAGACAATGACAATATGTTACCGCCGCTGGCTAAAGGGCAATCGCTTGCATTAAAAGAGATGAATGCTACCGAGCGTTTCTCGCGCCCACCAGCAAGATATACTGAAGCTAGCCTGGTTAAAAAACTAGAAGAACTTGGTATTGGCCGTCCTTCTACTTATGCGCCTACCATTTCCACTATTCAAAATCGTGGTTATGTGATTAAAGGGGAAAAGGAAGGTAAGCCGCGCGACTTTACGTCACTGGTGTTACAAAATGGTGCGGTACATAAACAGATAAAAACAGAAATTACCGGTGCTGAAAAGAATAAGCTCTTCCCTACAGATATTGGTGAAGTAGTCAATGACTTTTTAGTAGAACATTTTAAAGATATTGTCAATTTCAACTTTACTGCCAATGTAGAAAAGGAATTTGATGAAATTGCGCAGGGTTTGCAGGAATGGACTAAAATGCTCCACTCCTTCTACACCCCGTTCCACAAGGAAGTAGAAACTACCTTGGAAAATGCCGAAAGAGCAAATGGCGAACGTTTGTTAGGCCTTGATCCGGTGACAGGTAAGAATGTTTATGTCAAAGTTGGTAAATATGGACCACTGGTACAAATTGGTCAGCTGGAGGATGAGGAAAAGCCACGTTATGCCAGTCTTTCGAAAACACAGTCGGTAGCTACAATTTCACTTGATGAAGCGCTTGAGCAATTTAAGCTGCCTTTTCAATTAGAAGATTACCAGGAGAAAGAAGTTTCTGTTGGTGTTGGCCGCTTCGGTCCTTATGTAAAATGGGGAGAAGCCTATATTTCTGTTCCTAAAAATGAAGACCCGCTATCCATAGATAAAGACCGCGCTGTAGAGATTATAGACGAAAAGATCCTTGCCGACGCACCTGTTGCACACTACCAGGAGCTCCCTGTTACCAAAGGTACTGGCCGCTTTGGTCCTTTTATCAAATGGAATGATCTATTTATTAATGTACCTAAAGCTTACAACTTTGACCATTTGAGTGATATAGAGATTGAAGAACTTATTGGTAAAAAAATAGAAAAAGAAGCCAACAGGTATATTCAACAATGGCCTGGAGAAAAAATTGCAATTGAAAATGGTAGATGGGGACCTTTTATCCGCTTCGGCAAGGAAATGCTGAAACTTGGAAAAAATCCTGCTACCGGTGAAAAATACACGCAGGAAGATTTAAAGGAAGTTTCTTTGGAAGATGTTAAAAAACTGATCGTGGAACAGGTGCCTAATGCTTTTGAAGTAAAAGCTAAGAAAAAGGCGGTAAGTAAAACTGCAGCAACGGCTAAAAAACCAGCGGCAAAAAAACCGGCAGCAAAAAAACCAGCAGTCAAGAAAGTTGTAACGAAGAAAAGTTAACCATTTAAGAATTAACACCAGGAAAATAACTGTTTATAATCACGAACATATACAGTGATGAAGCTATCAAGCTATAGCTTCATCACCTTTAAAAAACATTTTATATACTGATGAAAAAAGACCTTCCAGAAAATATAGTTGAGGATGTCGCAATGGCAGTTGTGCTGGTTGACGAAACACCTGAAGTTAAAAACTGGACCGTATACCTCGTTAATCTAAAGGACGAACCCATTACCAATGTTTTGATCAGTTCAAAAGGTTATGGTGAAAAAGAAGGAAAACCTGTAAAAACCTCCGTGTTAAGACACTTCTTAGGAGATATGCCACCGCAGTCGTTTACAGGCGTTGAGGCCATCGCTACAGAAGTATTCGGACTTACCAACGAGTATTGGTTGAGTTATTATATAGGAAAAACGATATACGATAAAAAATTCATCTTTCTCCCGGAGAGCATCGTAGACGAAAACTTAATTAAAATACCATTGGTTAATAAACCTGGTGTCATGATCAAATAAACACGCTAGTTGTTTAGCAGTTTACGTTCCACCCCTCCTTTTACGATGAAGTATTGTGCAGCCAGATAGGTTGACGTGATCCACAACTCTGCTAATGGAAAAGAACCTGTAAACAGGTGTAGCGCCAATAAGCTATTTGATAATACAAATAGCAATACCCCGGCAAAGATCAAATTAAAACTTTCTTGATTTACCCGTAAATTTCTAAATACGGCCATCATCAGCATCATGCAGCTAACGAATGTAAACAGCATCAATGGTAAACGTAATGATTCTAAAAAAGGTCTTAAATAGATGTAAAAACCCATACCCAATACAGTACAGGCAAGAATAGCACTGCGTGCGTTTTTTTTATCCAGCTCCTGCGCAGATCTGAAATCAAGATAGAAAGCCCTGATATAAAATAAATGTACCAACAGAAAACAAGTCCAGCTGTAAATTGAAGGTACAGACGGAAACAGCAGCAGTATTCCGCTTAACAAGGTAAACACGAAACCTGTAAATAAGCGTTTATGAAACCTCCCTTTAAGCTTTGTTTTTTGCACAAAAAACACAATCAATGCAAGGAGGACACCAGCTTGGAGGACTATAGCAAAGGTGGGAGGTGAATATAGCGTTACAAAAAGCTGGACTATGAAAATTAACAGGAACAGCAAACTGAAAGCCTTATATTGCTTAAACATAGGGGCTTTTTGATGGATCAAAAAAATAACCAACCGTAATAATTACAGCTGGTCATATATATTTTATTTGTGGAGTTCAAATAAAAAAAAGCTATTAATAGCTTCTTTCTCTGTTGTTGTTGTTACGCTTAAAGCCACCACCAGCACTGCCACCAGTGTTTGGTTTTTCTTGCGCTTCAGCAACTTTGATACGGTTACCATTGTAATCGCCGCCATTCATTCTTTTAATGGCTTCTTTAGCTTCTTCGTCGTTTGGCATTTCTACAAAACCAAAACCACGGCTCTGCCCTGTTTCGCGATCCTTGATAATTCTGAGTGATTTTACTTGACCGAAATCACCAAATACGGCTGTTAATTCATCTTCCCCTACTTCTAAAGGAAGGCCTGTGATAAATATCTTCATTAATGTCTTAAAATTTATTCAAATATAACCATTATATATGGCTAATTTGCAATGTAAGTGTAAGTTATATTATTATTTTTCCTTTAGTTATCAACAAAATTGAAAAAGAATAGTTTTTGAATTAATCACGATTTTTATTCCATTTAAATTTAATTTTCCCATCCTCACCATCAGTTGCTAAAATATGTAGCACAATCCCTCGCATCCGCTTTTTCTGCAGCTCTTCTTTATCATCAATTTCAATATCATTTTTAGGGTTCCGCAGTGGAACATCAAGCGCAATGTTGGTCCCGCTACCAAGAGAGTATACACCGGCAACATCCATATTAAGGATATTCGAATTGATCTTCATGGGGTTAATTTTTATTTTCTCCCCATTAATGTCAAATTTCCCGTTCAAATTTCTGAATGTGATATTGTTTAAATCTCTTAAAGGAAAAGCAAATTGCCCTACATCAACAAGGGGCTTGAAATTAAGCAATTGCCCACGTTTCAAATCAAATATAACATGCCCGTTCATCGAGTTCTTCCGAATGTTCCCCTGCGCTGTCAATGCACCCTTTATATTGACTTTGGAAAATAAATAGCCATTAAGGTTCTCAGAAGTAAGCGTGGTCAAACCAAAATTGTTAAAGGAATAAAAGAACTTTTTTATATCCACATTACTGATTTCAGATTTCACATTGAAATCATTACGCTGCCCCTTTTGCGTAAGACTACCATTTAATTTTAATTGTCCGCCTGCATGTTTGACACTTAAATTTTCAATCGTAACCCCATCTTGAGTAAGGTAAAGTTCGGCTTGCGCGTCAGTGGCCATAAACTTATGGTAAAATACTTTGTCGATATCCAAAAATAAGGCAACACGACTTTTTTCAAAAGCCATATTCAGATCCTCAGAGAACGTAGTCGTTGATGCTTTCTTTTTCTTCACCGTCACCGGCCTCCTTTGACTTAAAAAGGCAAAAAACTCTCCTAAATGTATCTCAGGGCTTCTGATTTGCCAGGTCAATAAGATTTTCTCAGGCTCACTATAATAAAGATTAAGGAAGTTTTGAATGTTCCCCTCCATGTTCAGCACACTTTTTCCGCTTTGTAGCCTTAAGTTTTTAATCTGGAGATCTTTTTCGGTAAAAAAAAGGGATACATTTGTATGCTTGAAATTTAACCCCCGTGGCACGTAACTGATCGATGCATCATTGATGAGTACAGTACCCTTCAAAAAAGGTTTCGTCAGTTTAAAGTTAACAATATCAGCCCTGTAAGCCACATTAACAGCAGCCATTCCATGGCTAAATTTCAACAGGTCCGCACCCATAACCTTGTTGAGTTTGGTAATATCAAAATTCGACTGGAATAAGCCTGAAGCTACTGGTCGTTCTAAATTAGCAATGGCAACAGTATCCATTCTTACCGGTATTTCATCATAAGTACCGGTAAAGCGAAATAATTTAATGAGTGAATTGGCATCATTAATCTCCCGCTCCTTGTAATGGCGGTTGGTGAAAGCACCATCAAAATTGCAGTCCTGTACAATCCCCCCGCCTGGAGTCCTTAATATATTATTTCTGACGCTCGTAGCCACGTTGATTAAAGGATTTCCACCTGCACCGGTATGACCTTCAATTTTACATTTGATACTGATCGGTTTTTCTAAATTAAATAGCTTTAGTTTCTTACTGATATTAGGCGTCAGCAATTGATAAGCATTACGCCAAAGAATGCTTTTGGTATTGATGTTAATTACAAATCTCCAGGGGTCCGCACCGGTAAAGAATTTAGCCGCGATGGTGAAATCGTCCTTCCCTATTTTAAGTTTTTTCCAATCTGCCTTAACTACTTTGGTTTTATTATCATACTGTACATGAAAAGGGCCCTCAAAAACTTTATCTTTCATAAAACTACCTCTTCTGGTGTTAAAAGCAAGACTTTTAACGAGGGTTTTTAATTTTAAAGCGGCCTCCCAACCGGAACCGTTATAATCAATTTTTCCGGATAAGTGGCTGATCTGAAATTGAAATAATTTGTGGCCTTTTTGATTATCAATGATATAACTCACATTATCCAGCGTAAACCTTCTAATTTCAGGGATGCTGCTCTTCTCCTCTTTATCTGCTGGTAAATTTTCATCTTTCTTAAACACAGCTGTATTGCTATAGCCTGTACTGTCCGTGAAAACATAGATACCGGCCTGGTTAATTTGGGCTTTCTTAATTTGAATGGTTCCCCTCAATAAAGCGAGAGGATTAACGGCAATATTAATTTCTCTTGCAGTGAGGAGGGTGCGCCTGTGATGACTCCAATTTTTATCCTTTAGTAGCACATGGGTCAGTTTGATGGAAACACCGGGAAAACCCCTTAAAAATGCAGGGTCCATACCGCCTATGGTGAGGCTGCCATTAAGACCTTTATTCAGTTCCTTTGAGATGGAAACTAATAGGTCTTTCTTATTAGCATGTACATAAATTGCAACGCCAATATAGATAAGTAAAATTAATCCTAAAATAACCGAGAAGATTTTGAGCGCTATTTTCGTCCAGTGAGGCATTATAGATATTTAACAAGCAACGTTTGAGACACCTATATTGTTTTTTCAATAGTGTTTTTATAGTTAAAGAAGAGTTTCGAAATAGGGATCAGCATTAAACCGCACAAGCCAAAGACAATGAATGATACCCTTAAACCAAAAGCATGGGCAAGGTAGCCAATTAATGGAGGGCCAACAAGCATACCTGTAATGGAATAAGTAGCGATAATAGAAATGGCAAGTCCTGGAGAATATTTTTTTGAAGCACCTGCAAGTGCATAAGACATGGGAACCACTGCAGCTGTACCAAAACCGACCAGCGAAAACCCAATCATCGCTGTCCAGAAATAAGGGAATATTACGGAAAGCGCAATCCCCAGGGCAATAAATACACTACACATCACATAAGTAGCAGGCATCCCAATCCTTTCGATCAGTAAATCTGAGATGAACCTGGAAATCGCCATGAAAGTCATAAAAATCAGGTAACCGTAGGTAAAAATCTCCACTTTAACGACTTCCTGAAAATAAATACCACTCCAGTCGAACATCCCTCCTTCACAAATGGCAGAACAAAGCACAATCAGCCCCAGGTAAAGGATATAGGGATCTGGTTTCTTCAATATTATTTTGTTACCAGTCTTGACACGATCATCCCTTAGTAAAAACTGGTAGGAATAAACGGTGATCGCCAAAGCGATAACAGCAGTAACAATAAAGTGTATCTGCATATTCACATTTAAAGCCAGGAACAACGTTGACAAAAGTATTCCTGCAATTCCCCCAGTACTCCAATAGCCATGGAAAGAACCGATGATCTTTTTTTCATATTGTTTTTGTAAAGTTATGGCCTGCGTGTTAACCGAGATATTGAAGATCCTGGTGGTAAAGGCAAAAATCATCACTGCGGCTACCAGGGTAACCGTGTTGTGCGCAAAACCGATAAGTGCCAGCGAAACCATATTTAATCCATAACCAAAAGCCAGTGGTACCCTGCTATTGAACCTGGACACCAACCAACCTGAAAGCGGCAAGCCAATTAAAGAGCCAATGGGCAAGGCTAAAAGTAAAGTACCCAGCTCGGCTTCATTGAAATTAAAAGTGGTTTTTATAGTTGGAATTCGTGACGCCCAGGTAGAGAAACTCAACCCAGACATAAAGAAAAAAAGGCTTAAAAATATTCTGTGTTTATTTTTTGAAATCATCGATCTGCAGGAAAAAATCAAAGGTAAGCATTTGAGGTATTTTACTTTAATTAAAACATATATAGGCTTCACTTGTTCTTAAAACTAAAAAAACATCTTATCATGAAATTGAAAAAATTAATATCTGACACAGTATCACGCAAAACAGATACAGATTCAGCGATGCCCATAGTGGCTTTATTAGCGGGCCTTGCAGTGGGAACGGTTATAGGAATGCTATTTGCACCTGAAAGAGGCGCAGATATCCGTGGAAAAATTTCTGACAAAGCCGGTGATTTAGCGGAAAGCGTTAAAGACAGAGTTCAATCAGTGAAAGACAAACTAAGATCTGAAACCGATAAAGCGGTAGAAGTAAAAGATCAGGTAGTTGAAGATGTAAGAAAGAAAACTAAAGAGGTCTCTGAATCATTGCAAGGCAACAACAAAAATGAACCAAATGCCGCAACTGATGCCCCTCAGAACATTTAATAATCCCGGCCGGTTAATCAATGCCGGCCGTTAGGATTATACATTTATCATTTTCTTAGGAAGTTTTACCAATGCTCTTCCCTGCATTTGTCCAGCAAGTATTGAAGCTATTTTTCCCGGTAACTCACTTAATTCAATTGTTTCTGCAAGTTGGTCAAGTGTATCTGGCAACCAGTCTCCAGCTAGTTTTCCCCAAACAACAGCACGTTTTTCCAATGGATGTTGAACAGAGTCAATCCCAATCAGTTGTATTCCTCGGCCAATAAAAGGAAAAACAGTAATTGGTAAATCGCCCCCATTTACCATCCCGCAAGCTGTTACAACGCCATCATAGGATAAACTTTTAATTAATGTGGCCAATACCTGCCCCCCAACGGTGTCAATGGCTGCAGCAAATCGCGGCTTTAACCAAATCTGATCACTTTGCTCCTCCATTTCTTTTCTGGGTATAACCGCTGAAGCTCCCAGCGCAAGTAAAGCTGCAAGCTTATGATGGTTTCATTGGTATATATTTATTTTAATAGATTATGAAGCTATTATTATATGATTGTTATTAATGGAATGAACCAAACCGTAAAATTAACCAATGTTAATCCCTCAATAATCACAATCCTGTCATCGATTAAACTCAAAATAATTCATTGACTTTTATCAATGCTTATGATTAATAACGATATTGCAGCCTTAGATTTTAAATTAACAGCCATTGAAGTGGATGGCTTTACAACAACAAAATGATAGCAATAGGACAATACAACGATTTAAGGATCATTCATAAAACAGAACCCGGTTTAATCTTAACAGATGGCGACAAAGAAGTTTTATTACCTTATACCCTGGTACCCCCACAAACCGAAGTAGGAGAAAATATAAATGTATTTGTATACGTCCATAAAGATGGCAGGCTGATGGCCACCACCAAAAGACCTCATGCCTGCGTAGGAGATTTCGCCTATTTAACCGTTGTTGACGATGGGGAAGACGGTGTATTTATGGACCTGGGCATTGATAAAGATGTATATGTTCCGGAGAAAGAGCAAAAAAGACCGATGTTTAAAGGTGATAAACATGTAGTTTATGTATTCCTGGATAAAAATAACGACCGCATGGTTGCATCTTCGAGGTTAACGAATTTTGTGGAAGAAGAGGATATTGACCTTGATGAGGGCGATGAGGTCAGTTTATTGATTGTTGACCGCTCAGACCTTGGTTTTAATGCCATTGTAGATAATAAATATATCGGTTTATTGTATACAAATGAACTTTTCGACGAACTCCACCCCGGGGAAATTAGAAAAGGCTGGATCAAGAAAGTCAGGGTTGATGGAAAAATCGACCTGAGCTTACAGCCAATGGGCTACAGTCATATTTTAGATAATAAAAATATTGTTCTTGAAGAACTTAAAGCAGCTGGCGGTGTAATTGCTTTAGGCGATAAAAGTTCACCAGAAGATATTTACGATCGTTTTAAATTGAGTAAAAATGCCTTTAAGAAGATTATTGGCGGGTTATATAAAGACAGATTGATTACCATTAGTGATCATGAGATAAAGATTTTTAAAGACGAAGAAGCAGAATAAAGATGATATTTACGCCATCAAAATTACCTGGTACCGGCACTAGCATATTTTCCGTCATGTCTAAACTGGCTGATGAACATCAGGCCATCAATCTTTCTCAGGGTTTCCCTGACTACGACTGTGATCCAAAATTATTCGAGCTGGTCCATGAAGCCATGCAGAATGGTTTTAACCAATATGCTCCAATGACTGGCCTGCCTGTTTTGAGGGAATTAATTGCTGAAAAAGTAAGCATCTTGTATGGGGCATCCTATCATCCAGAAACCGAAGTTACGGTTACCGCTGGTGGCACACAGGCCATTTTTACTGCTTTGGCCGCTGCCATAAATCCTGGCGATGAAGTCATTGTTTTTGAACCTGCCTACGATTGTTATGCCCCTACCATCAGAATGTTTGGCGGACTGGTGAAGCCATATGTCATGACTCCGCCCAATTATGCAATTGATTGGGACATGGTCAAAAAACTCTTCAGTGCCAGAACTAAAATGATCATCATCAATAGTCCGCATAACCCTACCGGAAGCGTACTACAGGAGAAAGACATACAGGCACTGATTAAACTTACTCAAAACACCGACATCCTGATTTTAAGTGATGAGGTTTACGAGCATGTCATCTACGATGGACGGGAACACCTGAGCATCGCCAGGTATCCGCAACTACGTGAAAGAGCATTCATTGTTGCTTCTTTTGGAAAATTGCTGCATGCCACAGGCTGGAAAACCGGCTATTGCATTGCACCCGAATTCCTCATGAAGGAATTCAGAAAAATTCACCAGTTCAATGTATTCAGTGTAAACACCCCCATGCAGATTGCCATTGCCAATTACCTTAAAGACAGCAATACTTACATGGACCTGGCTGCATTCTTCCAGCAAAAGCGGGATGCCTTCAGGTCGATGCTTTCTACCACCAGATTTGATCTACTGCCCTGCAGCGGCTCTTATTTTCAATGTGTAACTTACAAAAAAATTGGTCACGAAAGTGATATTGACCTGGCTACGAGGCTCATTAAGGATTTTGGCGTAGCTGCAATTCCAGTTTCGGCGTTTTACAGCCGAAACACCGACTGCCATGTACTGAGATTTTGTTTTGCAAAAAAGCAAGAAACACTCGAAAAAGCCGTTGAATCATTAACTAAACTATAATTTAAATTCCTATACAATTTTAGAACATGGAACAACCAAGTCATCTCAACCACGGCAATTTAAAGATCACAGTTTTCCAGGCTTATTTGTTTTGGGAGAATGTAGATAAAAATCTGCAAAATCTTGCTTTAAGGTTATCTAATGGTGTGAAGGAAAAAACTGACCTCATTGTTTTACCTGAGATGTTTAGTACAGGTTTTAGCATGAACCCGGAGGCATTAGCTGAAGAAATGAATGGTAAGACCATGGAATGGATGTCTAATATGGCTAAAAAATACAATTGCGTCATTACGGGCAGTATCATCATCACGGAAAATGGAAACTATTACAACCGTTTAATCTGGATGAATCCGGATGGGCAATATAAATATTATGACAAGCGCCACCTGTTCAGCATGGGTAAGGAAGATTTGCATTATACCGCCGGCAATGAACGGGTCACCGTAGAATTAAAAGGTTGGAAAATTCGCCTTGCCACCTGCTATGACCTCCGTTTCCCGGTATGGCTGCGCAATCATAACGAAGAATATGATTTGCTCCTGATCATCGCCAGCTGGCCTGACCAAAGGATGGCTCATTGGAGAGCCCTCATTCCTGCAAGAGCCATAGAAAATCAATGTTATGTGGTTGCCGTTAACCGGGTTGGCCATGATGGCAACCAGGTGTACCACAGTGGACATTCCATGTGCATAGACCCATTTGGCAACACCGTATACTATAGACCCGAGGACGAAGATCTCTATACTTTTACCATCGGTTACGAAGAACTGGTTAAAATACGTAAATCCTTTCCCTTTCTGCAGGATGCAGATAATTTTACAATAGTTTAAACCGATCAAAATATTATCTTTGCGCAAAGATGAAGCACATACGTAATTTTTGCATAATAGCACATATAGATCACGGTAAGAGTACCTTAGCGGATCGTTTATTAGAACATACAAAGACCATTACCCAGCGTGAGTCTCAGGCGCAGTTGCTGGATAATATGGATTTGGAGCGCGAACGCGGCATTACCATCAAGAGTCATGCGATACAAATGAATTATATCGTTGACGGAGAGGAATATACGTTTAATTTAATCGATACGCCGGGACACGTGGATTTCTCTTATGAGGTTTCCCGTTCTATTGCAGCCTGCGAAGGTGCCTTGCTTATTGTTGATGCTTCACAAGGTATCCAGGCACAAACTATATCCAACTTGTATCTTGCCTTAGAGCACGACCTGGAAATTATTCCCATTTTGAATAAAATGGACTTGCCGGGGGCGATGCCTGAAGAGGTAAAAGATCAAATCATTGACCTCATCGGTTGTAAAAGAGAAGATATTATCCCTGCTTCTGGTAAAACCGGAATGGGTATCGCTGAAATACTTCAGGCCATCGTTGACCGTGTACCGGCACCTGTTGGTGATCCGGAAGCACCATTACAGGCGCTGATCTTTGACTCCGTATTCAACTCTTTCAGGGGGATTATTGCCTACTACAAGGTCGTAAACGGCGAAATCCGTAAAGGAGATAAAGTAAAATTTATTAATACAGGTAAAGAATACCTTGCTGACGAAGTGGGTGTACTTAAGCTCAATATGTTCCCTAAAGCCACAGTAAAAACAGGTGATGTAGGTTATATCATCTCCGGCATCAAGGAAGCACGTGAAGTTAAAGTTGGTGATACCATTACCAATGTTGCCCGCCCCTCTTTGGATGCTATTCAAGGTTTTGAGGAAGTAAAACCGATGGTTTTTGCCGGCATTTACCCGGTGGACACAGACGAGTTTGAAGAACTTCGTGAAGCCATGCATAAATTGCAGCTCAACGATGCTTCCCTTGTTTTCGAACCAGAAAGTTCTGCAGCACTAGGTTTTGGTTTCCGTTGCGGTTTCCTGGGCATGCTCCACATGGAAATTATTCAGGAACGACTGGAACGCGAGTTCGATATGACAGTAATCACCACTGTACCTAACGTTTCCTACATCGCCAAAACCACCCGTGGTGAAGAATTTGTTGTCAACAACCCCTCAGATCTTCCAGATCCCAGTAAAATGGAATATGTGGAAGAACCGTTCATCAAAGCAAATATCATTACCAAGTCTGATTTCGTTGGACCGGTTATGTCACTTTGTATACAAAAACGTGGTGTCATCGTTAACCAATCTTACCTCACCTCAGATCGGGTAGAACTTGTATTTGAGATACCGATGGGCGAGATTGTTTTTGACTTCTATGATAAACTAAAAACCATTTCCAAAGGCTATGCCTCCTTTGATTACCACCAGATCGGTTACCGGCAGTCGGACCTCGTACGTCTGGATATTCTTCTTAACGGCGAACATGTGGATGCTTTATCATCCCTGATCCACCGTTCCAACTCCTATGACTTTGGTAAAAAAATCTGTGAGAAATTAAGGGAATTAATTCCGAGACAACAATTTGATATCGCTATCCAGGCTTCCATTGGTGCCAAAGTTATTGCCAGGGAAAATGTAAAAGCCATGCGTAAAGATGTAACTGCCAAATGTTATGGTGGTGATATCTCCCGTAAACGTAAGCTATTGGAGAAACAGAAAAAAGGTAAAAAACGGATGCGTCAGGTAGGAAATGTGGAAATACCACAGACTGCATTTATGGCCGTGCTGAAACTAGATTAATACAAGAATAATATTTATAATAGATACAAAGGAATATATCATATATGCAGTTACTAGACGGAAAATTTGCTTCAGAGAAAATTAAATTGGAAATCGCAGCTGAAGCTGCATCATTTTTAAGTGAAAGCGGACGAAAACCACATTTAGTAGCCATTTTGGTAGGTAATGATGGTGGCAGCGAAACTTATGTGGCCAGCAAAATGAAAAACTGTGAAAAGGTTGGCTTTCAATCATCTTTGGTAAGGTATGATAACGATGTAACTGAAGCGGAGCTGCTGCAAAAAATTGAAGAGATCAATAAAGATGCAACGGTTGATGGATTGATTGTACAGCTACCTTTACCTAAGCATATTGATCCGGAAAGAGTGACGGAAACCATCGACTATAGAAAAGACGTGGATGGCTTTCACCCGGTTAACCTGGGTAGGATGATGCGTAACTTACCTTGCTTTATTCCGGCTACGCCTTATGGCATCTTACTGATGCTACAGGCCTACCAGATTGACACTACCGGCAAACACTGTGTGGTAGTGGGCAGAAGTAATATCGTGGGCAGTCCGATGAGTATTTTGATGGCCAGGAATGCTAATCCGGGTAATTGTACAGTTACCCTGACACATAGCAAAACCACTAATTTAAAAGAACTGGCCTTACAGGCTGATATTATAGTAGCCGCCATTGGTAAAAAGAATTTTGTAACCGCCGACATGGTAAAGCCCGGTGCTATTATTATTGACGTTGGGATCAACAGGGAAACTTCCACGACTACAAAATCAGGTTATAAACTATACGGCGATGTTGATTTTGATAACGTAGCGCCAAAAGCATCCTGGATCACACCTGTACCCGGCGGTGTTGGATTAATGACCATTGTAGGCTTGCTAAAAAACACCCTTGCTTCGGCAAAAAAAGAAATATATAGCTAAATAATAAGGAACTTGTATCGATTTGAATTCTGAATTGATACAAGTTTTTTTTATGATTTAAAAAGCTTCCCCAGCCAGCTTTCCTTCATTCCGATATAAATACCGTCAGGCCTCTTTTCTACAGGATAAGTATCGATATAATCCCCTTGACCTTCTGCGCCGCGTCCTGTTCTCAGGTTGTACTCATATCGGTGGATAGGACATATCAGGTAGCCATTTTTACACCAGCCACCACTTAATATCCCTCCGGCATGCGGACAAGTATTCTGGACAACATAGAGCTGGTTCTGCTCCCGCACCATACAAAGTTTCTTGCCATTGATGATGATCTGCTGTACAAAATCATGTTCAGGAATTTCGGATGTAACTTTATGCCATTTGAGCATGGAGACCAGTATAATAGATAACAACAAATTTCACAGGCAGGTCATATAAACCATGATGAATATACATATAATCTATTTACTATGAAGATTTATTTACATTTGCAGAATTCTATGGCACATCAAATACCAAGCGACGGCACTTTACTTCCCTTAATGGAAGAGTTTTATACTATTCAGGGCGAAGGATACAATACGGGTAAAGCCGCTTATTTTATACGGTTGGGAGGCTGCGATGTGGGCTGTCACTGGTGCGACGTCAAAGAAAGCTGGGATGCAGAGTTACACCCTTTGACAGCGGCAGATGATATTGTAGCTAAAGCAGACACCTTTCCCGGTAAAGCCGTGGTGATTACCGGCGGTGAGCCCTTAATCTATAACCTGGATTATTTAACGGCTAAGCTCCGTGAAAAAAATATCTTAACTTTTATTGAAACCTCTGGTGCCTATCCCCTTTCTGGTACCTGGGATTGGATTTGCCTATCACCGAAAAAGTTCAAGGCGCCAAGGCCGGATATTACTCCTTTTGCCAACGAGCTTAAAGTGATTGTATTTAATAAAAGTGATTTTGCCTGGGCAGAAGAATATGCACTTACTGTTTCTAAAACCTGTAAACTTTATTTGCAGCCAGAATGGTCTAAAGCCAGTGAAATTACGCCCCTTATTATTGAATATGTAATGGCTAACCCTAAATGGGAAATTTCTTTACAAACGCATAAATACCTGAATATTCCTTAATAAATTCAAACTGAATTCTTATTGATCAGCAAAAGCCAATGGTAGAATAAGCTAAGGCTTGATAAACCCTTGGTTCGGCGTTGCTAGGGCCTTCGCAGGGCTAACTGCCCTACCAAGGCCCTAGCAACGCCCTAGCTACGCCCTGTCAACACCCTAATAACTTGTTTCGTACTATAATGGTGATATGACATTGCCATAAAACAATGTATAATCCCTGAATTGCAATTTATACACAAAAAAAAGACAACCGAGGTTGTCTTTTTTTTGTTGATGAGCGAACCCATCATAAGCGTCAATAGCTTCATCACCATTAAATCACTGCTTTTCTGATTTTAATCAGTTTTTCCAGAAGTTCTTCGAGGTGATCAAGATGAAGCATGTTAGCACCATCAGATTTCGCATTGGCAGGATCAGGATGAGTTTCAATAAATAAACCATCGGCACCCACTGCAATAGCCGCTTTCGCGATCGTACCAATCAGCTCAGGCTTACCGCCTGTTACCCCACTGCTTTGATTGGGTTGCTGCAAAGAATGCGTGCAATCCATCACCACCGGAACATTGAAACTTTGCATTTCAGGCAGTCCGCGGTAATCCACTATCAGGTCCTGGTAACCGAAAGTGTTACCCCTGTCGGTTAACACTACCCTGTTGTTACCAGCTTCAATAATTTTTTCTACAGCAAACTTCATGGATCCTGCAGAAAGGAACTGGCCTTTTTTAACGTTCACCACTTTTCCGGTTTGTGCGGCCGCAATCAGTAAATCTGTTTGTCGGCATAAAAAAGCTGGAATCTGTAAAACATCCACATAGGCTGCCGCCATCGCCGCTTCAGCACTTTCATGGATGTCAGTGACGGTCGGTACGTCAAAGGTGTGGCCTACTTTCTCCAAAATCTTTAATGCTTTTTCATCACCAATTCCGGTAAAGGAACTGCCTTTAGAGCGGTTGGCTTTACGGTAAGATCCTTTAAAAATAAAAGGAATCTCTAATTTATTGGTAATGTTTACAATTTTATCTGCAATACGCATCGCCATTTCCTCACTTTCGATGGCACATGGGCCGGCCATCAGAAAAAAGTTGTCACTATGGGTATGCTTTAATTTATCGATATCAAAATTGATCATTGGGCTGTTCTAATTTAACGCTTTGTATTAATTACCAAGTTCGGACATGAATTTAATTCTCATCAACTGAATCTCTTCACGGGTATAGTCCGTTTCTCCGAGATCTTTCAATGCCGCATCTATAGAATCATTCTGTGCCGCACGGAAATAATCAAAAACTTCGTCCTGACGATCTTCATCGATCATCTCATCTACAAAATAATTCAGGTTCAACTTGGTGCCTGAGTTCACAATGGCCTCAATTTCTTTCAGAATATCAAAATAGGTGATGCCTTTTGCTTTGGCAATGTCTTCCAGGCCAATTTGCCGGTCCACGTTCTGTATAATAGAAACCTTAAGCTGCGATTTATTGGCCTGTGTTTTAATGATCAGGTCAACCGGACGCTCAATATCATTGTCGTCCACATACTTCTTGATCAGGTCAATAAAAGGAGCACCGAATTTAAAGGCTTTACCATTACCGACACCAGAGATCTGTTTAAGCTCTTCCATCGTAACCGGATAATGCGTACACATCTCTTCCAGAGAAGGATCCTGAAAAACCACAAAAGGAGGAACATTCTTTTGCTTGGCAATTTTCTTGGTAAGGTCTTTCAGCAACGTTAATAACTGCGCATCCAATGCCCCAGAACCATGTTTCACATCGTCTTCGTCATCATCCGGCGCAGCCTCAATAGGATCATTGAGCACAAATTTCAAGCTATAAGGATTTTCAATAAAATCGCGCCCGGAATTCGTTAAGTACAGTAAACCGTAATTATCGATATCCTTGGCCAGGAAATTATTCAATACCGCTTGCCGGATCAGGGATTTCCAAAGGTTCTCCCCTTCAATTTTACCCAAGCCATACTCCATTAACTTAGCATGTTCGTAAGCAATGGTCTGGGCAGTTTCAGACCCCATTAAAATGTTCAGGATGTGGGTATCATCAAATCGCTCGCCGATATTTTTAATCAGCGTAAGCAATGCTTTAAGCTGTTCTTCAGCATCAAAGTTTTTCTTCGGTTTTCTGCAATTGTCGCACATACAGTTACAACCGGTCTCATTAAAGTTCTCGCCAAAATAATGCAGGATTTGTTTTCTGCGACATACGCCTGATTCGGCATAATCGATCACTTCCTTAAGAATCTGGGTGCCGATTTCTCTTTCGGCAACGGGTTTATCCTTCATGAATTTAGCGAGCTTATCTACATCTTTCTGTGCATAAAAAGCTAAACAAATGCCCTCGCCCCCATCTCTTCCAGCTCTACCTGTTTCCTGGTAGTAACCTTCCATACTTTTAGGGATATCATGGTGGATCACGAAGCGCACATCAGGCTTATCGATACCCATACCAAAAGCAATAGTGGCCACAATAACCTGTGCATCTTCCATCAGGAACTGATCCTGGGTTTCTGCTCTTACTTTTGGCTCTAATCCGGCATGGTAAGGCAGGGCCTTTATACCATTTAAATTCAGGCTTTCAGCTACTTCTTCCACCTTTTTACGGCTCAGACAATAAATGATACCCGATTTACCCGTATTCTGTTTAATATACCTGATGATTTCTTTTATGACATCCCTTTTAGGGCGGATTTCATAAAATAAGTTTGGCCTGTTAAAAGAAGATTTAAATAAGGTAGCTTCCATCATCTGCAAGTTCTTAATGATATCCTGCTGTACTTTCGGCGTTGCTGTGGCAGTTAAGGCTATTATAGGGATATCTTCACCTAGACCACTAATTACCTGTCTTATTTTCCGGTATTCCGGTCTGAAATCATGGCCCCATTCTGAAATACAATGTGCCTCGTCTACCGCTACGAAGGAAATTTTTATTAATTTAAAGAAATCAATATTATCCTGTTTAGAAAGCGATTCTGGTGCAACGTATAGAAGTTTGGTTTGTCCACTTAACAAATCACTTTTAACCTGTGCTATATCAGTTTTATTCAATGAAGAGTTTAGAAAATGTGCGATGCTATCATTTCCTCCAAATGCCCTTAATTGATCTACCTGATTTTTCATCAATGCAATAAGGGGAGAAATAACGATTGCAGTACCCTCGCTCATGAGTGCAGGTAATTGGTAGCAAATTGATTTACCTCCTCCTGTAGGCATGATTACAAACGTGTTCTTTCTTTCAAGAACGTTGGTGATGATAGACTCCTGATCACCTTTAAAATTATCAAAACCAAAAAAGTTTTGTAAGTTGTCAAACAACGACTTTTTCACATCCATTTTGTGTATAAAATATTCCGTGCTATTATTAGTTCAAAATAACATAATTTTGATGTAATTAAAGCATCAAGATACTAATTAATTCTGTTTGAAAAGTAAAAAATCAATTTTGGAGGCAGGCATTAATACCTTAGCCTTAGAATCAGAAGCCATTTTAGGCTTAATAAAGTGTATTAACGAAGACTTTGTAACGGCTGTGAACTTGATTGTAAAGAGTGAGGGCCGGGTGGTAGTTACCGGTATTGGTAAGAGTGCCATTATTGCTCAAAAAATCGTAGCTACCTTAAACTCAACGGGTACGCCGGCCGTATTTATGCATGCTGCAGATGCTGTTCACGGTGACCTGGGGATGATTCAACGAAAGGATACCATTATCTGTATTTCCAAAAGCGGCAACACACCTGAAATAAAGGTGCTGGCGCCACTGCTTAAGCAATCAGGCAATACATTAATTGGAATGGTTGGCGAAATGAATTCCACGCTGGCCCATCATGCAGATCTCATTCTGGACACTACTGTTGAGAAAGAAGCTTGTCCGCATAACCTGGCGCCCACTACGAGCACAACAGCACAGTTAGCCATGGGTGATGCCCTGGCTGTAGCTTTACTTCACGCGCGAGATTTCAAAAAAGATGATTTTGCAAAATACCATCCCGGCGGTTCTCTGGGGAAGAAGCTGTACTTAAAGGTTTGCGACCTGGCAGTAAAAAACGAAAAACCGCAGATTTATGCCAATGCCCCTATCAAGGATGTGATTATAGAAATTAGTCAAAACCGTTTGGGTGTAGTCGTGGTGATTGATAGCGAACAGATCCTGGGCATAATAACTGATGGTGATATTAGACGAATGTTGGAAAAACATACTAATTTAGCAGATATTAAGGCGAAAGACATCATGAATATACATCCGAAGAAAATTGATGAGAGTGATTTAGCGATAAATGCACTTGAAATCATTAAACAAAATAACATTACTCAGTTATTAGTGACTAAAGGAGAACAGTATTTCGGCATCATACATTTACACGACCTTCTTCAGGAAGGTATCATTTAAACCTCTTTACGACAAGCATGAACAAGAACAATTATGCGTTAATTATGGCTGGCGGCATCGGAAGCCGCTTTTGGCCAGTAAGCAGAACGGAATTCCCTAAGCAATTTATTGACTTTTTTGGTACAGGAAAAACGCTTATTCAAAGCACTTACGACCGCTTTCTAAAGATTTGTCCGCCGGAAAATATCTTTATCGTTACTAACGAATTGTATACCTCCATTATTAAGGAGCAATTACCGGGCATCCAGGACAACCAGATTCTTGCTGAGCCGATCATGCGCAATACTGCACCTTGTGTAGCTTACGGATCGATGAAAATTGCAGAGCTTAACCCTGACGCTACTATTGTTGTTGCTCCATCAGATCATACCATTGCCGACCAGGATAAATTTATTGCTGCAATTGAACAATCCTTAGCAGCAGCAGCCAACAATGATTGCTTAATTACCTTAGGCATACAGCCTAGCAGACCTGACACTGGTTACGGTTATATCCAGTACACTGATACTTTATTGCCTTCTGATCCGGATTTACGTAAAGTTAAGCTTTTTACAGAAAAACCTAACATTGAACTGGCTAAGTCATTTTTACAAAGCGGGGACTTTTTATGGAATGCGGGCATCTTTATCTGGTCCGCAAAAGCCATTAACAAGGCTTTTGAAAAGCATTTACCAGAAATGCATGATATTTTTCTGTCAGGACAATCAGCTTACAATACCCCTAATGAAGCGGCTTTCATCAGTAATGCTTACCAACAATGTACTAATATTTCTATAGATTTTGCGATCATGGAAAAAGCAGACAATGTATACGTGTTGCCTGCAGAATTTGGCTGGTCTGATTTGGGTACCTGGGCTTCTATTTATGAAATGGCAGAAAAGGATTATGTGGGTAATGCCGTGATTCCTGCTGACCGGGTAATGATGTTTAATTCATCTAACTGTATGGTTAATGTACCAGAAGGTAAGTTGGTGATATTGCAAGGATTACACGATTATATTGTTGTAGAATCGAACAACATATTGATGATTTGTCCGAGAAGTGAAGAGCAAAGTGTGAAACAAATTGTAGCCGATATAAAATCGAAACATGGTACTAAATTTATTTAGATAACCTGATCACCCTACAAAAAAGCGGCAGCTGTTAAAATGAAATTAACAGCTGCCGCTTTTTTTTATGCAACCTGAACCACCAATTGATGGCCTTTATTTAGACAAGACATTATTCTTTTGCCTGATGGCTTCATACAGAATAATACCTGTTGAAACGGAAACGTTCAGCGAGCCAATTTCTCCGAACATTGGAATTTTAGCCAAATGATTGGCCATTCTCATAATTTCATTAGAAACACCCTCATCTTCAGCGCCCATTACAATTGCTGTTGGTACCGTGTAATCTGGCACATAAATCAGATCATTTGTTTTTTCTGTACAAGCAACAATCTGTAGTCCGCATTCCTGTAAGAAAATAGCTGCTTTATGCAGGTTGGGATGACGGCAAACAGGTATATTAAATAGCGCACCAGCGGAAGTTTTTATAGCATCTGCATTGATTTGTGCTGAATTTTTTGTGGGAACTAAAATAGCATGGACACCGGCACATTCTGCTGTTCTGGCAATAGCCCCCATGTTTCTCACATCTGTGATGCCGTCGAGAATTAATACCAGCGGCGTTTCACCTTTTTCATAGATAGCAGGAATGATATCTTCAATTTTTTGGAAGGTGATGGAAGAAATAACAGCTAAAACACCCTGGTGATTTTTTTGAGTCATCCTGTTCAGTTTTTCCACCGGAACGGTATGAATTGGTGCTTCAATTTCTTTCAACAGCGGCTTTAGCTCTGAAATCACCTCACCGGAAAGCCCCCTTTGAATGTATATACTCTCTATATCTTTACCAGCTTTAATTGCCTCAATAACAGCACGTATACCGAATATAAACTCATTATTTTCTTTAGGTCTTCCAGACCTTCTAAAATTTTCCATACTTATTTTATAATGCGCAAAAATAGCCTAAATAAAAATATTTACAGCATAAATATTTATCACCATTATGTTCAAAAACAATTCAGAATGGAACGGTTATTTTGTCTAATTTTGCTTCCATGAGTATTGAGACAACGGGGCAGGAAAAATCTAATTACACAGCCAGAAAAAACAGAATAACAAATCCAGTGAGCGGCATGGGCAGAATCCCACCGCAGGCCATAGACTTAGAAGAAGCTGTTTTAGGTGCGTTAATGTTAGAAAAAGATGCCCTTTCTACTGTTATCGATATTTTAAAACCTGAAGTTTTTTACCACGAAGCCCATAAAAAAATCTTTGAGGCCATTGGTATTTTATTCCAGAAATCGAAGCCTGTTGATATCTTAACGGTTACTTCTGAGTTGAGGACACTCGGCTTCCTGGAAATGGTAGGCGGTGCTTATTACATCACAAATTTAACCAACCGGGTAGCATCAGCTGCCAACATTGAATACCATGCCCGGATCATTTCTCAAAAATATATCCAAAGAGAACTGATCAGGATCTCCTCAGAAATTATTCAGAACGCTTATGAGGATACGACAGATATCTTTGACCTGTTAGATCATGCAGAAAAGAATTTGTTTGACATTGCCCAGAACAATTTGCGTAGAGATACGCAGAAAATGGACGAAATCATCAAGCAGTCTTTAGCAACCCTTGAGGAATTAAGAACCAAAACGGATGGCTTAACCGGAGTTCCATCAGGCTTCACTGACCTGGACAGGATTACCGGTGGCTGGCAAAAATCAGATTTAGTCATCATCGCTGCACGCCCCGCCATGGGTAAAACAGCATTCGTTTTAACCTGTGCTAGAAATGCTGCCGTGGATTTCCAGAAGCCAGTAGTGGTGTTTTCCCTGGAGATGTCATCTGTGCAGTTAGTGAATCGTTTAATATCAGGAGAAACAGAAATTGAGCAGGAAAAAATCAGGAAAGGAAATCTTGCAGAATGGGAATGGCAACAATTGCACAGTAAAATTGGCCGCCTTACCGAGGCTCCGCTACTGATCGACGATACGCCCGCGTTGAATATATTCGAGTTTAGAGCAAAATGCAGGAGGTTGAAGTCACAATATGACATCCAGATGGTCATCATCGATTACCTGCAGCTGATGCATGGTAAAGGTGAAGGCGGTGGTGGTAACCGTGAACAGGAAATTGGTAGTATTTCAAGGGCACTGAAATCTGTTGCTAAAGAGCTGAATGTACCTGTATTGGCCCTTTCGCAGTTAAGTCGTGCTGTGGAAAACAGACCTGGCCAAAATGGTAAAAGACCTTTACTATCGGATTTAAGGGAATCGGGTTCCATTGAGCAGGATGCGGATATGGTTTTATTCCTATACCGTCCTGAATACTATGGAATTACTGAAGATGAACAAGGACGTTCGCAGGCAGGTATCGGAGAGGTAATCATTGCAAAACACCGTAACGGTGAAACGGGTATTGTACCACTAAGATTTATTGGTAAATATGTAAAGTTTGCCGATCTGGAAGAAAACTTTATGCCGCAGAACAGTTTTGCTATGGATCCTGGTGCGGGTATCCTTCCCTCGCCTGAATTTGACCGCCCTGCAGGAAACGTCATCATCAAACCTTCCAGAATGGATGATATGATGGATGACGATGCACCATTCTAATCTTGGGTGATTATTTAAATAAAACAACCCAACAAAATACCTGCGATGACCAGTACCGGCGGACTGACCCTTGTATAATTAAGGAGGAGGAAGGTGATGACCATAATCAAAATGGAGAGGTAGTTAAGCCCCATAGGCTTAAGCAACAATATAAATGCGGCAATAATAAAGCCGACACTGACAGCATTGATTCCCGCCAGCGAATGCTTGATCCTGGTGATCTTTTTCAAATCATCCCAGAAGGGAACGATAAAAAGCACCAGGATCAAGCCTGGCAAGTTAATCCCTAATATAGCTACAATACCCCCGGTAATCTGACCAAACACGTCATAGCCAAAGTTTTTCATGCTTAATGCCCCGATATAACTGGTAAAAGAAAAAGTGGGCCCCGGCAATGCCTGCTGTAAGGCAAATCCTGATAAAAAGCCGGAAGCATCCAGGTAATTTTTCATTTCCACAAACTCCGTAAACATTAAAGGCACCAGTACTTGTCCGCCGCCAAAAATGAAAATACCGTTCCTGTAGAAGTTTTCAAACAACCTGATCGGCAAACTAAATGGCGAGGTGGTGTTAATGATGGCACCTAGTAGCGCCAGAACGAGTAACACACCTATATAGTAACTTAATTTGCGGGGATTGATATTGGAAAAGAGTTTGACCCTGATCTCTGTCTCTTCTTTTGGCGTATCAATAGCCGAAGAAACAATACCCCCTATCAAAATCGCCAAGGGAAACACATAGGCATTACGTAACACTAAAGTAGCGACTACAGATGAAATGGCCAGCATAATAGCTAACTGAGAAACCAGTACTTTCTTTGACAAAGTAAAGGCACCATAAGCAACAATTCCAAGTGCAATAGGCTGTATAAATTTGAGGATATCGGTGAAACGGTCCTTTTGATCAAACCATGAATAACTGATGGCAGCAAAGGTCATTACGGCCGCAGAGGGCAGAATCCAGATCAGAAAGGTGATGACGGAAAGCTTTAGCCCACCCACCTTATAAGCAATCCCTACAAGGGTTTGCGTAGAAGCTGGCCCGGGTAAAATTTGTGCAAGTGCATTTAATTCCAGCAGATCAGCTTCAGTAACAAAGCGGGTGTTTTTAACGAAATATTTTAACAAAAGTCCGATATGGGCCTGGGCACCACCAAAGGCTGTGAATGTATACAGTAATACATTTTTAATAAACAGCAGTTGCTTCTTTTCCAAGGTGCCAGCGCTTAGTCATCTTCATAATCCAGCCCCATTGCTGAATTATAAGCACCCTGTAATTCAGAAAAGGCGTGGTTATCACGCTTATTTCTGGCTACCGCCATCCCCTTCTGGTAAGTTTCAACTGCTTTTTCAAGCGCCTGGTTTTTTTCATATAATTTACCTAAATGATAATAGGTACCCACGTAATCCGGATGGTCCTTGATCAGCAGATGATAATAATGAAATGCCTGTTCAGTGTTGTTCAAGCTGTTATATTCAGTAGCCAGTGCGTAAATAACAAAAGGATCGTTAGGATCACTTTTTAAAAATTCCAATAACGTGATTAATCGGGTACTTTGCATTTTAAATCCCTGCTTTTTTAATTAGATTTGCAAAAAGACAATTTTTATGAAAATATTAGTTTGTATCAGTAATGTGCCCGACACGACAACAAAAATAACTTTTACTAACGATAATACACAATTCAATACATCAGGCGTACAATATATTGTAAACCCTTATGATGAAATTGCCTTATCGAAAGCTATTGAGTTATGTGAAGGAGGAAAAGGAACGGTAACGGTTTTAAATGTTGGAGAAAGCAACACCGACCCCACCATCAGAAAAGCTTTGGCAATAGGTGCTGACGATGCCGTTAGGATCAATGCCGCTCCCCGTGATGCTTATTTCACGGCATATCAGATTGCGGAGTATGCTAAGAACAATAATTTCGATATGATTTTATGCGGACGTGAATCAATTGATTACAATGGTGCACAGGTTCCGGCCATGGTAGGAGAACTTTTAACTATTCCTTCCATTTCTATCATTAAAAAATTGGATTATGATGGAACTACAGCTACCTTAGAACGTGAAATCGAGGGTGGTAAAGAAGTGATCTCAGTAAATGGAATGTTTATTGCGAGTTGTGCTGAAGGCGTGGCAGAAGCAAAAATCCCAAACATGAGAGGAATTATGTCAGCCAGAACAAAACCCCTTATCGTTGTTGATGCTGTAGCCGTTGAAGAGCTTGGTAAGATCGTTAAGTTTGAGACGCCGGCTCCAAGAGGAAGCGTTAAACTGGTACCTGCAGATGACGCAGCTAAATTAATTGACTTGTTACACTCGGAAGCAAAAGTGATCTAATCAGTCCTTGCTCAATAAATCATTATTTAAAAAGATATTATGTCAGTTTTAGTCTATATAGAACAAGCCGATGGCAAATTTAAGAAATCAGGGTTTGAAGCCGTTTCTTACGCGAAAGCTATTGCAGATGCACAAGGAACGCAGTTAACCGCAATTTCTATCGGTAATGTGAGTGAAGATGAACTTAAAGAATTAGGTAAATATGGTGCTTCAAAAGTTTTAAACGTTACTTCAGAACAGTTAAAGGGCTTTGTTAACCAGGCCTATGCCTCGGTTATTGCAGAAGCGGCTAATAAGGAAGATGCAAAGATTATCGTTTTATCTAACTCTTTCTCAGGAAAAGGTTTAGCACCACGAATTGGAGTAAAACTTCAGGCAGGATTGATTGATGGGGCAGTTGAACTCCCTCAAACTGAAGGTGGAAAATTTCTTGTTAAAAAGACTGCTTTCTCCGGAAAAGCTTTTGCCGTTACAGAATTGACTTCCGAAAAGAAAGTAATTGCGCTGAACCCTAACGCGTTTGGTGTAAAAGAATCACCTGTTGATGCAGTTATTGAAACATTTTCTCCGGAAATTAAACAAACTGACTTAGCTGAAATTGTTAAAGAAATTGTAAGAGCTACAGATAAAGTATCTTTGCCAGATGCGGAAAGGGTAGTTTCTGCAGGAAGAGGATTGAAAGGACCGGAAAATTGGGGAATGATTGAAGAGCTTGCTGACCTGTTAGGTGCTGCTACGGCTTGTTCTAAACCAGTATCTGATGCCGGCTGGAGACCACATGAAGAACATGTTGGACAAACTGGTATAACTGTGAGTCCAAATTTGTATATTGCTATTGGCATTTCAGGTGCCATACAGCATTTAGCTGGTATCAGTTCATCAAAGGTTATTGTAGCTATAAATAAAGATCCGGAAGCGCCCTTCTTTAAAGTGGCAGATTATGGGATTGTAGGCGATGCCTTTGAAGTAGTACCTAAATTAATAGAGGCTTTAAAAGCACATAGAGGATAAAAATATAAGGCAGGCTAAAGTCTGCCTTGTATTCTTTAATATGAAAAAAGTAAAACTTGACATCGTAGGATTATCCTACAGCCAAACACAATCCGGCGCTTATGCCCTGGTATTGGGAGAAGTTAATGGAAGAAGACGACTTCCTATTATCATAGGTGCGTTCGAAGCACAGGCCATCGCTATTGAAATCGAAAAGATGACGCCAAGCAGGCCGTTAACACATGATCTGTTCAAATCTTTTGCACAGGCCTATAATATTCAAATCCAGGAAATTTTAATCTACAACCTGGTTGATGGTGTTTTCTTTGCAAAATTGATTTGTACAGATGGCCAAAATACCCGTGAAATTGATGCAAGGACTTCTGATGCGATCGCATTAGCCGTCCGTTTTAAGGCAGCAATTTACACCTACGAATTCATCATTTCTTCTGCAGGAATTGTAATTGAGGGAAACGATTTACTTTTCCTTGAAAACATGGACACGATGGCAAAAGAAAAGGGATCGGAAGACATATCCACCTCTATACCAGGTACAAATTACAAGTCTTTAAGTGTTGAGGAACTGCAGGCCAAACTCCAGGAAGCAATTGCAGAGGAGGCTTATGAAAAAGCGGCCCGCATCAGAGATGAGCTTAATAAAAGGAATTCCATATAAACCAGATTTATAATATTACTTTTACGCTCTAAATTAACTCATCACTTATTATGAATGTTAAGGCTCGCTTAACGCTAATGAATTTTCTTCAATTTTTTATATGGGGTTCATGGCTTCTGACTATTGGAGTTTACTGGTTTCAAAACAAACAATGGTCGGGTACCGAATTTGGGGTTATCTTCTCCACTATGGGTATAGCTTCTATTTTTATGCCAGCCTTAACCGGTATTATATCTGACCGGTTCATTAACGCGGAAAAACTTTATGGGACTTTACATATTTTAGGGGCAGTTGTTCTTTTTTGCCTGCCGCTTGTAGATAATCCATCCACCTTTTTCTGGGTGATCCTCTTAAATATGATATGCTATATGCCAACGCTTTCTTTATCCATCACTGTAGCTTATTCGGCGTTAAAGAGTAGCAAACAGGATGTGGTGAGGGATTATCCACCCATCAGGATCTGGGGAACAATAGGCTTTATTGCGGCTTTATGGACAGTAAGCCTTACAGGTAATGAAGCTTCCGCTAATCAGTTCTACATTGCTTCCGCTGTATCCTTAATTTTAGGTATCTATGCTTTCACGCTTCCCAAATGCCCTCCCCTTGCCAATAAAATCGATTCCAGGTCATTCGTTGATGCCTTGGGGCTAAGGGCTTTCACCTTATTAAAACAAAGTAAATTTGCGGTGTTTTTTATATTTTCCATGTTATTGGGTGCCGCTTTACAACTCACGAATGCTTATGGAGACACCTATTTGCATGATTTTAAAAATGTACCAGCCTACCAAGACCTGCTAGCTGTAAAGTACCCTGCAATTATCATGTCCATTTCGCAGATTTCAGAAACACTGTTTATCCTGGCCATCCCCTTCTTTTTACGACGGTTCGGGATCAAATACGTGATGTTATTTAGTATGCTTGCCTGGGTGTTAAGGTTCGGTTTATTCGCTTATGGAGACCCTGCAGGCGGCCTGTGGATGATCATTTTATCCTGCATTATTTATGGGATGGCTTTCGATTTCTTTAATATCTCCGGATCTTTATTTGTTGAAACCCAGGTCAACGAAAAAATGCGTGGCAGTGCTCAGGGGTTATTCATGATGATGGTCAATGGTTTTGGTGCGCTGTTTGGGAGTTTTACCAGTGGCATCATTATCGATAAATTCTTTACTTTTGCAGATCAGAGTAAGGATTGGCCAAATATCTGGCTAACTTTCGCTGCTTACACCCTTATTCTTGCTGTAATTTTTCCATTTATATTTAAATACAAACATAATCGTGCAGAGGAAACGGCTATCAAAGCGATGAGCCATTAGACCAATACATTAACAAGCTTATTTTCTTCTAAAATCTCTAATATGTCGTCAGGTAAATATAGAAAAGAGAAAAATTGTTTAAACTGCGGGCACCAGGTGGAAGAATACTACTGTCCGCATTGCGGACAAGAGAACCTGGAGCTTAAGGAAGATGCCCTGCATATGATTACACATACCATTGCAGATTATTTTCATTTTGATTCTAAATTCTTTGGCACCATGTGGCCCTTGCTTTTTAAGCCTGGGTTTCTGTCGCAACAGTTTGTTGCCGGTAAAAGAGTAGCCTTCATCCACCCTATCCGGTTGTATATTTTTATCAGCATTGTATTCTTCCTGATCATCTTAAGTTCTTCTCATCAACCTGAAGTGGAATTAAAAAGTGGAACACCCGCTACGACAGCAGCAGCCACCCTACCTGACGATAGCTTAACCAAGGCAAGAAAACAGGAATTACGCGAAACTTTAAAATCACTTCCCATTAATGAACAGACCAAAGATAGTCTTGTTAATGAGCTCCTGACAGACTCACAGTTAACCAAAGAACTCACCGACACCACAGCACGACGTTCATTTTCAACAAAAAGCGATTGGTTCACTGCAAAAGATGCTAGCATAGCCGATTACGAAAAAAGGCAGTTATCACTTCCTAAAGCGGAAAGAGACAATTTATTTCAAAATTACCTCAACAAAAAAAGTATCAGGATGAAAAGTTTCCCTGATGCTGAGGAAAGAATCAAAAAACAAATCCTATCAAATATCCCGAAATTGATGTTTGTTCTGTTGCCGTTGTTTGCGTTGATTCTGAAACTGGTTTACTGGACGACGAAGAAATATTATTATGAGCATTTAATTTACTCCTTCCATGTACATTCGGCTTTGTTTCTGAGTGTCCTGGCAACGATCTTCCTGCAATGGCTCACTGGATTTTTCTTTGACATCAGTACACTTTTAACGTGGCTGTGTATCATTTATATGCTTTGGTACATCTATCGATCCCTCAGAACTTTTTATGGCAGCACAAGGTGGCTAACACTGACTAAAATGTGGTTCCTTTTTGTAAGCTATACCGTTGTATTTAGTTTTTCAGCTTTACTGCTCGTTGTATTATCGGCACTGATGGTATAAGGGCATTTATTTGGCTTTTGGGTATAAAAAAACCGTTGTTAAAGATAACATCGGTTTTTTTATGGTTTCTAATGAGCTAATGTCTTACCTGTTTTCAAGGGGAACAAATTCTCTGTTCGTATGTCCAACATAGATCTGACGCGGACGGCCAATCGGCTCCTTGTTCTCTTGCATTTCTTTCCATTGCGCAATCCACCCAGGTAAACGGCCTAGCGCGAATAATACGGTAAACATGTCTGTAGGGAAACCTAATGCCCTATAAATGATACCAGAATAAAAATCTACGTTAGGGTATAATTTACGTTCAACGAAGTAAGCATCATTAAGTGCTGCTTCTTCCAGTTTTTTAGCAATCTCCAGTACAGGATCGTTGATACCTAACTTTTCTAAAATATCATCACAAGCTTTTTTGATGATTTTGGCTCTTGGATCAAAGTTTTTATAAACCCTGTGTCCGAAGCCCATCATACGGAAAGGATCGTTTTTATCTTTAGCTTTATTAATCCATTTTTCGGTGTCACCACCATCTGCTTTAATAAGTTCCAGCATTTCAATTACAGCCTGGTTGGCACCACCATGTAAAGGACCCCAAAGGGCAGCGATACCGGCAGATACGGAAGCATAAAGGTTACAATCTGAAGAACCTACCATTCTTACTGTGGAGGCAGAACAGTTCTGCTCATGGTCTGCATGAAGGATCAACAGCGTATTCATGGCACTAACAACAACAGGATCAATGTCCACTTCCTCTGTCCGCTGACCAAAGATCATATTAATGAAATTGGTCACGTAGTCGTATTTATTTTTTGGATAAATTAATGGATGGCCCAAAGATTTTTTATAAATAAAAGAAACGATGGTGGGGAATTTAGCCAATAACTTGATCATGGTTTGATCCATTGACTCCGGTGATGAATTTGCATTCAGGGATTCTGGGTAGAATGTTGACAGGGAGCAAACCAATGAAGCCAGCTGTGCCATTGGGTGCGACTTAGAAGGATAGCCATCCAGAAACTTCTTCATATCTTCATGGATGAGGGTATGGCTTCTAATCTTTCCCTGGAAACCATCTAATTCATCTTTTTTTGGCAAGTCGCCATATATTAATAAATAGGCAACCTCAAGAAAAGTTGATTTCTCTGCAAGTTCCTCAATGCCGTAACCACGATATTTTAGAATTCCTTTCTCGCCATCTAAAAAAGTGATAGCGCTTTTCGTAGAACCTGTATTTTTGTATCCGAAATCCAGTGTAATATACCCTGTCTGTTCTCTTAACTTTGAAATATCTATTGACTTTTCGCCCTCAGTACCTGTTATAACAGGGAATTCATAAACTTTTCCGTCAATCTTAATTTCTGCAATCTCTGACATATCTTATAATTTATATAACAAAAGTAACTAATCTATTTTATTGGTTTGTTAACAACGCTATAAAGTTATTAAAAGCTATTAATTGTTAATTAATTTCTTCTATAACAGATCCACATTCCAACATTTCATCACCATAGAAAGGATTTCTGATTTCCTTATGAGAAGATAACCAATCACCACCATCGCCATTATTAGCCATAGGGCAATGCTGAACATAAATGGTTCCTTCATTTAAAGCTGCATGTTTAAACAATGCAATTACATCAGAACTAAGGTAGGTAAATTCTTTTCTCTGGTCTTTCAAAGATTTAGCTGCATTGATCTTATCAGCGATAAGCGCAGTATTTTCACATCCTTTATAAAGACTCAATTTACCAGACAAAACTTTTGCCGCATCACGGGCGCCTTGTTCGTCTCCCTTAACAAGGACATCTTTTAATATGATATAATTATCATAAATAGCCTGAATTTCAGGTTCTTTTAAACTAACTGTCGTGGAGGTAACCGGTGTAGAAACAGCAACACTATCTGTAACTTTTGCATTATCCTTGGCTGGGTTGCCACAGGACGCCATTGCGAGCAAGCATACAGCACCTATATATTTATTCATATATTCTGTTTTTTTGCTCAAAATAGCATTTTAAATTCGAATAAATAAAAAAGCCCCCGAAAAAATCAGGGGCTTAATTATTTTGTGAGTTAAATATTACAATTTAAAACCATAGGCTAAACGCAAGGCGATATGACTTACATTTTTGTCATATACTGGTGTTTCAGTTCTTGCGCTGGAAATACCTTCATACCTGATACCAAGGTCTAAACCACTGCTCCATGAATACCCTACCGTAGGTGCATAGATAAAACCTGTTTTAGCATTATCAGTTACTCCAAAAGCAGCACCAAGTTCAGCCATACCATACAATCCAGATCCTGTTACTTCGTCAAAAAATACTTTCACGCCCGCTTTAACTGGGATATAACCGTAATCCTGTTTAATTTCAGGTGCATAATCTTTCGAAAAGAAGTGCGTATAACCTACACTTACAGGAATAGAGATCTGCTTAGAGATATCAAACTGCAAACGGGCATCACCACCCAGGGTAAAATTATATTGATCTGTTGTTGGTATACCTGCATGAATACCTATACCTAATTTCGGGCTTTGTGCATTTACATTAGTGGAGAAAAATAATGCCAGCGCAGCTGCTGCAGTAGCAATAAATTTTGTAGTTTTTTTCATTTCTATTTGATTTCGTTTAAATAATAGTTGTATGATCGTGCTTAAACAAATTGCATGCCACACCCTGTTAACGTTCAAATAGCTTGATTTTTTACTGCGTTTTTTTCATATAAATCAATTGTTTTAACTTCAATAACTGACTCCTGGTCTATATCAAACCAATGAATTTCAATTCCATCCTTTTCCATTTTTCTAAAAAAGGTCATTTGCCGTTTGGCAAACTGGCAGATCGCCGTGAACAACCTTTCTTTGAAATCGGGGTAATTCAATTCACCAGATAGGTAAGCGACCACAAACTTGTATTCAAGGCCATAAAACACCAACATCTCCTTGCTGACCCCATTAGCCAGAAGTTGCTGTACTTCTTCAACCAGACCATCCTTTAACCTTTGCTCCAACCTTTCCCTTATCCTCGTCCGTCTGGATTCGACGCCCGATTTTAAACCTATAATTAACGGTTTAAAATTAATTTTAGGTAAAGTCTCTAGTTTGTTGTGTTTTAGATATTCGGCGATTTCAATAGCCCTTATTAAACGCTTATGTGTGGATTGATCAGCATGATGCCACAAATGAGGTGGATATTCCTTTAAAATAGTCTGAAGTCCGGATAATTCAAAGGGCATTAACTTCTCCCTTAAGGTTTCGTTGACCGGTATAGCAGTATATTCATGATTTTGAAGAAGGCTATGGATATACATTCCGGTGCCCCCACAGAGCACAGGTAATTTATGACGTGCTGTTATAGATTCAAAAACTTTATAAAAGTCTACTTTGAATGCATTAACCTGGTAACGCATACCTGGTTCTTTATGGTCAATTAAGTGGTATGGAATAAGCTTGCCGTTGATTTTGTATTCATCGAGGTCTTTCCCCGTTCCGATATCCATTCCCTTAAAAACCTGACGGCTGTCTGCACTGATGATTTCCCCGTTTAAGGCAGCAGCAACTGAAACCGCAAGTTTCGTTTTCCCACTTGCAGTGGGTCCTAATATAATCAATAAAGGGTTTTTGGTCATTAGAGATCAAGTATAAATTTAAGATTTCCAGTATTAAAAATTTCAATATAGGACGAAGCGGCTGATTGATCAGTTTTATCTGGAATACGATGACTAAAATAGCGCTGCAAAGTGATCCGGTCCAGGTATAGCTTTGAAGGCGGTGTGATGGCTTTTAATTTAAAGCCCGCAACCAGATATCCATTACCTAACGACCAGTCGCGGTCAGCGTAACTCATCAGGTCATTTGGCGCCAGTAGTTTAACATAATGTTTAATCAATTTACTAAGACCGCCCGTTACTGTAATGCCGTCTTTAGTAGCAAAGCGTATGAGTTCAGCTGAAGTGTAATCGGGTCCCTGTCGGACCATTTTCCTTTTGTTACTGAAGGTAGCAACGGCAACAGTCTCATTTTCATGGATTAAACAAAACCTGTACCTCGCTCCCACACTTCCTTGTAAATGATATTGATTAAGAAATACATCTGCATCCTCTTTAGAAATCCTTTCAACGAATGTATTCCGGCCGTGAACGCTCCTGTTTAAGCCTGCAAATGATTTAATTCTGCTCAACACCTGCGCTTGCCTGGTGATGAAAATGTCCTCCCATAAATGAATCACATGGATATCTTTGAGCTGATAAGCTTGTTGCAGTTCAATGAACTTTTCAGGCTGATAAGGATGAGAAAGCGGAACAAGGTTAAGGATCAGCTTTCCCTGTGGGATAAATAATAGATGAAAACAGGTGTGGTTTAAATTTTCAACCTGTATATTTTCAGCCGCTAATAAACTTTCAACTGCGATAAGCCAGTCAGCGTTCAGACCCATTCTTGCTCTTTAAACACCTTATATCCTGCAGCAAAGGTTTCTTCAATTTGATTCATCAGCACATCATCTAATTGCTTAATTTCAATTGCGGTTTGATTCCCCAACAATTTACAATCGAAACCAGTGCTTAGAAGCACATGATCCTGCTGGATACTTACACTTGCAAAAAAACTCTCCGCACGCTTTTCTGAAGCGATTTCAATATTCTTATCGCTCCAAAGGTCATAAGTATCGTCGGTATTCAGGCGGTTGGAAAAACCCAATGTTGCATAAGGTTGTAATGATGCTCTAATCGTTTGAAAAATTTCTACAAGATCTGTCTTCATGAATAAAATTAATTTAAGTATTGCTGTACCCCATTAACATATTATAGGCTGTTTTGTTTAATCTCGGGTAGACAACCACCATTGCTGATCAGGATAATGAAGGCCAACATGCACCTCCTCTCCTAACTTAGGTGTTGTTACCTGCAATTGCCGTTTCTGGGCAGCTTCAACAACCTGCATCACAGGTTCATTCCAATTGTGCATGGATAAGGTGTATTTCCCCCAATGCACCGGCATTAAGACCTGAGCTTTCAAATCCAGCGCAGCCTGTACTGTTTCTTGAGGAAACATATGTATATAAGGCCAGAAAGGATTGTACTGGCCACATTCTAGAATAGCGAGATCAAAAGGCCCGTGCTGCTCCCCAATTTCCTTAAAATGGAAATCATAACCAGAGTCACCGCCTAAAAACAACTTATGGGCCGGTGTTTGTAAGATAAAAGAAGACCAGACTGTTTGGTTTCTTTTGAATGACCTGCCGGTAAAATGCCTGGCAGGTGCAGCAGTAAACTTCAGGTCCTGAACCAGAAATTCTTCTCCCCAGCACAATTCTTTAATACTTTCTGCAGGGACCTTCCAATGTTCCAGGTGTGCCCCAACACCAAGAGATGTAATGAATAATTTAGTTTTGTGACTTAACTTTAAAATCGTCTGGTAGTCAAGATGATCATAATGATCATGCGTAATCAGGATGACATCAAGGGCTGGAAGGTCATCAGGCTGGATAAAATCGGTGCCTTTAAAGTTTTTGTAACCTATAAACGGAAATGGTGATGGTGTAGCACAGAATACCGGATCTACCAGAATATTGACCCCATCAACCTGTAAAAGGTAAGAAGAATGACCAAACCAGGTAATCCTGGTTCCCTTAGTGGATTTAAATTCAGGTTGAATTGTGGGTAAAGTAAACCCCGGACTACGGTGAATGTTTCTTTCCATCATTTTCCGGATCATTTGCCAATAACTCACATCAGCAGGCTTCATGGGTGTTGGAGAAAGATTTTGGAGAGCACCCTGTTGGTAATTCGGAAGCTGTTTAATACGTGCTAAACGTGAACCTTGAGGTTTTTTCCCAAAAACCGGGAGTTGCAAAATAATATAAACGAGGAAAGCCATTGACAATAGCAAGGCCAGGAAAATATACATGGCGCAATTTATTTCTTTTTGCTTAGAAAAAAGTCAATTTTCTGGAGTAATTCTTCCATATCAAATGGTTTTTCAAGAAAGTCATCTGCACCGGCTTCTTTTGCAGATCGTTCCAGCCCGGTACCAGCAGAAATCATGATAATGGGCATGTCTTTTGTCAGGTCCTGGGATTTTAACTGTTTACAAACATCGCGACCATCAGTACCTGACATCCAGATGTCCAATAAAAGTAAGTCGGGAAAACCATCAGTCATTTCTAAAACCGTAGCACCATTAGGTGTAGAGCTTACTTCGTAACCACCAAATTCCAACATCGCCTCAACTGCATCAAGAATTCCAGGATCGTCATCTGCTATCATTACTTTTTTTTGCTGGCCCATTTAATTAATCTGAATGCTGAAATACCCCTGATTAGCAATTTCATACGTATTTTTTCAGGGTTACCAGTTCAGAACAAAAACAATACCATAAGAAGGAAAAGAACGACACTATTTCGCTGCAGGCTCCATCTTACTGATTAAACTCGCTCCAGCGAGGAGCAGTTCATTGGTAATGGTACGTGTATAATCCGTAATTTCCGCCTTAAAATCTGCAACAGAAGCACCTCCTCTGATTTCCTCCAGGCGTTTCTCCCACTGACCGGTTAATTCAGCCTGAGCAATCTTTTGATCTTTAACCACATCATAAACTGCAAGCCCTTTTGTTGTCGGAATAAGGTTGCGTTTTTCCCTTGTAATATATTCCCTGGTGATTAAGGTTTCGATGATAGAAGCCCTTGTTGCCGGCGTACCTAATCCTGTGTCTTTCATCGCGTAACGCAACTCTTCATCTTCTATTTCTTTACCTGAAGTTTCCAGTGCTTTCAATAAGGAAGCCTCGTTGAACATCGGCTTTGGTTTGGTTTGTTTTTCGAGTAAAGCTTTTTCAGCAATGGGCAGCAATTCGCCAGCTTTTACTTTTGGTAATGATGGATTGTCTTCGTCTTTTTTCTCTTCATCATTATCGTTCAACACCGACCGCCAACCCGCCGAACGAATGACCGTTCCATTGGCGATAAAGACAGAACCTGCGGAGATGGTGATCTTCGTAATTTCTTTGATACACTCTTTATGAAAGGATTCCAGCATCCGTCCAACTACCATATCGTAAATAGCCTGTTTATCAGCACTTAAACTATACGCAGGCTCACCAGTAGGTAATATCGCATGGTGATCGGTCACCTTCTTCGCATTTACACTTCGTTTATTTAAAGGGACAGTTGCTAAAAACTCCGCCTGTTTACCAAAGTCCGGATGAGAGCGGAATTTCTCAATCAAAGACGGAACGCCTGAAAAGATATCATCACCAATATACCGGCTACCGGTTCTCGGATAAGAAACCAGTTTGCTTTCATATAAATTTTGGAGCAAGCCAAGTGTTTGATCGGCGGTAAACCCTTTTTTCTTGTTGGCCTCCTGTTGTAAACTACTCAGGTCATGTAACAATGGAGGCGGTTCTTTCCTGGGTTTAGCCTCCACCTCTACGATTTCCGCTCCCAATGGGAAACCAGATTTTACATCTTCGATTTTATCAAATAAAACCTCGGCATCTTCTTTTTTATCAAAGTTACTGACCGAAATCGCTTTGAAAAGCTGCCCTTCTTTATCCAGTAACATGCTTAGCTGATAGTATTTCTGAGGTACAAAATTAGTTGATTCCAGGAACCGGGCGCAGATCATGGCTAAAGTCGGCGTTTGGACCCTTCCTAAAGAAAGGACAGTTCTGTTCCCTGCAGAGATACTTAATGCCTGGGTTGCATTCATTCCAACCAGCCAGTCAGATTCGGAGCGGCAATGGGCAGAATTAAATAGCGTATCATAATCAGTACCAGGCTTTAAATTTCTGAAACCATCTTTAATGGCCTCATCAGTCTGAGAAGAAATCCAAAGTCTTTTAAAAGGTTTTTTACACCGTAAAAAATAATAGATATACCTGAAAATCAGTTCACCCTCACGCCCCGCATCGGTAGCCACAATAATCTCTGTAGCATCATCAAATAGCTGTTTAATGATATCCAATTGCTTTTTCACAGAAGGATCATCAACAAAACCATCTTTGGTTTTCACCTTCCGTATGGCAAGTTTAAACTTTTTGGGTAACATGGGCAGGTGTTGCCTGCGCCAACCAATAAAGCCATATTCCTGTGGCGGGGCCAATTGTAAAAGGTGCCCGAAAGCCCAGGTAAAAGAATAACCCTTCCCTTCAATATATCCATTTCTCTTTGTCGTTGCCCCAAAAACCTTCGCTAATTCACGTGCAACAGAGGGCTTTTCTGCAATTACAACTTTCATTCCATGTGGTTAAGTCCCGACCCGCAAATTTCATCAAAAATATCCTAATAACACGCAAATGTTAGCAATTTACAATTGACTTAAACAAAGATTGTTAAGAGAAATTATTTACTCAAAGAGATCCAGGGCCAATTTGAAAGTATTGCAATGGGCATCAACAATGTCTTTAATCTGTGGCGAATAACCACCTCCCATACTTATTTGCACAGGGATATGGAGATCCTTACAGTACTGTAGTACCAGCCTGTCCCTTTCTTTACAACCTTCTTTAGAGAGGGAAAGCTTCCCTAATTTGTCCGTAGCCAATATATCAACCCCGGCAAGATAAAATACAAAGTCCGGCTTTTGTTGTTTAAATAATAAAGGCAAGAGCTCTTTCAATTTAGCGAGGTAGACTTCATCACCAATCCCATCAGCCAAAGGCACATCCAGACTGGATTCTTCCTTTCTGAAAGGAAAATTCTTGTCGCCATGCATAGAAAAAGTAAATACCCTGGGTTCATTTTGAAAGATCTCAGCAGTACCGTTCCCCTGGTGTACATCTAAATCGATGATTAAGATACGTTTAGCTAAACCCTTATTTAACAGATAATTTGCAGCAATAGCCTGGTCATTCAACAGACAGAAACCCTCACCCCAAAAACTACCTGCATGATGTGTACCACCGGCAACATTAAAGGCCACCCCTTTGTTGATAGCGAACAATGCACCATCAATAGTGCCCTGCGCAATCCTGATTTCCCGCTCCAGCAATTGGCCGGTCAGTGGAAAACCAATACGTCGCTGCTCTTTAGGCGATAAGGTAAAATCACGGAGACTTTCCCAGTATCGCTGTTGGTGCGTCATTAAAATGATGTCTTCTGTTAAAGGCACAGGTTCAAAGAGGTTGCGTTTACTGATTAAACCTTGATGAAGCAACTGTTCTGGAATAAGCTCATATTTCAACATCGGAAAACGATGCCCTTCAGGTAACGGATGTGCATAAAGCTTATGCCAGGCTATTTTAATCATTATATAATTTTAGGTGAAGCATGTACGGCTTCAAATATCCTAAAATTTCAATTTCTTATGTTGTCCCTCATCATATTTATCACCAGTCACAATGGCCTGCAACATATTAAACGCAACCACCATTTTAGAAGATTTACTATCCCAATATTCAGCTACATCAGGAGTGACTTTAATCAGGGCTAACCCGGGGTCTTCCAATCCTTTGGGAAACCAGGCTTTGACCATGATTGAAAAGTAAGAACTTCTTTTTTTGATATCTTCCACCAACTCCGCTTTTCCATTTACATACATATAGGTATTATTGGAAGGGTTGCTGTAGACAAGCATGACCCTGTTCTCCTTAGATATCTCTGCATTCTTGAGGGAGTACTCATTGGTAAAGAACCAGATACTTCCATCATCTTCAACATTTGCTGTAGCCATTGGGCGACTAGAAAACTCATCATTTAATGATAAAGTGGTGAACATACAAATGCGTACATCTTCAATTTTCTCCTTTAGCAGTTTTACATTTTTCTCAGTATCCATAGCTTTAGAATTAAAGGTTTGAAGTTTAAACAGCTATAAAAAGAGATTGTTTTTCAGCTATTGGGCTTACTCACAAACTTATTTCCTTTCACATAGAAACGCCAGGGCAACAAGGCATGGTCCTCAGCATAGGCTACCCCAACCCGGCTGACAGCACTTATACCATCTGCAGGAATAATGATCCCATTGTCTTCTATCCAGATTTCATTTCCTGAAAGATCTTTAGCATTTAAGTTCCGGTCAATACCCATTGCCTTTGAAAGTGCACCAGGCCCAGCAGTAAGGTTATGCTTCAAAACCGGCATATTTCTTCGGCGCAACATTACCTCGACACCGGTTATAGGCTCCAGGCCCCTGATTAAAACAGCATGTGGCATATCCTCCCGGCCGGTCACGACATTGAATAAATGGTGAATACCATAACACAAATAAACATAAGCATGGCCACCTAACAAATACATGGTTTGCGTTCTGTTGGTGAATCTTCCACCATAGGCATGAGATGCCTTATCGGAAACTCCATTGTAAGCTTCTGTTTCCACAATGGTGCCCCCGGTGAGTTCACCATCGATCAAAGTAAATAGTTGCTTACCCAATAATTGTTGGGCGAGCAACAACACATTCTCATTCTGATAAAAGGAAAACGGTAATTTAGGCATCGATTAATTTAATGATTTCATTTAAGTAAATGGCATCAACCTCATCAAAATGAGCCAGGTACTCACTATCCACATCCAAAACACCAATGATCAAACCATCCTTATAAACAGGCAACACAATCTCCGATTTAGAAGCAGAACTGCAGGCTATATGTCCTGGAAAAGCATCCACGTTAGGAACGACTAAAGTCTCTTCTTTTTCCCAAGAGGCACCACAAACTCCCTTTCCTTTTTTTATCCGGGTACAGGCAACCGGCCCTTGAAATGGCCCTAGCACCAATTCATCTTCCTTAATCAGGTAAAAACCCACCCACAACCATTTAAACTGCTCTTTTAAAGCAGCAGCAATATTCCCCAGGTTAGCAATCAAGTCATTCTCCCCCTGTATTAATGCCGCTATCTGAGGCACTAAAGATTGATATTGCGCCTCCTTGTTGTCACTCTCTATTATTTTTAAATCTTCAGCCATTGGTAATGAATATATGCAAAGCTAAATAATATCCTGTTGAAACCATCTCATGATCGCTCCATCACCTATAGAAAACAATACGAAAGGGTGGAAACAACCTCAACAAGTTAAAAGCTTAAAAATTCTTAGCTTTGAACTCAAATTACAAATAAATAACCCATGAATAAAAAAACCATACTATTTACCGCGCTTATGGTATTTGGCATCCTCCAATCAGGTTATACGCCACCTGAGGAAGGGATGTTCCCCTTAAGTGAGATCCATAAACTTGACTTAAAGAAAGCAGGATTGAAGATCGATCAAAATGAAATTTACAACCCTAATGGAACCAGCCTCGTGGATGCGTTGGTAAACGTTGGCGGATGTACCGGCTCTTTCATCTCCAATGAAGGGCTGATCATTACGAATCACCATTGCTCTTTTAGTGCCGTTCAGCAGGCAAGCACACCGGAAAATGACTACCTGAACAAAGGCCTGGTTTCCAGAACACATGATGAGGAGATTGAAGCAAAAGGATTAACTTGTCGTATTACAGACAGTTATGAAGATGTATCTGATCGCGTATTGGGTGCAGTAGCCCGGGTAACCGACCCTTCTTCACGATTGCAACTGATCAACACCACCATGAAGAATATTGTTGACGAAGCAGAAAAGAAAGACCCTAGTATTAAAGCAGAGGTTTCAGAAATGTTTATTGGAAAAACCTATGTACTCTTCCGTTACAAGACTATTCTGGATGTACGCCTGGTCTATGTCCCGAACAGACAAATCGGTGAATTCGGTGGAGAAACAGATAACTGGGTATGGCCAAGACATACCGGCGACTTCGCTTTTATGCGTGCTTACGTGGGTAAAGATGGCAAACCAGCCAAGTACTCAAAAGACAACGTTCCCTACACCCCTAAGAAATTCCTTAAAGTAAATCCAAATGGCACTGACGAAGAAGACTTTGTGTTCATTTTAGGTTACCCGGGAAGAACTTTCCGTCACCGTCCAGCTGAATTTATTGAATATCAGCAAAAATTCGTTCTCCCATATGTTTCTGAATTGAATGACTTCCAGAACAAAACGATGGAAGCTGCAGGCAAGAAAGACAAAAGCACAGAAATTAAGCTGGCTACCCGCATTAAACGCAATGCGAACGTGATGAAGAACTACCGTGGAAAATTACAGGGATTGAAAGCAATTGACCTGATCGGTCAGAAAAAACAGGAAGATGCTGCCCTTGCCGATTTCATCAATAATAACGTGGATCAGAAGGCAAAATATGGCGACCTGATGAGCCAGATTGACAATTTATACAAATTGATTAATGGCGATGCCAACCGCGACCTGTGGTTATCGCAAATTTACAATTCTACAAGCCTACTAGGTGTATCGAGAGAGCTCAATAGCTTTAAAGCTGCGCTTAATGCGCAACCTGCAGCGCAGAAACAAAGCTTTTTTGATCAAAATATAGAGCAGGTAAAAAGATCGGTAAGCAATAGTTATAAGACTTTTGATATCGATGTAGACAAAACCATACTTAAAAAAATGCTGAATGATGCCGCGGCCTTTTCCCCACAGCAGAAAGTAAACGCAGTCAGTAAAATCGCCAGCAAAGGTCAAAACAGCAATGCAGTCGTTGACCAATACATTAAAAGCAGCTTTGAATACACCAAACTTAAAGACCCTGATTACGTCATCAACACGTTGTTAAAGAGCCCAAAATCAGTAAGCACTTACAATGACGCCTTTCTGTTATTGGAAGAAGACCTGAGCAAACAAATAGCAGCACTTAAGCCGGAGAAAGACCGCAGGGAAGGCTTACTGAACAAACTGATGGGTGACTACGTGAATGTCAAAGAAAAGTTCTTAAAAAAAGATTTTGTTCCGGATGCAAATAGTACACTCAGATTAACCTATGGTTATGTAAGAGGCTACTCCCCTTACGATGCGACATATATGAAACCCTATACCACGATTAAAGGGATTTTAGAAAAAGGAGCTTCGGGACTGCCTGATTTCGGTTATCCAGCGACCATTAAAACGCTATGGACCGCAAAAGACTTCGGTCCTTTCGCAAAGAAAGACCTCAATGACGTGCCGGTATCATTCTTATATAACATGGATACCACCGGTGGCAATTCCGGATCCCCTATTATGAATGCAAACGGCGAATTGATCGGCGTAAACTTTGACCGTGCATATGGTGCCACCATCAATGATTACGCCTGGAATGAAAGCTATAGCCGATCTATCGGTGTAGACATTCGTTATGTACTTTGGGTAGCCACCAAAATTGACAAAGCCGATTTCCTGCTAAAGGAAATGGGTATTAAAATCTAATTAATTTGAATTCAAGGGCTGTATTATTTATAAAATTCTTCATCCCGGTTAATGTTCGTCATCCCGGAATTTGGAGTTAATAATACAGCCCTTTTTATTAACAAAAACCCACCAATAAAAATGAGAGTACTCGCTGAATTACCACACCCGGAATGCAAAATTACGCTGTTCAATATGAATCAAAAATACATCGTTAAGTTCGAACAAGGCACCCTGGAACAGAGCTATAAATTGTCTGAACTTGACCTCAGTGGCGGAGGGGCAAATGAAATCTTTCAGATCATTGATGAGGCATTTATTGCCACTGTTATTGAACGTTTTAAATCCATGAGGTCTGACTTTTCAGCCGCCTACAACAGGCAACAATACTAATTGCATTTCACCAAAGCCTGCGCTTTCTACCCGACTGAAAGACTTCAGGCTAAATAACACAATTAACTGTAGCATAATGGATTACCACACAAAACAGAATTATATTTTGCACAACACCCTATTTCCACCTCCTAATTTCCACCCTAATAAAACCTTTACTTGAACCTAACTAACCAAATATTTGAAAAACAGCAATATATGAAAACAACAAAATTAAATATGGCAATCAAATAGTGCCAAATATGATGGAGGTATAGCAGTATCTCCTTCTATATTTAAACTTTAATTCATTATCGATGTTATAGCATAAACCTAACCATGAAATCTAAAATCGCCCTTTTTAGTCTGCTCAGTTTCTTTTTACTTCAAACTCGGAATGGTGCCCAGGCACAGAGCCCCAGAACAGACAAGCTATACTCTTCCAGTGGAGTTGGTTTTTCCCTGCCTATAGGGAATACGAATGAATACCTTGAACCTAAGTTTTCAACTACATTAGGGTTAAACATAGGACTTGGAAAGGAGGGCTTATTCCTGTACCCGAAGCTGAGTCTCCATGCTTATAAATATGACCAGCAAACCCTCGAACCAGGCTTCGGAACTTTAATTAACAATGGCAGGGTGACCACGTATTTATTGAATATCGGTTTAGGCTACAGAAAGCTCATTGGCAAGTTTGGCCTTTACGGTTTTTTAGGTGGTGGCGGAGGTTTTGTGCTCACACCAGTTGTTGATTTAACACAGTCAAACGCCATGGCGACATTTACAAACAAAAGCAATACCATGACCATGTTGGAGACCGGCGCAGGAATGGAATACAATATTGGTAAAGTTTCCTTATTTTTGGAGGGCACTTTTATGCGGGGATTTAATAAGATACAAGAACGCCGTTTTCAAGCCGTCCCCCTGACAATTGGCATTAAACCAAATTTAAGTTCACTCGTTAATGGTAAAAATGATAAAAAATAAATATATCGTCTTGTTGTGCCTAAGTCTGGGTATTCTTTCATCCTGTACCATGAAAGAGAATATACAACGAGATCTCATCCTCCAGACCACACCTATTGAATTCAATATCCCGATCACCACCAATGTGACAGAGGCTGTTGTCCTTGCAGAAATTAACACCGAGGCCGACTTGAACACGATGATCAGCCAACACACCAATGGGTTTACCACAGCAGATCTTCAATCGATCCAGGTTACAGGATTTCTATTGGAAATACCAGGCCAGGCTCCGGGTGAAGGCGAAGAACCCGGGGAAGGTGAAGAACCAGGAGAACCTGATTTAACGAATACATTCAAAGCCTTTCAAAACATCAGGGTTCAGTTGCGAAAACCTGATAAAACCTTACTTGACATCGGTGTAATCAACAACGCCAACATGCAAACAGCAAGTTCCATTCTTATCCCCCTCACCGCACCAGTGGAATTAAAAGACCAACTTGTCAATAACGCCTTCACTTATGTAATCACAGGCATTGCCAACAGCCCCACGACAGAAATCATCAAAGCCGGGGCCACTGTTCAATACAAGTTGAAGCTAGGCATGTAAATTATTCAATGGAATTTCGTACCTTTGCATCAAACGGAATAAAATAAAACTGTTTTCTCCTGGTTTGATCCGTTGCCTATCGTGAATTAAGACTTCAATAAGCCTATCCCCGGAAGCACCACTTTTAAACTGGCAGAACAAAAATCAGGAACAGTATTTTCTCACTTAAACACTACAATATGGCAAAATCTCAGGCAACCTTCATGAAAAAGCAATTAGAGAAAAACAGACAAAAGAAAAAAGAAGATAAATTGCACCGTAAACAAGAGCGCCAGCAAAACCCTTCTGACGGTTCATTAGAAAGTATGATGGCCTATGTTAATGAGTTTGGAGAAATCGTTGATACTCCTCCTATAAAACCAATTGTTCCAACCGACAAAAAATAGGCTGGATCTCGATATCCTCACATCATAAACCGGCCGTCTGTTCACAAACTTTCAGCCGGCTAAATATGATCTTTGCATCATTTCCTTATCGCTTTTTCCCAGATCACCGACTGACCTCCGAAAAAATACCTCATCTGCCCGGCCAAAACGGCATAATTCATTACGCAGAAGTAATAAGGAACAAACAATACTTTAACGCGTAACTTTCGCAATTCTAAAACCTTCCCAAGAAAAGCAGAAAGATAAAATAAGATTTGAGCAGCGAGCAGGAGTTTATAAATAACACCAGGCTCCTGCCATACAATCAGCAGGTTAAGTATAAAAACCAGGATCATCAAAAATGGCGTGATCGTCCACCGCAATACCCTATGACTTAAATATTGAAAAGATAACACAGGAAATTTAAATGGCACAAGCAATGATTTAAGCCAAATCACTGACTGTATTCCACCTGCGGCAATTCTTATTTTACGTTTTAATTCTTCGGTGATATTTGCAGAAGAACTTTCCATGGCATAAGCTTCCGGTTCATACACAATTACATAACCTTTTTCCGCAATCCGCATAGAAATCATAAAATCGTCCAGCACACTGTTTGCAGGAACAGGCTCATATAAATTTCTGCGAATACTAAACAACTCTCCAGCGGCGCCCACCACACTATACAATTCCGAATCCCACTGTTTAAGTTTAGATTCATACTTCCAATAGAAACCTTCACCTGCTGTTGCATCAGCTGTTTCATCAACCATTACCCGTTTTTCGCCGGCGATGGCACCTACTTTATCATCTGCATAATGGCGACATAAATAAACCAGTGCATCCTCATTCAGAAAGGTATTGGCATCGGTAAAAACAATCAAATCTGAATTCACCTGTTGAATGGCACGGTGCACTGCGGCAATTTTGCCTTTACGCGCTGGCTGATGTAGAAGTTTGATCTGCGGATAGCGGGATACAATATCCGGCGTTTGATCAGAAGAACCATCCGTCACAAATATAAACTCCAATTTTGAAGCTGGATATTGAAGTGCCAGCGTATTGGCAATCTTTGCTTCCATAAACTCCTGCTCATTAAAAGCCGCAACGATGAGTGTACAGCTAGGCAAATCATCAAACGTATACAGTTTTCTTTTGGCCGGAAAAAAGATCCTTTTAAGTTTAACAAACACGAACAACAACAGGCCATAGCCAAAAAAGGTATAAAAAATCAGGAATAGCGAAATCCAAAAAAATGTGATCATGTTGTTAAGTTCATTATTATATTATTAGCATTCATTGGAATATATTGTTTTAATAGGTTTTGAAGCCGTCATCAGCTTATTTAAACCCTAATACTTTGCTGTTTACACCATTTGTCAGGTTCCAGCCTATGGCGTTAAAAAGCACTTTTATATAGGAACTGTTATGCTCACGCCAGTACTTCAGGCAATTTCTTGGTGTTACAAACAATAAAAAGTACACATAGAAAAAACATCGCTGTCGTAATTCAGCATTTCGCCTGATGAATAAAATCCGGTTGCGGTTCATGAAATAGGCTTTTAGCGCACTGTTTTTACCTACTGCCATCGATTCCTTGTGATAAATGCAGGCATTTGTATTGACCCAGATTTCAAAACCGGCAGCCTTGATACTTTCGCACCAATCCATTTCCTCATAATACAAAAAGAAATTTTCAGCCATGTTCCCTGCTTTCAAAAGCGCAGTCCGGGAGATCATCATCGCTGCACCATGGATATATCCCGTTGGCGCTATCAAGTGATCATACTGTCCAACATCAGTTTCAAATTGGCCTATACATTGATTACGGCAGGTATAATAATTCATCGCGGTAAAGCCAGCGTATTGCAGGATGTCCGGTTGATCAAAATACTTGATTTTAGGAGAAATAATTCCTATTTCAGGATTCGCCTTCATGGTTTCCAGCAAAGTTTCTACTAAACCGGCTGTAAACTCCGTGTCGTTATTGACCAGGAAAAGATAATCACCCGTTGCTCGCTGCAGTCCGAGGTTATTTCCACCGGCAAAACCGAGGTTAATTTCAGATCTGATGTATTTAATGCCTGGGTTACATGCTTTAAATGAAGCCTCTTTATTTTTTGCACTTCCGTTATCAACCAGGATTATTTCCAGAATATTTTCAGGATAATGTTTCTCAATAGACCTTAACAACTCAATTGTAGCCTGGGGTTGATTATAATTTACGGTAACAATTGAAATGTGAGACATTATATTAAATTTGTAACATGTTAGCAAATTAATTATTTTGACAAATAAAAGTAAACTTTCTGAGTCCCTAAAAAATTTTGATAATCTTGACAACAAAGATGGAGAATTAAATCAGAAATTAAGCGAGTTCATCACCTTGCTCGATAAGAGCGAACTTGATTCAGAAAATATTAAGCTTCTACAATATAGAATAAACGGTGTTATTGATAAAAAGCTAAGTAACGAGAAGTTAATCAAGGAAATACAAGAAGTCTCCTTAGCTGATATTGATCAATTAGAACAGTTAGACAAGCTGGAATTCCTCCTGAACAACAATCACCTGGACTCCAGGAAACCACCCAAAATTACGCTAACAGGAAAGTTTCTACGTCTTATTCAAATAATTATAGGCTTTTTATTTGTTACTTTAGGTTTTGCAATGATCATCTTGCCTGCGCCACCCTATTTTGAGATGTTTACCATTTACTATTTCAATGAAAACGATGGGGTAACTTTAATGGATTTGATATCACTCATCATTATTGCTGCAGGAATTTATATTATTGTAAAATCTATTTCTAATTTTAAGACCCATGAATAAAACCGTTTTGTTGGTTGATGACGATCTTTTCCAGTTAAAGCTTTACGAAAAATTATTAACAAATAACGGCTATCATTGTAGAATTGCCTTATCGGTAGATGAAGCGGAGATTATTCTGAAGGAATATGATATACCGGATCTGATCATTTCAGACTATGAAATGCCTGATAAGAACGGTTTCGAATTCAGAAAAAGGCTGCTTAAAAATGAATTTCTAAAAAACGTCCCCTTTCTATTTCTAACCTCAGTTAACGATGAGCATTTTATCCAGCAAGGCCTGGACTTAAAAGCCATTGACTACATGGCAAAGGATGTGCCCCCTACCAGGATCCTTTCTAAAATCAACAACCTGATGCTGGCAGTCAGGGAACATTATGAAAGGTCATTAAGTGAGGTTAAGGGTATAGCTGAGCGCTTAAACCTTAGAAATATTCCCAAAAAAGCGCCCGAGTTAAAGAACTTCAGCATAAACTACTACAACAAAAGTTACCAGGAACAGCCAGGTGGTGATTTTATTGATTTCATTAAAATCGATGACCAGCATACCTTTGTGATCCTTGGTGATGTGATGGGCAAAAAGTGGGGTGCCTGGTTTTTCTCCTTCAGTTTTTTAAGTTATGTGCGTTCCGCTATTCGTTTATGTGTATTTGATGGTGATTATGATTTACCTACCATCCTACACAAATTAAACAGAGTTGTTTTTGCAGATGAGTTTTTGTCGGATATTTTTTCTACACTCAGCATCGTTTTGATAGATGATGAAAACTGCACCATTTGTTATGCCGGAGCGGGCGATTTACCTTTATTAAAATATAAAAAAAACAGAACTGACCTGATCTCGTATCAGTCTGATGGTATACTTCTCGGTTTTTCTGAGGAAGCCGTATATAATGAAATAGAACTTGACATTCAGGACGAAGAAGAAATTTTTCTCGTTACGGATGGAATTATTGATTTCGAGATTGACGGAGTTAAGAAATCTGACATGAAACTGCTTAAACACAAACTTCATGAGTTAAAGGAAAGAAATGAACATACGGAAAACATTGTCAATAATTTATTTAATAAACATACTTCTCAAATAGATGATTGCAGTATCATCATCATCAAAAGAAAAAACAATGAAGCTAAGTAAACAAACTATCAATGATGTGCTTGTAATTGTTATTGAAAACAAAGAAGCCAATTTATCAAAGTCAGAACAATTTAAAGAATTAATATTTGAAGACATAGAGGACGGTGCTCACAACCTGGTGATCTCCTTTCAAAATGTGGAATACATTGACAGTTCTTTTTTAGGCGCACTTGTTGCTATATTAAAAAAACTACTTCCTTTAAAAGGTCAACTTGTGTTAACCCATTTGAATGACGATATTTTGAACCTGTTTGAGTTGACCAGGCTCGATAAAATTTTCACCATCGAAAGCAATTTAGAGATCTCCTTAAAGAAATTTTAATGAAACAAAGCACTCCTATTAAAATTGGTCTGAAGATTCCAAAAAATCCGGATGATATTCAGGAGTACACAAAAGAAGTCATCAATACACTCTCCAGGTATGTCACCATTAGTGAAGATATCAGGCGTAGAATTAAATTAATCCTCATTGAACTGGTCACTAACTCGATCAAACACTCCGAAGATCCTAATGCTGAAATCAGGCTGACCATCAATCACCCCGAGTTAACGATTGAGAAGGTTGATATTGGACTGCAGATCAAATTTACAAGCAATGAACAGATACCTTTTGAAGAAGTGAATAAAACCATCAAGGTGGACTTTACTGAGGTCAATAGTTTAAATATAAAGATAATAGATCCTTACCGGTTTAAATTCCTTGATGCTTATAAAGGTAACATGGACATCGAACATTTACCTGAAAATTTCGGACTGTACATTATCACCAGGGCATCTGATGGTTTCGAATACCAGCATGACCCTCGTTCAAAAGAAAACACGTTTATTGTAAACGTCAAACTTTAAGCCCTTCCTTTTATTTATTCCGCCAGTTCGCAAAGGTATTTCCCGAACTTCCTGCCCTTTCTTACTGTTTTATGTAACCGCTGTTTAAGTCACAATAGAGAATGCCATTCAAGGCTACAGCAGTAACGATGTAAAACAGTGATTAAACGGCTGATCATCATCCACCCAGGAGAACTCCACTGTACAGCCCGGTAAAGCCTCTATGGCTGTGTGATCAGGTGATGCCAATTTTCCGTTACTGAAGCGAACTTTTGTATAGTCAAGGCCAAAATCCGGTGAATTGCCTTCAATGGCATGCGCCAGGTTAAAAGCCATTGCCATTTGCATTGGACCTGGATCCCCTTTTCTGGAAACAAAACCCGTGATGATGAGTTCACTGATCGGACTTAAAAAAGAGGAAACCAACCTAAATTTTCTGCGCTGGTTAACCTGAGGTTGAGTGGGTGCTTTCGCACTTTTCAGCGGCACTGTTCTAATTACATTTTTATTTCTTTAGATGGCTCCTACAAGTGGACCAGTTTTTTTACTGAACCCACCAAGGATACCCTTTCGGATAATTCCCCTAGGTTATTTTTTAATGATAGATTTATAAAATGATTGATAAGCCCAATCAATTGGCTGCATTAAACGATGGAAAATCTGCCCAGGTATTGGCTATCGGAAATTTTCTTTCTGTTTAAGGAACACAGGCCGATGTACACTTCCACCTCATGGCCGGCAAATTTAGGGTTGATGGAAAAGTGGCAGTGTTTGTCTGCCCTGTTCACTCCGTTGATAAAACCGTCCGTTATTTGTAATGCGGGGCAATAGATTAACAGCATCACCTGGTCATTAAAAACAGTTGATCGGCGGTTGTCCTGTTCCCATAAAAAATTTAGCACATTTCCTTCGGTTATTTCAACCTGAAACCTGTTAATGTCGGCAGTGTACCCACACTCCATATAAATTCCGAATAGTCAATGCTGATGTTGGGATAAGTGCCACGGATCAATTTCTTGTGATTAAGAGAATAAGCGGCATTTAATGGCGTCATCTTTTTCGCTTTATCATCAACCCTATGGTCAGGTAAGCATGAAAACTCATTAAAAATTCGTTGATGAACTTAAACTTTTCACGGTTATTGAGTTGATCGGGAGTTGGGGGTTTTTCGCTTTTTGGAGCTAAGGAACGGATATAAGCTACATCTTTCCATTTTGCCCCAACTATAGGACCTACTTTTCCTATGATTGGTCCGAATACGCCTTGTGGTAATTTGGCCATAATATTAGTTTTGATAAGGTTTAGGTAACTGTTTAATGATCTTTTACTGATCAGTAAAAAATGAGTCGCGCGTAGCGGGATCCTGACAGGGCGGTCGTTGGATGGCCTTGTCTGTTAGGGTTGGATTAGCTTTGCGCAAGCCATCTCTCAGGTTATTCCAACCTGTAATTTGATCGTCCATTTTCGTTTGACTTTAGTTTGTTTGTTTTTGGTAATGAAGCTATCATCAGCTTATTCTTTGCCAGGTGTAAGCTGTAAGCTGATGATGGTTGCTTCGGTTTAGTTGTAAATCAATTTGGTTGATTGTAGTTTAACATGCTGTATGTTGCAACTTTAAATCAAATGTATTTACTTTAAAACTAAGGTGTTGCGCAATAGACGTTGATGGCGTAAGAGACGTTCTTAGTCATAAAGAGTCATATTTTGCAGGGAATTTTGACAGTGTGGGATGAGCAGGTATTGAGGGGTAAGTTTGATCTGAATATTTCCTTTGTAGGTTAACCCCTTATGTGATGGCTACGATTTTGATTACATTAGCCTAAATATTATGATTCAAATCCTACTCATTTTAAATAGTTTTATATTTTTACTCTTGGGCTTCCTCCATGTTTACTGGGCAATAGGCGGCCAATGGGCGCTCGGTGCGGTTATCCCTACCAATACTAACGGCAGGAAATTATTTAATCCAGGGAGTTTGGGTACTTTTATCGTAGCATTGGGATTGCTGTTATTTATGATGGTTGATCTTACTTATAGCGGTTTGATCGTATTTGACTTAAGTAAAGACATCACCCGACATGGAATATTCGGTATTGGCATAATTTTCCTATTGCGCGCGGTTGGCGATTTTAACAATATAGGATTTACCAAACGACGCAAACAAAGTTTATTTGCGAAAATGGATACCCAGTTTTATAGTCCTCTTTGTGTGTTCATTGCTATTAGTCATTGGCTGGCATATTGGAAGATGGGTTAGGAATTGGGGAGATGAATTAATATAGGATTTTAATTAAACTAACTAGTGAATTCTTGGCTAATTAAAATATAACACCCTAAAATCATGGAACTATTTGCCAGATTATCCTGTGCTTTTATTGCAGGTGATGTAAACATTGAAAACGATAATTATGTAAACGATGTACTCAACGATAAACTCGTCTCGTTTATAAAAGCCAACCGCATCACAGAATACAGAATCCTAAATGCCGAAAGCTCCTTTTTACCTGCCCCCAACATCGGAGCAGGCTTTGAAACCGTTCAATGTTCTATATTTATCGCATATAAAGCAGTTGAAAAGTGACGAAGATAAATGAAGGATATTAGACCATCGACCACAAATGATGATTGATGTGTTTTTAATAATACTTCTCTAAATAACCCTGCACTTCAGAATCCGTCTTTGCATGGTGAATCTTTGCACCTGATAATGCCGGAAAAATGGTTGTGAATTCGTTGAGATCATGCTCAATCCCTCTTTTTGATAAGATGATATTATGGCCGCCAAAGTAACTGGCTAATGCGGCCGTACCACCATGAGCCGAGACAAAAAAATCGCAGTTCGCATAAACCATTAATTGCAGGTGATTAAAAGTAAAGGATAACACTGAACAGCAAAGAAAGCGATATGGTAAAAATAAAAGCATTATAAATAAAAACCCCTCGCAAAGTATCTTGATAATCATGATAGTATTTCACAATAGCATTGCTCACAAAGCTGTTATTGGCTATTTCAAAAATTACCACAATAGAAGAATACAAAACCCATGTCCCAAAATCTATCGGGGAGCAAAGTCTAACCAGAATAAAAAAGATGAAGAAATTGGAGGTTATAAGGAAACCTTTAGCAATAGTTATAGCTAAACCTGATTTTAATATTGGTGGGCCTTTTAAACTTCTTTATCAGTTGGTTATAAACAGGCATTTATTTTTTACAGGTATTAAAAGGAAATTAAAGAATCTAGATGGTATTTTCAGAATACTAATATTTTTTACGTAAAGCTAATAACAAAATTAAGATTTCCTATTTGCCTGATTGAAAACAATGGAGGATTTATATTCTTAATGAGGCAATATTCAAAAGCCGTCCAATTTTGTGAGAAAAAAGCCACAATATTGTTGCATGGTATTTGACTAGAGTTAATAAATACCTACATTAGCATGTCAAGAAAATAATTTGAGTATTATGAATATTGTATTCGTTAGCTTGCAACGCATCAATACTGACAGGGAATCTACCTCCACTTGTTTAGCTAAAGAATTCGCCAAAAATCATAAGGTCTTATATGTAAACCCTCCAATTGACAGGAAATCACTTTATTTTGGGGAACGTGATGTTTTTCTAGATCAACACATCAATTTAATCAAAAGAAAGGAAAAGGGATTAACTGAGATCTCGGCTAACCTATTTGTATTAAATCCCTCAGCTATCATGGAATCAATTAATTGGATTTCTAATCAGCATATATTTTCGCTTCTTCACAAACGTAATAACAAAAAATTAGCTACTAACATCCAAGATGCAATCAATGAATTAGGCTTTGATTCTTATATTTTAATCAACGACAAGGATATCCTGCGTAGTTTTTATCTCAAAGAAATATTGAAACCTGCTTTACATATCTATCTGGATCGTGATTATATGTTTGATAATGCCTATTGGAAAAGACATGGTATTGCTTTAGAACCAAAACTGATGAAAAAAAGCGACATTATATTGTGCAATTCGCCAACCTTTACAAAAAACGCATTAAAATATAATGAAAACAGCTTTTACATCGGAAACGGATGTGGGCTAGATTTAAACAATAATGTCAGTTTAGGAAACGCTCCTGAACAGCTTAAAAACATACCCAGACCTTTAATAGGTTATGTGGGTGCAATTACGTCATTACGGCTTGACTTAAATTTGCTGATCAACATCGCGAAAGCAAGAAAGGACTGGAGTTTAGTATTGGTTGGTCCTGATGATGAACAATTTAGTAGCAGCGAATTGTACCAACTTCCAAATGTTCATTACCTTGGTAAAATTCATAAAAATGAGGTAATCTCCTACATAAATCAATTCGATGTATGCATCAATCCGCAGTTAATTAATACAACGACCATTGGCAACTTTCCTTTGAAAATAATTGAATACCTACATTGTGGAAAGCCTGTAGTGGCTACATCAACGGAATTTATGCAGGATGAATTTAAAACATCAACCTATTTGGCGATTGGGGTGGATGAATACATTGAGAAAATTGAAGATGCGCTCCTCGAAGATTCAGAGATAAAGCGTATACAGCGGAAAAGCTATATCCAAAAGTTTAGCTGGGATAAAATTGCTGATCGTGTGCTTTCAATTATAAATGAACATGAATTAAAGATAAGGCCTGTTCATTTTGACAAGTAAAAGTTTATGTTTACCTATGCAATATTTGAATAAGCATTAAGGAATAACCATTAATAATGGACAGGATGCAATCCTTGTTTATTTCAGGAAAACTCCGAAATTGAGCCGAGTACCATGACAAGAAAAAGCTGGACACAGAACGATAACACCACTATTTCCATGCTGCGCTATGTGTTACAGGCAACTGAAGTACAATTATGACATTTGGTTTTATAAAAGCAACTAATCACCTTACTAAGGCTTTAGCATCCTTTTAAATCTTTTGAGAAAACCTTTCATTAGACCGCCATCCAGTTGAATTCTTCGGTCTGTAGTCCACACCAGGGAGTCTATACTCGTCACTAAATGTAGTTTACCATACCCTTTATCCCTAAGTTTTAGGGCTAACCAGCCATCTTCATTTGTATGGATGGGATGATTGAAACTATCTACACTTAGGCCCTCAACTCTTCTAAAACCTGAATTAAAGCCGTAAACATTGACCGCCTCATCCTTTACTTTTTTATTGATAAATCGGGAAAGCTCCGCGATGTATTCGTAAAAAAAATAAGTTAAACGACCTGTATTACCTGTTGGGATAAGGGAAAAACGACCATAGGTTAAAGCGATGCCTTCGTCCTCCAAGGGTTTAACCATACTTTCAATCCATTGCTCCGGATAAATGCTATCTGCATCCGCGTTGAGGATATATTTCCCACGGGCAATAGACAATCCTTTATTCCTTGCGAAGGTGATTCCCTGCTGTGTTTCTCTGATACAATTCACCCCACAGGCATTAGCCAAATGTGCTGTCTTGTCTTTAGAATTATTGTCGACCACGATGATCTCCACGCTTCGGGCAGTTTTGTTCTGACAAAGGGAAGCCAGTGTAGGAACGATATTCAATTCTTCGTTATAAGCGGGTATGATGATAGAAACCTCAGGCTCGTTTTTTAAAAGGGTCAGGTATCCTGAATGGGCCGCTTTCATTAATGCTTCGGGGGAAGAAGAATTTACATCTATGTACTTTAAGATGGAAGCAGGGATCTTTACTGGTCTCATTATGCTGAAAATTTAATAAACTTACTGACGTTAATTTCCTGAGGACTTGGTATCATGTGGTTTCTCACTTTTCATCATGGTAAAAAATCTGTTGAATTCGATCTTCACCCTATTGCCTAGCGCTTTATAAAAGCTACCATCCCTTTCAAGTGTCCTCGGACCTGTCCATGGCCGGGCACTGTTTGCTTTAACCTGTACAATGCGACCATATTTCATCATATCGAAAGCAAGGCGGCCATCCTCTCCCCTGACATTATGCATCACATAACCGGCTTTTAAGCCATACTCCTTAACATATCCCATACTGATCCCAAAGGCATTTAAATAAGGTCTTTTGATATGCCTGTAAGCCGCAATGACATCTTTCATTTTCTCCAGTATATATAATTGACTTCTGCTGTAGCCTGCCTCAGGTATAAAGGAATACCGGCCATATACACAGGCAATACCAGGTTGCTGCAATACCTTCATCATTTCGTCCATCCAAGTCGCCGGATAAAGACAATCGGCATCGGCTAAAAGGATGTATTTACCCCTCGCATGCTCCTGCCCCATTTGCCTTGCCGGTCCACAGCCTTGAATAGGTTGAAATAACTTCCTCACGTTTAAGCGATCGATGGTTTCCTGTGTGTGGTCTGATGAGTTATTGTTGACCACAATAAATTCGATAGGTTGCTTATATTGTGTGTTGGAGAGCGAATTCAGGCAACGCAGGATATTTATTTCTTCATTATAAGCGGCGATAATAACTGTTACCAGTGGAACCCGGTTTTGTAGACGATCCAATTTTGTATTCACGTCATCAAACACACTGGATGGAATAGCATCATAGGAATCGAAACTTAGGTTAACATCCTTCACCCAATTTGGGACTTTATAATTTGTCATTAGCTTCATTATGTATAGCTTGGTCTATGTAATTTAAAATACTTTCGTCAACATTTATATCGAACTTCCTTCCAAAAAAGCAGTCGGTTGTCATTAGTTTTGGTTGATCTGCCATGGTTAATATCTTCGGACTTACTTTTCCTTCCGACCAATCAATATAGCGCAAATTATTATTGACCAGCTTATACTGGTAGGGCGAATTATATAATATACTCTGAATTAGAATTTCATCAGCACCCCAGCTCCATTTGAATTTCCAGATAACACTTTTGTTGTTTGCAAAATAATCAACGACATAGACTGCAGACTCCCAATCTAAAGTGAACCAACCAGAGTGACCGATAAACACAAAATCAGCAGGCATTTTTTGTGGTCGAAAAAAGAAGTTAATAACCTTTTCCAGTCGGGTCTTCCCTTTAAAATTAAAATCTGTGAAGTGATAATGACTGAATCTTTTCTTTGCTTCCTCCAGCCATGGATGTCCGGGTAAATGGTACTCCATGAAAATCTTTCGAGGATTATCTTCCAGGAAGGACATAAATGTTTCAGAAGATTTTAGGGCATAGTCCTGCCCGCTGATTAAATTGATGTAATCATACTTCATTGTACTTTTAATAATCTGCTTTATAGAAGCCATAATCGCTTTTACAATGCTGAACCCACCCCAGGTTACATTTTGTCTGTCGCTAATCAATTCCACAAAGGAATGCGTTTCAAGGAAAGCAAAATCTTTTAAGTTACACTTGCTATCCAAGTGAACAAAAGCCTTACAATTAGCATGTTCAAGGCGCAGCAAGAGCCTTTTCAATTGAATCGGTTGATGATGAACCAAAATGATGTGTGCAACCTTCATAGTACATTAAAATATTTTAAGGTAAAGCAATTTCAAATCCCTTACCCCGGTATTTAAGATTCCCTTTATATTGAAGGTTAAAAACTCACGCAAAGAAGTATAGCAGTATAAAAAACCAACAGCAGAAGACAGGACACTGCTCAAGGCGACACCATATAAATTGCCCAACCATAAAATCCCCAGATAATTACCAATCACATTGATGATCAGCATGAGGATCACCTTATAAAAATTTCTTTTTGGCTGGTTGATGATATCCAAGGTGACCCCAGAAAACCTGTCAATAGGATAAATGAGGGAAAGTACCAGGAGAATTCTGAAAATATTGGCAGCATCTGTTCCCAAATACTTCCCGCCGCCAAGTAGAGCCACAGCGTAATCAGCAAACGCGACGCCCAGGATGGCTACGGGTATAAGTGCTATGGTCAACATACCAGAATACTTTTCCATAATAGCAACAACATCATGGTTTCTTTTTTGATTAAACGCTGCCGAAAGATCAGGCATCCCTGCAACAAGAAAACTTCTTAATGGGATCTCGATCACCTCCATTAATCTTTGCGCAACATTATATACCGGAATTAAGGCAGGACCAAGCAAAAAGTTAATCATGAATATATCTGAACTCCTTAACAGGTTGGCACTGATGGAAGTTCCTACACTGAATTTGCCAAAATGATAGACTTCCTGCATACAGGTCCTCGTCTTTTTCATAACGTATTTGAAGCCTGACCAGCCAGTTAATAAACATATAGAGCTGGTAATGATGCAAGTTAAAGCATAGGCGTATAAAACATTGTTAATACTTATTTGATCGGAAATCATCAGAAGAATAATCATCGCTAAAAATGATAATTGATTGATCATGGCCAATGTCAACAGCTGCTTGAACTTTTGATCAGCTTGCAATCGCCATAAAGAAATGGTATAAGGCAAGGTCAGGAAAAATATAATGGCAAACCATTTGATCACGATTTGGATACTGATATCATCAATAAAGGAAAGCAGTAAAAGCGCGGGGACAGTCAAGATAAACGAAAACAAGGTGATTGAAATAGCCAGGAACCAGATAGAGCCTAATACTTCGGCTGCCCTTGACTTTTCAGCTCCTGAATAATATTTCATCAGTGCCATTTGAAGAAAACCTGACCTGAAGGTATCCAATAAACTCAGGGTAGTTTGAAAGAATATCCAATAACCCATGTGTTCAATCTTCATGGACCTTAACAAGAGAACAAAAACCAACATGGCACAACCAGCCGAAAACACATTTGTAGAAAGTGACAGAAAATACTTATTTTTAGCTTGTTCTTTGATTCTTTGTAACATTCATTCTTCAATTACACGGTAACAGCACTGACTGTAATGGCCTCATATATTTTACCTACACTGTTTTCCCAAGTATGGGAAGAGGCAAATGTTTTTCTTTCTTGACTAGCTTCTGCTGAATCCGAAACCATAGCTTCCCGAATATATTTCACGTATTCATGCTTATTGGTCGCTAAATAGCAATGCGCAGCAAATTCAGACATCCCCTCCGTTTTGGTAGCCACTACCGGTTTACCAGCAGCTAAATATTCATCAATTTTACGTGGGTAATTGCCAATGGTGAGCTCATTGACCAATTGCGGATTGATGCATACAGTAAAAGAGCCTACATAAGCCGGCAATTCCTTGGGATCTTTTGACCCTGTGAAATAAACATTCTTAAGTTCATGTAACTGGCTGGCTTTGAATTCATCGTCTTCCGGACCCACCAAAACGATATTCCATTGCGGGTTTTCAGTTGCAATATAAGTAATGATCTCCAGATCAAGCCTAATCGTAGTGAGGGCACCAACATATCCAATAATGGGTTGAGCGATGGTTGTAATTTGATTCGGAACCGCTAGCTCACCAGCTTCTAAAAATGCATCTGTTTCACACCCCTGGCCTACATAATAGGAATTTGGATTGTATCGTTTGCACAAATCTGTCAGGTAGGTAGAATTTGCCACACAGATATCGCTCTTGGCCATCAATTTGGGTTCGAGCCTGACACCGTGGTATTTCCAATAGTCGACAGATAATAGGTAATCCCTCGAATAATAAATACTCAGCTCAGGATTTAACAGTTCTTTCAGGTAAAAGCTTCGAAAAATATCGCTGTCATTAAATAGGATGAAGTTTTCCATTTCCAAAACTGAAATTGCTTTTTTAATAGAATGAGCGAACCGCTGGTTATTCCATTTATTCAATAGGTCGAAGATGAAATCAACTTTAATCCAGTTGACAGATTCAATGATCACATTAGGATCAAAAACCCAAAGATTGGAAGAAATTAATGCCGGACTGTTCTCTTTCTGTTGCATTTTGGCCAGTCTGTTTTTAACAAAAGGTTTGTCCTTATGCCGAAACTTCGTTATCCTGTCCAATGGAGAATTGACATACAAAACCCGGTTATTTTTACTCATCTCCAGGGCAACATCCTTGCAGTTACTGCCAATTTCAGTATCCCAGGGCTGTAATCCAACAATAACTATATCTTTTCCTTGAATCATATGCATTGTCCTTATGTTAATAGTTGCCGTTTTTGTTGTTGCTTGTCCAATAACCAGGTTACATTAAGCAGTGCCACAGCGAGGTAGAAGTAAATGCTTGATGGAAACTGGACGAATGCTTCCTGGGGGTAGTTCCCAATGTTTAAAGCAAACACAATTAAAAGCATCGCTAAACAATAGTTCTTTAGTTCCGGGTCCTTGATTTCAAAATAGTTCTTGATCCCGGTTTTTAAGATCACAAACATCAGCGTACAAAAAATGAACATCCCAACATAACCCAATTCTACCGCCGTCCGCACATATCCACTGTCTGGCGGAAAACTGGCCAGGTAGGAATTAGGTGAAAACCTGCGTCCCCAAGTACCTGTGGCGCCAAGACCTCCCCCAAATGGATGCGATTGAATATAAGGCTGGATTTTTTTCTGGTTAATCTTACGAACATTAAAAGAGGCATCGTCGGAGGGCCTGAAAGCGGTTTGAAATCTTTTGATATGCTGATTGGAGGTTGGGACAAAGATTAACAAAAGAAAGAAAACCAAAGCAATGGAAGAGGCAATCAGTATTTTAAAGTTGAATTTTAAGATCGCTAACATAAATATGGCTATTGGAAGTAAGGGATAAGCCCCACGTGTTCCAGAATAAAGCATGGTTAATAAAAAAAACAACACCAAAAAGCCTAAGATAACCTTCTTGTAAGTTTTCATCTGATTTAACATCAAAACGATACAGAGTATAGAAGCGGTTACCATATTGTAAGCAAAAGCCACAGGTTCAGAGAAAATTGAAAATTTACGCCAACGCCCATCGATAAATAACAGGGAGCGTAGTAGCGGATCGTCGATACTGCGTTCCTCAAATGCAAAAAAGCCAAAATGTTCCTGTTTGAAGGCATATAGGGCCGCGAAAAATGCCAGACCAATCCAAACTTTGATGATAATCCTGATGAAACTAACCGTCTTGATCTGGGCCATAAATATAAAATAAGTCAGCATGACCATGGCAAGCGCCCTGATGGTGTATACCCATGCCAACCTCGACTCTGCGACAGGATTAAGAAACATGAAGAGGTTATAGGCAATCCAAATCAGAATCATATAACTGATGGGATTTTTAAAGATTTCCCAGTTGGGATTCTGCTTTTGACTGATAAAAAGGCCGATAATTAAGAGCAGTTCTATACCATCCATCAAGGTACCAAGCGGAAAATTGATGCCCATCCTCAACACCCACATGATAAAATAGGCAGCGATAAGCAATACCAGGATGCCAAACCTTGGGTAAAACATAATGGAGAAGGCAAACGGGATCCCAATTAAAATAATAAACACCAGCAAACTGAAAGTCAGCCCAAAATGAAAACTGCCCAAAGTAAATAACCCCGTAAACAACACCAACAAAATGGTGAGTAGTATGGGAGAAATTTTAGCTGGGGAGGTGAAGTCGAATTTCATGAAACCTCTTTATAGAAATAGGATCTTGATGAAAAAATAATAAACAGAAACTGCTGAAATGATGATGGCGATCCTATAAGTTACATATTCTATCTTTTTCTGTTCTTCATTACGCTCTTCCTCGTTTTTAAGATTCGGTTTTATCTTCATATTTATGGTAGTGGGTAGTGGCTACGGATGTTTTATTTGCGTTTTTGCTTTTTGCTAAGGATATCAGTTGAAGAAAAATAAACTGAGGTATGCCCTTTAATGATTTATAAATCTTAGGATCAGCATTTGACTTTCTTAAGGCCAGGTAAAATCCTGTTATAAATAACAAGAAAGCAATTAGCCAGCTGATGAAGCCTATCCCAGAGCTGAAAATGTTAAGTAACAAAAAGAGACCGGACAAAAGGATAAACATAAATAGCGGAGGTCTTAACAGGATAAGGCCAAACAAAAACTGGTTCATGCTGCTATTTTTAATACCCTTACCAATGATTTCGAAGCCGAATTTGAAGTATTTAAACCAGGTATTAATCCACCGCGCCCGTTGGTTGACCAACTGGTTTGACTGCGAAGTTTTCTCATCGTAGACGATAGCTTGATCAGCGAAAGCAATACGAAGATCTTTCCCAACAATCGCTGCTTGTAGAACTTTGTCAAAACCGGCACCCGTAATATCCAGGTGACCTAGACAAGCTTTATACAGCCTTGTCGTAAAGGCCATTCCAGAACCTGAAAGGGTTGCAGAGGAATTTAATTCAAAAAGGACTTTTCCATCGTAAAAATGGTAGTAAAGATCCCTTGCTGCATCGAGGCAAGCATAGGTGGTGTCCAGGTTCTTGGCTTTTCTTATGCCTTGTACGGCCTGGAAGCCATTGTTGAAATAAGGATTGAGCTGGTTTAAATACTCAGGATCAACCAGGTTATCACTATCAATGATGGTAAGTCTTTCATGAGGCCTGATGAAATTATTAATCCCATAAAAATGAGAACGTGTGTTACTCGAGAGTATTTCGGGCGGAGTTAATATAATAACGCGTTTATCCTCAAAATAAAGGTCACTGGTGTCACAGTGATCAGCTACAATATAGATGATGTAATTGCTGTAATTCAAACGCAATAGTGATTGAACCACTACTGGCAATTGATTTGTTTGTTGGTAAGCGGTTACAATAATTGCATAATCAATTTCATCCCGGGTTTTTTCCACTGCGTAAACCACTGGCTTTTTAAGCTTCCACAGGATATACAGAAAAATGGGAAGGACTAAGTTATAGCCAATAAAGACCTGAACAACAATCCAGATGGTGTTTACAACTTCCATTAATTTCCTTTCGTATTAACTTTATTGATTACCCAGCCTATAAAGGCACCGGTTTCTTTTAAATAAGCCATATGATTTTTCATCCGCTGGTTAATTGTCGTACCAGCCGCAAATACCGAAACAATGTCTTTTGAAAATAACCCCCACTCTTTAGCTTGGTTATTATCATTTAAGGCGGCAGTTTCAATGATGATTAAATCATAAATACTTTTCATCTCTTCCAGTTTGGATTGAATAGTTTCCAAACTAGCGAGTTCTAATAATGAGGTATCCCCTCCTTTGTTGCTCAATATGTCCATAGAGCCTGTATGATTTTTATTTAAATCAACCTGACCTTTAAGAAAATCTTCCAGATAAATTTTTGCGGTGGAGGCTTTTGAAATGCTGGGGTTGGTAAAATTGCCATCGATGACTAAAACTTTCTTATTCGTCATTTTCCAGGCGAGTGCAAGGCTCAGGGCAATCAGTGTTTTACCCTCACCTGCATTAATACTGGTCAGCACCAACACCTTATCTTTTAAGTCGCGCTCGATCTCATAACGTATGGATCGAAGTTGATTTTTAAAAGTCAATAAATCAGGTTCAATGGATTCCTGGTTCCATAAACCCCCAAGGTCTACCGAAGGACTTACCAGCTTGTTCACGTCCCCTAAGACGGGTTCGTTGGTGGCATTTGCCAATTCTTGTGCAGTATGAAGACTATGGTCAACAAAGTAGATCACAAAAATGACCATTGTGCAAAAAACAAAGCTGATGATTCCGCTTAATATAACCAGTAACATCTTTTTTGAAGGTTTTGCTGGGCCCGCATCACCTGGTTGAACCACATTCATGCTCGAGGAAAATGAAGATTCCAGGCTGCTTTGGTTAAATTTATTGAGGATATCAAGGTATTCTCTGCTGGCAATATCAATAGTCAATTCCAGCGACTGTACATCTGCCTCCTTTGGCACCAATACATCAAACTGCCCATTGAGCGACTTCAACTTATTTTCTAAAGAGTTGATGCTGTACCTGGAGATATCAAGTTGAACTTCGAGATCAAGTTTCTGACTGATCAGTTCCTGTTTTGTGTTTAGCGGATTGGTAATGTACTGATCAGCAGATTTATTAATTTGTGCGGTTAACTGCCTGCTTAAAGAATCGTAACTCGACTTGTATTTTGGATTAAGATCATTTTTGATGTACAAATCATAAAGTGAACTGAGTTCTTCTTTTGTGTCGGAAATGGATTGATTCACTTTAGAAAGTGTAGCCTCCATATAACTTCTTTCACGCGGATCAAACTTTTTATCGATCTCACGTAAAGCACCTGCATAAGAAGAGGTCTTGTTAATGGCTTCCTGTTTTTTGGTATCATACTCAAGAATCAGGTTGTACAATTGTTTGGATTGTTCTGTAAGGTTTAATACCCCGTTTTTGATCTTGTATTTCCGAAGCTGTTCCATTCTGTTGGACAACGTATCGCTTTTTTCAGCAAGTAATGTATTCAGAAAGGTATGCGCTTTTTCTTGGCTTTTTCGTATCGCAGAGGAATAATTTTTAATAAACTCCGCCGAAATGGTATTTACGACGAATGCGGAAAGTTCGGGGCTTTCGGACTCGAATTGTACCACAATAAAATCGCTGTCTCCGGGACGGTAAATGTATAATTTCGATTTTATGGATTCGGCATCATACCCCATGGATTTTAACACCTTAAAAAGTCCGTTTTGATCCTCATTGCTGAGTATTAGACTTTGGTTCTTCTGGTATTTTTCAAGATATACTTCTTTAGCGTGTGTCCGGGCTGATGCGTTCAACTCCTGTAAAAGTTGGCTTGGCTTTTTAAACGGTGTGTTTGTGCTCAGGTCATGTAGCATGAGCTGGAAAGATACCTGATCCAGTACCTTGTTCATTTTCATGGTTTCCATGAGGTTACTAAACTTCTGATTAACCTTATCCCGGTCTATAGCTTGTACTACAATGGATTGCTGCTGTGTCTCGTCTACGATACCGGTTGAAATCTGCGCCTGGGACACATAAGAATTTGGCAGATTGCGAACCAAAAAGAAAGTAATCATGATGGTTACTATCGGAACAATGATTAGTGTCAGCCTGTACTTCTTTATAAGATTTAAAAACTTATATACTTGGTCCATTATTTTATATCTTCTATCCTGGTAACGGTTAATTCTTCTAAAGCGGCTTTGGCACTCAGGTAATTGGCTTCAATTTGCAATTTAGTTTGTTGGGCCTGATTGACCGTGGTTGAAGCACTGTTAAACTCCAAAAAGGTGACTTCCCCTCTCTGGTACTTCGTTTTTATGGCCTCGAAATCAGTTTTGGCATTAATATAGGCATTATGGGCTGGAACAAGTGATTTCTGATATTGTAGATAAAGGAAGTACCTGTTTTTAACAAGGGAGGCCAGTTGAAGAAAATACTCTTCTTCGTTAGCCTGGGCTATCTTGACCTGCTCTTTTGCCTTCTTGATGTTTCCTGGCTTTGCAAACAACTGCCCGGGGTTAACGCTAATTCCGAACTGATAACCGGTGAGAAGATCGGCGGTTGTTAAATTTACTGAATTGATATTCGCGTCATTGGACCTGGCTACATATTGTAAAGAAAAGGGATCTAACCAGGAAATTTTAGCCGCAGACAAGTCGCTTTTGGCCATCGCGATTTCGCTGTTGAGGGCCTTAACTTTTGGATAATTGGCTTGAGCTGTCGTAACCAATTTTTCTAGATAGATAGGAGATACTTCACTTAAAAGACTTTCTTGCGCAGCAACGTTTTGTGTTAGTAAGAGAAGAAAAAAGAAAATAGGAATTAAGGTAAATGCGGACTTCTTATGCATAGACAAATAAAGTATGATCAAAGATATAAGTTCTTCTTACAAATAAGCTAATATTGTACAATTCAGTCCAATATAATGATTAAACAATGAGATTATTATTTGAAAAAATAAAAAATAATCCTAGATTAAAAAAAATAACACACTGGTTGATTGTCCCCCAAAATGAGGCCAGACCTAGAAAGTGGGTAAGCTGGTTTTTAAATCCTTTCTTTCATCAAAAGAAAAAGGGAAGCAGGATCAGGTACAACACCAGGATGGATGTCCTGCCTTTTAGGTATTTTGAATTAGGTCATGATTCCATTATCGAAGATTTTAGTACCGTTAACAATGGCGTTGGCGATGTGGTGATAGGTGATCATACCCTTATTGGTATGAGTAATGTAATCATAGGCCCTGTAACGATTGGAAACAACGTTATAACGGCACAACATGTAGTGATGAGTGGATTAAACCACGTATATACAGATGTATTAACACCAATTTCCAAGCAGGCAGTAAAAACTGCAGCAATAGTCATTGAGGATGATTGCTGGATTGCTGCTAATGTGGTGATTACTGCTGGGATAAAAATAGGAAAACACACAGTGATTGCTGCTGGAGCAGTGGTTACTAAAGATGTTCCTCCCTATTCCATTGTGGCCGGGAACCCCGGTAAAGTCATTAAAAAGTTTGACTTTGAAACGAATGCCTGGATAAAAGCATAGCTGTCTGGGTATCGCTTTTGGATCAGATTGCAAATTCAAAACGGTAAATCCCCGAACCCAGGTTTATTTCCAGGTCATTACCCTTTATTTCCACTTGTCTTATCTCTTTAACATCCTTTAGTGCCTTCCCATTTTCGGTGACATTTGCTTTACCAGCTCCCGGTAAACGAACCAGCGCTGTGGCATTAGGCGGAATAGTGACATCTAGTTTAAACATGCCATTTTCAATTTTCCATTCACTTGCGGTTAAGCCGTATAATGTTTCCAACTTAGTGGATGCATGAGAGATACCCCCTCCCGGCTGGGGCGCAATGGTTACTTTTTTATAGCCAGGTGCCGATCCATCGGTATCCAACCCTCCCATCACGCGGTACATCCAATCTCCGATTGCCCCATAAGCATAGTGATTAAAAGAATTCATTCCGATAGTCTGAAATGAGCCATCAGGTTTAACACCATCCCAACGCTCCCATATGGTGGTTGCACCCATTTTTATAGGGTATAGCCATGAAGGATAACTTTCCTGGAGCAATAACTTATAAGCTACATCGGTACGGCCAAAACGGGATAAAACATGACAGAGATAAGGTGTTCCTAAAAAACCGGTGGTTAAATGTGTGCCGTAATTTTCAATGTTAGCAACCAGGTAATCAACCGCCTGAGGACGCAGATCTTCAGGGAGCATATCAAAATTTAAAGCCAGCACATACGCCGTCTGTGAGCTGGATACCAGGCGGCCATTTGGAGTCATATATTCCTTTAAAAATACAGCTTTAATATTTTTCAGCAGGTCAGTATAAGTCGCTGCATCCGCATCATTTCCCAAAACTTGGGCCGCATTAATCAATAGCTGCGTGGAGTGTGCATAAAATGCCTGTGCGATTAAGTATTTATCGGTAACAGCAGAGCGACCGTCATTATCATCTTCCGGACGATAGAATAGCCAGTCACCAAAATGAAACCCTGTATTCCATAAATGCGCCTTACTTTTACTGGTCATAAAGTCAACCCAAGCCTTCATACTCGGGTACTGTGTTTGCAGAATCCCTTTATCACCATAAGTGAGGTACATATCCCATGGTATAATGGTAGCAGCATCTGCCCATCCGGTTGAACCGGTAGCATTATCACCTAAAACGTTAGGAACAACGAAAGGCACACTTCCATTGGGAAGCTGATCGGCTGCAACATCCTTCATCCACTTGGTAAAGAATCCGGCGACATCCATATTAAAAGCAGCAGTGCGGTAAAAAACCTGGGCATCACCTGTCCATCCCAAACGCTCATCACGTTGCGGACAATCGGTTGGCACATCCAGGAAATTTCCTTTCTGTCCCCACACAATATTCTTTTGAAGCTGGTTCAATAAAGGATTGGACGTAGAAAATGTACCTGTAGTTTCCATGTCTGAATAAACCGCGATTGCCTTGAAAGCTTCCGTGTTCAAATTAACCAGACTACCAGATACTTTCACGTACCTGAAACCCATATAAGTAAAATTGGGTTCGTAGCTTTCCAGCCCACCTCCTTTAAAAGTATATTTAACCTGTTGTTTTGCACTCCTCAGGTTATCGGTGTAAAAGTTACCAGCTTTATCCAACACCTCAGCATGTTCAAGCATTAATGAAGTTCCTGCTTTGCCCCTCAGCTTAAACTGTACCCAGCCGACCAGGTTCTGGCCAAAATCCAACACTGTATCTCCCTTTGGCGTTTTAATCAGTTTGATAACGTAAAATTCCTCCTTTTTGCGAGCAGGGGGACTAATGCTGCTGACCAATGTTTCTTTCCCCGCATCGAGTAGGTGGACCGGCTTCCACTGGCTATCATTATATTTCGCAGTTGCCCAGCCATTTTTTTCTAGCCTGGCATCGTAAATTTCACCATTATACAAATCAGAAATAAGGACAGGACCATAACTGTATTTCCAGCTGCCATCACTGCTAACTGTTTTTTTTGTGCCATCATGGTATTCCAGCTCCAGCTGCAGCAGGCCCGAAAGATTGTTACCGTAAAAGTTCCGTTGTTTCTCAAAACCGATAAAGCCACGGTACCAACCATCACCTAAAGTAAAACCAATAGCATTTTGCCCGGCATTCACTAAATGGGTAACATCGTAACCATGGTATTGCAGACGCTTGCGGTAACTTGTCCAGCCGGGAGAAAAATGATCATTACCTACTCTTTTACCATTCAATCGAGCCTCGTACACACCATGTGAGGTCACAAAAAGCGTAGCTGCTTTAATTCCACCATTGCTGGTGAACACCTTTCTAAATAATGGACTTGGCCCTGCAACGGTATCCGCCAGTGAACTTGTAATCCATTGTGCTTTCCAGTCATTTGCTGTTAACAACCCTGTCCGCCATGAATTAACTGTACTCCAGGCTGATTCACGGCCATGACTATCTTTCACGCTTACCTGCCAGAAATACCGGGTATTGGACTGCAACGCGGGGCCCTGATAAGGAATAAACACAGAAGCATCACTCTTCTGATGATCATTCCAAATAACTTTCTTGCCGGCAATTAAAGACAATGAATCTGTTCCTACACGAATTTTATAAGAGGTCTGCAGCACATTTCGAGTATCGGACTTAAGTTTCCAGCTCAAACGGGGAGTGGTGGCATCTATGCCTACAGGATTCTGCTGGTACTCGGTTTTTAAGTCTGTAAATTGTAACCCTTGTCCGGATGCTGAAAACCCGCTTAAGGTAAATCCAACAATGATTGCCCATAACAGGGAATAAGGTTTTGCGATCAATCTGTGTTCAATCATAGCAGTAAACAATGACATGGGCATCAATCTAATTTAATTAACAGATACAGCCCAGGCATCCTGCACCATCCTGTATAAGGCTTATGAGATTGACACCATCATCAGATGCTAAGAAAAAAATCAGGAAGAACTTTGTTTATTTGCCGATCGTGGATGAACTTTATACTTTTTCTTTTTGAACCATTGCAGGAATGGTCTTGAAGATAATCTTGACATCCAGCCAGAAAGAAAAATTCTGGGCATAAAAATTATCCAGCTTTTTACGTTCTCTTTCAGACATATCTTCTCTGCCCCTTCTGCTTACCTGCCATAGTCCGGTTAAACCGGCAGGCCCTAAGAAACGCATGCTCCATTCATTTGAAGTCAGGGTTTCTGCCTCATATAAAGGCAGTGGACGGTTCCCAACCAGGGACATATCTCCTTTAAATACATTAAACAATTGTGGCAGCTCATCAATGCTGTATTTCCTGATAAATGCACCGATTTTTGTAACCCTCGGATCGTTTTTCAATTTTACGAATGTTGTTTTACCGGCCTCAGATTTATCATATTGATTGAGATTGCTCAGCGAATCCAATTCCTTATTGGCATTATTGCGCATGGACCGGAATTTATAAAAGTCAAAGATATGGTATCCAGTTCCTACCCTTTTGCTCCTGAATATAACCGGGCCTCTTGACTCTACGGCAACAGCTGCTGCGACAAGGATTAATAATGGCGAAAGCAGCAATAAGGCACATCCTGATGCTAGCACGTCAAATGTCCTTTTATATAGTGGCATTTTAAAATTGACATCGATCTTGGAAAGATCTGAAAGCTGTGGTTTGATTAATTTGAACTTAACCAGAAATATAATCCGTTCACACAAATCATTTACTGGAAATGGCTGAATATATAAATCGTTTACTTTATAGCTCATTGCCTTTTCCCGAAGGCCCGGTTGTCTGCCATTAGATAAGAGAATTAACACCAATCCCTTTAATAAGGGATCTGTCTTTATTTTTGAGATAAATGCAAAACATTTCTCTGTGTCAGCAACCTCAATAATGATAACGTCTGGTAAATTGAATAAAGATTGCTCTTTAAGATAAGACTCACAATGATCAATATTTGCCTCGGCATGAACAATGAAAGATTCCTGTAAAACAGCCAATACTTCTGTCGTAAAAGACGACCCTGAATATAATAACCGAATAGTGTTTTTTGTTGAATTAACCAGGGACGGGTTAGTTGCCAACGGGTTCATACTTTCTGAAAACATCAATGATAGCGTTTTTTAATTGGGTCGGATTAAAAGGCTTAGGCACATAGGCATCTACTTTGAATTGCATTTGCGATACTCTTTCATCCAGGTTACTGGCACCTGATAAAATGATAACAGGTGTATCTCTGTAAAATCCGCTGATCTTTAGGTTATGTATAAATGAACTACCGTCAAAATAGGGCATTTCAAGATCAGAAAGAATTAATGAAGGTGAATGCCCTTCTTCAAGCCAGGTAAGTGCATCCACACCACTGGTTTTAATAATTAAATCGTAATCTGCAGAAAGTACGAAATTCAATAATTTGAGAATGGTAATCTCATCATCTACAATCAGTATTTGCTTTTTAGCCATTTCCTTTATGCTAACCTTTATTAGTAGGCGAACATACAAAATTTATAATATGTTATAAAGAGATTATATAACATATTATAAATTTTTGTACATACCTAAAAATTATTGATCTACTCTGCCGGATTTTCTATCTTGTCCTCTTCCTATAATATATCCTGTACCGGCACCAACTACACCACCGATAACCGCTCCTCTACCTTTCTTTTTATCAATCAGCGCACCACCTACAGCACCAGCAGCACCACCAATTACACTGGCTTTAGCAGCTTGACTCCAGCCTTCTTTTTTATTGGCAGTCGTTGTCGATGAGCTGGATTGAGATCCTGAGGTTGCAGAAGGAGCTCTTGCTTCCCTGCGTTCAGACAATAAAAGCATTCTTTTTTCTTCTGCAACGTTCTTTTCGTGTGCCAGGCGCTCTATTTCTTGTTGTTTAACCACAGCAGCTTTTTCAAAGCTGTCTACTCTTAAACTATCACGTACTTCTTTTAGGGCAACTTGTTTTGCAGCTTCCAGGGCAGCCGCTTCTTCAGCCTTGTTACTACAAGATGCCATCACGGTTGCAATTGCGAGTATAGAAAGTAATTTTTTCATATCAATAGTATTTAATTTATGAATCAATTACATCTAAGAAAAAACTATGCCAAGTTTCCCTATTTTTTTACTTTTCCAGTAAAGGCGAATGCCCTAACGAACCATTATCATTATTGTCGTCTGTTTCCCCATCCGGGTTTCCAGAGATTCTATCATTGTCGTTATCCAGATAATGGTAAGGGGTGTCTGAAGAATGATCTGCATCCAGTCCTAAATTTCCCTGTTCATCCTCTTTATTTTCCACTGATTGATGTGATGAAAGTTTCTTTTTCTTATCTGGTGTATTCTTTTTAATATTCATATTCCTAAAATCTAATTACATTTTAAACAAAAAAACCATAGTTAAAGTTTAGTTAAATGCGATTTTACATTTTTTATGGTTTTTTTTTAAAGCTTGTGATGTTGTTTTTTGGAATTTAATATTCAATTGTTTACTTTCACATCGAATTATATATAAAAATATGCGTAAGACAGGAAAAGTTAAATGGTTTAATTCTTCAAAAGGGTTTGGTTTTATCACCCCTGAAGAAGGAGGTAAAGATATATTCGTACATTTCTCTGCAATTGCAGGAGACTCATTCAAAGAATTAAATGAGGGAGACGATGTTGAATTTGAATTAAATGAAGGTAAAAAAGGACCTGAAGCTTCAAATGTAAGAGTTCTTTAATCATACTCTAAAAGAATTGGAAGGGGTTTGCTAATGGCATCACCCCTTTTTTTATTTTAATATAATTATATTGAGCAAAAGCAACCATCATGAGCTTGCAGCTTATAAGGAGTAATGAACAAGCCGATGATAGCTTCTTCACCATTAAACAACACACTATATACTTATGAACATCAGTAAAAACACCAGAAGTATCAGTATTGTGGGTTGCGGCTGGTATGGGTTTGAAATGGCTGAAAACCTGCTTGCCTTAGGATATATGGTAAAAGGATCTACTACGACAGCTGCGAAATTGCTTCCTATGGCCGAAGCAGGAATCAAACCATATCTTCTGAATTTTGAAGCTGGTACCAAGCTAGTGCCAGGGGATTTTTTTGATGCTGATGTGCTGATCATTTGTATTCCTCCGAAAAGAAATGAGGAACAGCTACAACAATACCCTGATAAAATTAAGAAAATTGCTGACCTTACCGTAGCTCATCGTTTGAAGAACGTGATTTTTATCAGCGCAACATCGGTGTACGGTGATATTAAAAAGGCCGTTACAGAATTAAGCCCCATCCATCCTCAAACACTCTCTGGCAAACAGGTGCTAAAGGCAGAGCAGCTGCTTAACGCTAACCCCAATTTTAACACCACAATTTTACGTTTCAGTGGATTAGTAGGCCCTGGAAGACATCCAGGCCGATTCTTCGCCGGCAAAACAAATATCCCTAACGGTAAAGCACCCGTTAACCTGATTCATCTGCAGGATTGCATAGACATTACCCTGCTCATCCTTAAATTGGAGGCTTTTGGCTATACCTTTAATGCCTCGGCTCCTGACCATCCGCAAAAACAGGTATTTTATACGGCAGCAGCAAAAGCAATTAACCTCGATGAGCCACAATTTATTGATGAGTTAAAAGGATGGAAAACAATTTCCAGTATCCAGGTTCCGAAGCTGCTCAACTATAAATACAAAACAGATAATTGGATGGACTGGTTACAAGAAGATTAAATTTAATTTAATAACTTGTAACTCTTTTAAAAATTACAATAAATATTAGGTAATAAACTTTATGAAATTAACCATTTGGGGAGCTGCACATCAGGTAACTGGAAGTATGCATCTCCTGCAAACTGAGAACTATAACATTCTGATTGATTGTGGTTTAGATTATGAGAAAGGTACCTTCCAGGAAGATAATGAATATTTTCCCTTTGATCCTTCGACAATAGACGTCGTTATATTAACCCACGCACATATAGACCATACAGGCAACCTGCCCACTTTAGTTCGATCAGGCTTTAAAGGCCAGGTCTTATGTACACCGCCTACTGCAGACCTCACAGAATTATTATTAATGGATTCTGTAAATGTTTTTCTTAGTAAACTTCAAAAAACACGGCGAGGTAAAGGTAGAAGGTTCAATCCCGGGCCAAGGCCATTATACCTGCACCACCATGTAAATGAAACGGTTAGCCGTTTTGTGACCATCAATTTCCATAGGGAGTTTAATATTACAGACCAAATATCGCTGACCTTTATTCCTGCAGGTCATTTACTGGGTGCAGCAATTGCAATTTTAAAAATCAATGAAAACGGAACCATTAAAAAAATAGCCTTTACTGGCGATTTGGGCCGAAAAAACTACCCGGTTTTAGTAGATCCTGAAATGATTCCTCCGGTAGATTACCTGGTTTCGGAAGCTACCTATGGTGGCAGGTTCCATACAACAGGTACTACTTTAGAAAACAAATTGGTAGAAATTATCAACGAGTCCTGTGTTAAATTTCCAGGCAGGCTCATCATCCCGGCCTTTAGCATCGGCAGAACGCAGGCCCTGGTGTTTGCCCTTAACAAAATATTCAGTAAAGGCCTGCTGCCCCCGGTTAAAGTATTTGTGGATAGTCCGCTTGCTGGTCTGGCGACAGATGTCTACCGCAAACACCATGCTTTGGTGAGTGAGGAATCAAGGGAATTCTATAAAAACAACGGTGATGAATTTGAGTTCGATGCACTTTCTTATGTTGACGAAAAAAAAGAAAGCGCCTCCATTTCCAATTATCATGAACCTTGTATCATTATATCTTCTGCAGGGATGCTTGAGGGTGGGCGGATTCAGGACCATTTATACCATAACATCCAGAACTATTACTGTACCATACTTTTTATTGGCTATTGCGCAAAAGGAACATTAGGCAACAGACTATTAAGAGGAGATCCAATCGTGCGTTTGAGAAATAGGGATCTCATGGTCTATGCGAGCATTAAACAAACCGATTTATTAAGTGGCCATGGAGATCATAATGACCTGATGGAAACCATAAAATCTCAGGACCCCACTCAGCTCCGGAAAGTATTTCTCGTTCATGGAGAAGATCAATCGTTGGGAATGCTTGCTTCCGCGCTTAAAAATGAAGGTTATAAAGTAGAAATACCTAAAAAAGGGGAAATTTTTGAGTTGTAAACGTAAAATTATTCTATATTTTGTAGTAAAAACTATACGCTTTATTTAAAAGCTTTACTTAAAGCAATTAATGAGTTAAATACGGGTATTTTCTTATAACTACCTGATTTTTAAGTATTTTAAAAAATTATGAGTTCATACAATTTTTTGGCAGGGTTATTTCAGATACCTATCAACAGTTAACGCTGAAATTAATATCTAAAAATTGAAGAAAATGAACTCAAAACTTACAAAATCAGCTCTGATACTATCCTTAGTAGGATTGTCAAGCGGCTTATTCGCACAGGAGACCCTGTCAGATACGACGGGACGTTTCCAGAAAAAACAGTTCCGTACATGGTCCATCGGACTGCATGGCGGAATGTTAACCCATTATACTCCTTTTAATGCAGATAACAATGGAGATTATGCAACACCACAGGAAAGCTGGGGTTACGGTGGTTACATCAAGAAACAAATTGTACCAGGATTTGGCATCCAGGCAGATTTCCTTGCTGGTAAAGTAAAAGGTTTCAGACCTAATTCGACTCCCGGAAGCAATAATGGCTTTGAAACCACAATCGACTGGTCGGCAGCTTTGAAAGCTAATTTCACTTTAGCTAACTTAAGCTTAAACCAAAAAAGGACACTGCTTTCACCTTACTTTACTGCAGGCGCAGGTTACATGTCTTCCAGTGCCAATGCAGAGGCACCCGGAGCAAGTACTTCGTATAATGAAAACTGGTACATCCCAATTGGTGCAGGTTTAAAAGTAAACTTGTCGAACACCATTAACCTTGATTTAGGTTATGATGTGAACTTCATGAAAACAAACAATTTCGATGGTATTGCTGGCCCTGCTAACGACAGGTTCTCTTATGCACATGCCGGTATTGAAATTGCTTTAGGTAAAAAAGATTCGCCTCAATTACAAAACTACAGCGCACTTGCCGCCCTTCGTGAGCAAAATGCAATGGAAAGTGAAGAGTTGAGAAGAGCTTTATCTACACAGGAAGAAAATGCAAGAAGAGACAGAGAAACTTATGCTCAGGAAATGGGTGATGATGACAGTGATGGTGTAGCAAACAAATTTGATAAATGTGCCAACACGCCTTCAGGAACTGTAGTAGATGGCTCTGGATGTCCTTTGAAAGTGGCTGCTCCGATCATCAGGGAAAAAGTAATTGTTACCGCTGAAGATCGTAAAGTTGTTGATGAAGCCATTAAAAACTTAGAGTTTGACTTAGGTAAAGCTACATTGAGACCTAAATCTTTCCCAACATTAAATAAAGTTGCTGCTTTATTAGTAGAGAAAAACTTCAGCCTGAAACTTGCTGGTCATACTGATAACTCAGGTTCTATGCAATTGAACTTACGTTTATCTAAGCAAAGAGCTGAAGCAGTTAAAGCCTACTTAGTTGGTCAGGGTGCTAATGCCTCAAGAATTGAAGCTACAGGTTATGGTCCAAACCAACCGATAGCCTCTAACAAAACTGCTGAAGGTCGTCAGAAAAACAGAAGGGTAGAATTCACCTTGTTTTAATTAAACGATTGTTTTTATAATCCTGTTGGAATGTCGGACAACCTGAGCGGTTATTCCACATTCGAACAGGATTTTTTTATTACACCAATCTTCTACTATTAGACATCGCAACGCAAATCAAATTTGGGAATTGTAACTTTGTTGAAAAGAATAATATGAAACATCATCAGTTTGTAGCTTACAAAAGCAATGGACAAGCTTATTATGATAGTTTCATCACCATTGAAAATTAAAACTATATACGAATGAAAAATATTGCATTAGTTGTAGGGGTGAGTGGAATTACGGGAAGCAACCTGGCAAAAGAACTTATCTCCGAGGATTTTACCACATATGGTCTGTCTAGAAATCCTGATATAGATCTAATGGGATTGCAACCTTTGACAGCCGACCTCTTAAATGAAGAAAGCTTGATAACCGCATTGCAGGATGTAGCGCCAACGCATGTTTTTTTCACCACCTGGATGCGAAAAGATACTGAAACAGAAAACATTCGAGTCAACAGTACGATGGTAAGAAATTTATTAAAAGTCTTATCGCCAAAGAGGTCAGTACAACATGTAGCACTGGTTACCGGGTTGAAACATTATTTAGGACCTTTCGAAGATTATGCAAAAGAGGGGTTTTTGCCTGAGACACCTTTGCGTGAAGAACATCCGCGACTGAATATTGATAACTTCTATTATGCCCAGGAAGACGAAGTATATGCTGCCGCTGAACGGGATGGGTTTACCTGGAGCATACACAGACCTCATACCGTTATTGGAGAGGCTGTGGGAAACCAGATGAATATGGGTACCACCTTAGCTGTCTATGCAAGTATATGTAAAGAAACTGGAAGTCCTTTTGTTTGGCCCGGGTCTTCCGCACAGTGGAACGGTATCTCCGATGTTACCGATGTAAGAATATTAGCGAAACACCTGATTTGGGCTGCCACTACACCAGAGGCACATAATGAAGCGTTTAATATCACGAACGGAGATATATTTCGATGGAGCTGGCTATGGAAAAAACTGGCGGATTGGTTTGGCATCGAGTTTCTAGGATACAGCGATACAATCAGACCATTGGAACAACAAATGGAGGGAAAAGCGCTCTTGTGGCAAAGTATCACAGATCGTTATGGGCTAAAAGAACCTAACCTAAAAAAACTTGCTTCACCCTGGCATACTGATTTAGATTTAGGCCGTCCCATAGAAGTCATGACCGATATGTCAAAAAGCCGAAAATTAGGGTTTACTGCATATCAAAGCACTAAAGACTCTTTCTTTGACCTATTTGAACAACTCCGGGAAAATCGTATCATCCCTAAATAGAAAAACACCATTAAAGGAGCCTGGCGTCATGTGAATGATGTAGCCCTTAAACCTGCCAAACGGCATCCAAAAACCAGCGTTTAGAATCCAAAAAATGTTTTACAGGAATAAATCCTGAGCGTAACGCCATTTGGTCGGTTTCTTCAACGCTATATTTCTGTGAAATTTCCATGGAAATGAACTCGTTTTCAGCGAAAAATATTTTATGTCCGGCGAGGTGGATCACCTGATCTTTCAAACTGATCAGATAGCTTCTGCACTCACCCGTTGCCGGGTCGTAACTCGGATAGTGCTCAAATTGCGCTGTTTCAAAATCTGCACCGAGCTCACGGTTAATTCTTCGCAATAAATTAAGGTTGAATTCTTTTGTAAACCCTTCTTTATCATTATAAGCAGCCCTGATAATTGCAGGGTGCTTCTTAAGGTCAAAACCAATCAACACCAAGTCACCGGGCTGGAGGTAAGATTTTAACTGGCGGCAAAATGCATTCGCTTCCGTCACTTCAAAATTCCCGATATTTCCGCCAAGAAACAGAATCACTTTTTTCTTTTTTGAAATCGTATTGACATGCTTCAGCATCTGAAAGTATTCGCCGTTTAATCCCTCGACTTTCAATCCCCTTATCACCTCTTCCAGTGTACTTTCAAGGTGTTCAATCATGGTAGTTGAAATATCAATCGGCCTGTAGGTGAATGTAACCTGCTGCCGCACCAGCTCCTTCAATAAATAACTTGATTTGGTAGCATCACCAGCACCCATTTCTATAAGGTCGAAATCATCGAAACCATTTTTCAACACCGTTGCCAGGTCTTCAGTTTTTTCCTGAAATATTTCCAGCTCGCAATTAGTAGGATAATATTCTTCACTGTTCATGATTTGCTGAAAAAGCTTGTCGCCTGCCTCATCATAAAAATATTTAGGATTTAACTTTTTAGGCTTTCTCCTTAAATCATCAAGTACTTCTTTTAAAAATTGATCCATCGGTGTTATTTAGCTAACCTGATACCACTGAACATCCAGCGGAGGTGAGGGTGAAAAAAATTGCGATAAGTAATGCGGGAATGATCTGGGGAAGTGGCCACAGAAGCACCCCTTAAAACTTTTTGATTAACCATAAACTTGCCATTGTACTCGCCCAGCGCACCAGGAGCTTTGGAAAACCCAGGATAGGGCAAATAAGCACTTTCTGTCCATTCCCAGAGCTGTCCCCAGTTAAATTTCTTCGCTGCCACTTCCCATTCAAATTCAGTTGGTAAGCGCAGGCCTTTCCATTGTGCATAGGCAGCGGCCTCATAAAAACTGATATGGGAAACTGCGGCACCCTTTTTCAGCGGATTCAAGCCCGATAAAGTATATTCATACCAGGCCCCATCAATCCAATGCCAGTATAGGGGTGCTACAATTTTATTATTTTTAACCCAATCCCAACCTTCATAATGCCAGAAATTAAAGTCCCGGTAGCCACCTGCTTCAATAAATTCCAGGTACTCACCATTGGTGACCAGCACCGGGCTCAGCATTGCCTGCTGGAGATAAACCTTATGTAGACCTTCTTCATTGTCGAAATGGAAATCACCACCCCTATGGCCTATATCATAGAGCCCCTCCGTAATTTCTATCCAATCATTTGGTTGCTCAGCTACCATTAGCTGATACTCTATACCATGCTCACGATAAACAGGGAACAGTGGATTATGTCCTAAAATGTACTTTATATCATACCATAACAATTCCTGGTGCTGCTGTTCATGGTGAATACCGAGCACTAAAATTTCTTCGACTGTACTTTCGAGGTTGTTGTTATGGAGGAAATGTTCCATCGCCAGGTCCACATAATCGCGGTAGCGATATACCTCATCCACAGTTGGCCTGCTTAAATTCCCCCGGTCTGTACGGATCACCCTTGCCCCTATTGTTTCATAATAACTATTGAAGACATAGTTGAAATCAGGGTTATATTCCTGATAAGCAACACTGTATGGCTTTAAGATGAAAGTTTCAAAAAACCAGGTTGTATGTCCCAAGTGCCATTTAGGAGGGCTCACATCTACCACAGGTTGTACCACATAATCCTCCTTTTCCAACGCAGAACAGATAGATACACTCCGCGCACGGGTTGCTGAATACGGTGACCAGAATGCCATTTTAGTTCTTGTTTAAATATTGTTTCAAATCAGATATGCTTTTTATACGCAAACTTTGTGCCTTTTCCCGGCGCATCATGAGTGCATAACTGTTGTTGAAGCCTATAGGCTTTAACCATTTAACGTGATATTTCTCATCAAATTCCCGGAATACGTATTGAAAAACTGCGTCAGCACTTTTACTCAATGCCGCTATCGTATCAGGAGAAGGATTAAGGATAACCAGTAAACCAGTACCTGTATATTCTGGGTAAAGATCAATTTCATCGTTGATTAAAGCATCAAAACAAATTTTGGTTCCCCCCAGGCCGGTTTTATTGGCGACACTTAGATCAGAGTTGCCTTCTATCAATAATTTATAGAGGTGTGCTAAAATATATTGTTCGCCAAAAATCTTGGAACCAATACTTACCATTCCCTTATCTCCCTGCCGGCTTGGCTGATACAAGTTACTTTGCTTTAAAAAATCTATCGCTACCTTTTCAGGACTTTCTTTCAACTTATCGACCCTATAATTCAACTCTGTCATGGTAGAATCGTCAATCAGGCCGGCAAGCTGGTTTAGAATACCCTCTAGTTCAGGATATTTATCCAAGGTAGCCTGCCGCACAACAGGTGCCGCATCATAGGGCGGAAAAATATGCAGGTCATCCGTTAAAGTAACCAGATTGAATGCTTTAACACGCCCATCAGTACTATAGCCGTCAATCACATCCAGCTTTTCTTCATAAGCCGCTTTATATTTCATGGCATCACTGATCACCACGGTTTCCATATCCAGTCCGTATACGGCCTTCAACCCGAGGTATCCATCACTTCTTCCCATAAATTCGGGTGTGAAGCCGGCCAGCATTCTTCCGCCGATTTTTGTGGGCAGGAGATAAAAGCCAGTCAGCAAAATCAATACAAAAGGAATGAATACGTAAATGAGGTTTAACTTTTTCAAACTGAGCTTCTGTGCAAGAGACAATAGATAATCAAGAAGAATAGCCAGCAAAGCAGCAGGGATAGCGCCAGCGAGGATCATATTGCTGTTGTTGAGGGCAATTCCACCAAATATGAATTCCCCCAGACCACCTGCTGCAATATAGGCAGCCAATGTCGCCACCCCAACGTTGATGACCGTAGCCGTCCTGATACCAGCCATAATCACCGGAAAAGCCAAAGGCAATTCGACTTTCATTAGTACTTGAAAATCACTCATGCCCATTCCTTTGGCCGCATCTTTCACTGCTGCGTCCACTTCCGTAATCCCCGTATAGGTGTTTCGGAGGATCGGCAATAAGGCATACAAAAACAGCGCTAGTATGGCAGGCTTTGGCCCTATCCCTAGAAAAGGAATAAGGATCCCCAATAAGGCGATGCTTGGAATGGTCTGTAAAATACCGGTAAAGCCAAGAATTGTTGCAGAAAATCTAGGTTTTCTGGCAATAAAAATCCCAAGAGGAACTGCAATCAGGATGGCAGCAATCAAAGAGATCAAGGTAAGGCCGATATGCGCAGCGGTCTGGCTGAGCAATTTGTCAGCTTGAAGCCCAATAAAATCCAAGAAGGTTTGCGTTTCTTCCATGTCAGGGTTTAATTGCCCGGGTTATTAATTGCCCGGCTTAACACTTGTTGCAAATCAGTTCTTTTTAATCCGTCCATTACTTCCCAGGCAGATTGCTGCCCGATTTTTAAAGCTTTTAATTCAAGGGGCAAACGCTGATCTTTTAAAAAATCTTCCACAAAAGCATTTGCAGGCTGAAAAAGAAGCTGTTCAGGTGTACCCAGTTGCATCACTGTGCCTTTATCCATCAGGCAAATTTGATCACCCATTTCAAAAGCTTCCTGGATATCATGGGTGACCATCACCACCGTTTTCCGTCTAAGTTCGTCCAGCTCCATAAATTCTTTCCTGATACGAATGCGGGTGAGGTTATCCAGGGCTCCAAAAGGCTCGTCCATCAACAATACCGGTGGATCGGCCATCAATGCCCTGGCCAGCCCTACTCGCTGCTGCTGCCCTCCGCTTAATGCAGCCGGATATTGATTCTTTAAGGAAGGATCAAGATTAAGCTTTATAAAAAGCTCTTCCCCACGCTGCTGAATTTTTTGTCTGCTCCATTTTAACAGCTTGGGTACAATAGCTATATTTTCACTAACAGTATAATGCGGAAAAAGGCCATGGTGCTGCAGCACATAACCGATGGATCTTCTCAATACTTCAGGTTGGCGGTTCGTGACCTCCATACCATCAATAAATAGCTGTCCGCTGTCAGGCTCTACCAGTTTGTTGATCATGCGCAGGGTAGTCGTTTTCCCACAGCCACTTGGGCCAAGCAGTACCATGGTGTCCCCCTGGGGAACCCTAAAACTCACCTTATTAACGGCAATGGTATCGCCAAACCGTTTTGATAATTGTTCTGCACTAATCATCTAATGACATGAAAAGATTATTTAAAGACTCAGCATACAAAGGATGTGCAAAAATGGTATACCTGATTTGCTCGTAGGTTATCCCGCCCATCATTGCCATTTGCAATACAGACATCACCTCGCCACCCTCTTCACCAATAATGGTTGCACCCAGAATTTGCTTGCTCTTTTTATCTACGATGGCCTTCATGAAACCACGGGTTTCGGCAGTTTCAATGGCACGAGCCACATTTTTCATAGGTATTTTAGCCACTATATAATCAAGCCCCTGTTCCTGGGCCTCTGTTTCTGTAATACCAACCCTTCCCAGTTGTGGATCGGTAAACATGCAGTAAGGCACAATCCTTCCTTTGGTACTTTGCTGCCCTTTCTGGAGGAGATTGTCCGTGATCACTACATAATCATTATAAGAGATGTGCGTAAAAGCAGGACCACCTTTTACGTCCCCTAAGGCATAGACATTTTTTACAGCAGTTTCCAGATACTCATTCACCTGGATATGTCCTTTTTGATCACAGGTGATGGAAGTATGCTCCAGGCCCAGCTGGTCTGATTGCGGTTTTCTTCCTGAGGCCATCAAAACATGGCTGCAATTATAAGTTTTCTGTGTACCAGGGCCTTCTACGGTAACCCTGACCCTTTCTGTACCATAGCTTTCAAATCTAACAGCCTGGGTATTAGTTAATACTTTTATGCCGTCCTCCTCAAAAATATCACTCATCACCTGGCAAACATCATCATCCTCATGCGGCATTAGTCTGTCGCCCTTTTCCAATAAGGTTACCTCAGCACCAAAACGCCTGAACATCTGGGCAAATTCTAACCCAATATAACCACCACCAATAATTAACAAATGCTCGGGCACTTCCTTTAGGGCAAGAATACTTGTTGAGGTAAGATAGTTGATGTCGTTCAGACCCTCAATCTCAGGAATGGACGGCCTGGTGCCGGTATTGATAAATATATATTTTCCGCTGAGGGCCTCCGAATTGCCTTTTTTATCAGCAACCCTGATTTCGTTATTAGCGGTGAATTCCGCAGTCCCGTACCTGAGGTACAGGTTTTTGGTCTCCTCTATACCTTTGATGGAACCATTTCTAAACTGAGATACAATGGCATCTTTACGTGCCATGATTTTCTTGAAATTTACGGTATAAAGGCTGATATCTATGCCTAGATTCTGACTTCTGCTGGCCAAATAAGCCATGCGTGCTGAAGCCACCATGGCTTTTGTAGGGGTACAGCCATCATTTACACAAGTACCTCCTACTAATCTTTTTTCTATAAGTGCCGTTTTCCAGCCTGCTTCGGCAAGCTTTTTAGCCAAGGGTATACCGCCCTGGCCAGCGCCAATAATAATAGCATCAAATAATTCCATACCCATATAACAATATTGAATTGAAAAAGTGGGCCGGAATGCTAATTATTTCATTTTACCTGGTCAAGGGGCTTCCTGCCACTTTCTTCACTTGCCTTATATTGTGTTGGAGATAAACCGGTTACCGATTTAAATTGGGTAGATAAATGAGCACTGCTGCTGTAACCCATTTTAAAAGCAATTTCATTCATGTTCAGTTCTCCATACTGCAGCAGTTCTTTGACCTTTTCTATTTTTTGCTGAATGATGTACTTCTCAATGGTAATGCCCTCCGCATCAGAAAACAAACGACTGAGGTAAGTATATTCCTTGTTGAGGTCAGCCGCAATAATGGTCATTAAACTTTGCTTGATTTCATTTAAGTCCGAATAATGCACCAACTCGATTACCCGGGTTTTTACCTGGCCCACAAGTTTGTCTTTTTCATTATCGATCAGCTCGAAACCCAAAACATTGAATGCTGCAGAAATGTGTTGTAACTGCTTTTCATCAGGTTCCGGATGAATCTCCACATGGCCCAAAGTGATGTCATCAACCTGAAAATTTAAATTTTCAAGCTGCTGACGAACAATCAGGATGCACCTGTCGCAAACCATATTTTTAACATGTAACTTCATGTCAGATTTTCTCTGCTTTAAAACCAGCTTTTCCCAGCGTATTCATCACGGTTTCAGGGCTTACATCACCTTCAACTGTCAAGATTTTTTCAGGCGTATCGGTATCTACCGCCCAGGTGCTGATCTCTTTTTGTTCATTTAAAAAAGGAGTTACTGTAGCAATACAGCCCCCACATTTGATATTAGTTTTGAATTTTAAAGTTTCCATAATTATAAATTTAAATCAATTTTGCGAATTTTAATCTTAAGCTGTTACTCACTACAGATACTGAACTTAAAGCCATTGCAGCCCCTGCAATCATCGGATTTAAAAGGAACCCGTTCACAGGGAACAATACACCGGCAGCGAGTGGGATGCCTATAATGTTATATATGAAGGCCCAGAATAAATTCTGGCGAATGGTTTTAACGGTTAGTGCAGATAAACGCAGCGCCTTTGGCACCTGCAGCAAATCTGAAGAGATCAACGTAATTTTTGCTACATCAATGGCAATATCAGAACCTTTGCCCATGGCCACCGACAAATCTGCCTGTGCTAATGCCTGGCTGTCATTGATACCGTCGCCCACCATAGCGACCACCTTCCCCTGAGCCTGTAATTCCTTTACGAAATCCGCTTTGTCAGCAGGCAGAACTTCAGCCTTAAAATGCGTAATTCCTGTCTGCAAAGCTACTGCCGCTGCCGTATGCTGGTTGTCTCCGGTCAACATATAAACCGATATTCCTTGTGCCTGTAATGCTTCTACGGCCTTTTTTGATCCATCCTTAATTTTATCGGCAATGGTCATGACTGCAAAAACTTCCTGGCTTCCGGCAAAGTAAATAACGGTATGCGCCTTCCCTTCTAATTGCTTAAGCTCTAGCCCTAAATCATCAGGTATTTGAATATTTAATTCAGTTAACATACGGTGACTTCCCACATAATAAGTCTTTCCGCTGACTACTCCTTTTACCCCTCTTCCAGTCAGACTTTCAAAGTCAGACAGTTCAATTGCTGCAACTGACAAATCGTTGAAGTAGTGCACCACAGCTTCTGCCAATGGATGTTCAGAATGCTTCTCTAAAGTAAAAAGCACCTGCTCCAGGATTTCCCGATCGCTTTTACACGCAGCAGCCCAATGTAGCTCATCAAGCACCGGTTTTCCTTCAGTCAGTGTACCTGTTTTGTCAAGGATCACTGCATTTACCTTATATCCTGTTTCTAATGCTTCTGCATCTTTAATCAAAATCCCGCTTTCAGCCCCTTTACCTATTCCCACCATAATGGCAGTCGGCGTTGCCAGTCCGAGTGCACAAGGACAGGCAATTACTAAAACAGTAACCATCGCCATCAGGCCATGTGAAAAACCATTGTTCACACCAAAGATCAGCCATACCACAAGCGTAAGAAGGGCAATAACCATTACAATGGGTACAAAAATACCGGCTACTTTATCTACAAGTTTTTGCACGGGCGCTTTCGAACCCTGCGCCTCCTGTACCAGTTTAATGATTTGCGCTAGCATGGTATCATTGCCAACTTTATCAGCCCTGAACTGGAAGCTCCCTTTTTGATTGATCGTTCCGGCAAAAACCTTAGTTCCTTCTTCTTTCAGCACGGCAACAGGCTCACCGCTGATCATACTCTCATCCACATAGGAAATTCCGCTCACCACTGCGCCGTCTACGGCAATTTTCTCTCCCGGACGAACCAGCAACACATTTCCTATTTCAACTGCAGCCGCCTCAATATCAATGGCACCGTTGGCGGTCATCAAATGAACAGTTTTAGGTTGTAAACCGATTAATTTCTTGATGGCCGAGGAAGTATTTGACTTGGCATTTTCTTCTAGTAATTTCCCCAGCATGATAAATACAATGACTACAGCTGCCGCTTCAAAATAAACATGTGGATGCAAGCCTCTGGAATGCCAGAACTCAGGGTAAAAAGTATTGAAAACACTGAATAGATAAGCTATTCCCGTACTTAAAGCCACAAGCGTATCCATATTTGCACGGCCATGCCGGGCTTGTTTCCAGGCATTGATAAAAAAGTTACGGCCAAATAAAAATAACACAGGAGTAGTTAACACCAACATGATGCTATTGCCATAAGGCATTTCCATAAAGAACATACCGATCACTACAATAGGTAAAGTTAAAATGGCGGCCGAGATGGTACGTTTCTTTAAAATAAGGTATTGGGCAGATTGCACTTCTTCCTGTTGCTTCTTGCCTTTTTCCTGATTCAGGATTAAGTCATAGCCTATACCCTGAAGAGCTTCCTGAAATGCTTCCGGTTTGATCAATGAAGGCTGATAGGTGACATTCACGCTTTGTGTAGCATAATTAACTTCAGCAGCATTTACACCAGTCTGAGCGGCAATCATTGATTGCACACTTGCTGCACACCCGGCACAAGTCATACCCAGTACAGGCAGGGAGATCTTTTCTAATGCTTCTATATCATTCATTGCTTAAGTTTCTATGACAAAGATACCCTCTTTTGGGTACTCCCTATTTATATCATTCTGTTATAATCTTCCATAATTTGGATTTACGAAAGCATGGGTGAAACAATTTGGCAAATATTGCAGTTTATGGACATATGGAACCATTTAACATTAAGGTAGGGTATGGTGATAATGAAGTCACATTAACCATCCTGCCCACAAAAGAAAAATATTATAAAGTTATTTATTACGGAGGGATAGTTGGTGCCATTCGTTACATGAATGATACCGACGGCTGGGAAGTTGTTCCCCCTGAAGAGGTGGTAGCGGGAGATCTGCCTTTGTATGAACCAGATTTAACCGGCGAGCGGCTGGAGGTAGTCCTTAATGACGAGACGGTAGATGAAATAGGTAATGAAATTACCCTTACGCTGGATACGAAAGGGTAATTTCAAAATTCTATGAATGTTGTAATTGATTTTTCTTGAAACCCAATTCCGGTACTTTGGTCTTGGCAAACTCAAAAATACCAAACATAAACAAGCCGTAAACCAAATTACTGACCAACAGGTTACGTTCAAAGGGAATTGCAGCAATTAATGCCGTCAAGTAGCCGCCAAAAGTTTTAGGGTAAATAGAAGCTGCATAAAGCACTACACCGATATCAGATACGATCCAGTGAACAAATACCGCTGCTATTGAAGCAAGGCATACATTCAGCACATTTACTTTTTTCAGGAAAGTTCCCACAAAAACCATCAATACAAAGCTTAAATACACCCAGAATGCACCTTCATAAAACAAAACAAACTTCTGGTAATACATAAAGTTCAAAATCAGGTCGCTCACGAATAAGGTAATTAAGGGCACAGCAAACGCCTTCAATTTATCAGAGAAATAAGCTCCGCCAAATAAGGCCATTGCACCCAGCGGCGTAAAATTTGTCCAGGAGCTGAAAGTGCCTAGATTCATAAAACGTGTGGCTGCTGCAGCAACAATCACAAGAATCAGAAGGGAATTACGTAAATTTATTTTTTTCAATGACATGTTATTGAGGATTTAAAGTGTAAAAATATCAATTCTTTATCGAATATTAAAACTTATACCTGCATTCATATTAAAGCCCATACTGTTGTAGCCATAAAACTCTGTATATTTTTCATTTAATACGTTTTTCAAATCAGCAAATACTTTGACACGTTTACCTATAAGTGCATACTCTGCATAAAAATCAAGCAATTTGTAAGCTGGCAAATCTACAATCTGGTAACTTACAAAATCGCCGTCCTTCCGCTTTCCGTTATATTTAAAGCTAGAGCTTGCATACAGATCTTTCGATAGTTGTACTCCCGCATTCAAGCCAAAGACATGGTTTGCTTTCCGCACCAGGTAATCAGCTACCTCATTGGTAATGTAATTGAACTCCGAACCTTCTACATAAGCATAATAACCCTTGGCATTGAACTTCCCGATATTAAAGGAAGGCTCCACTTCAAAACCCTTAACCTTTTGATTTGCAAGGTTAATAAAACTGGTATTACCGTAAACAATGGCATTACTGAGGTCACGTTTATAACCGGCCAGCCTTAAGTTAAGCTTATCTTCAGCAAACTTGAAATCTACCCCTGCTTCATAATTTTTAGACTCTTCGGGTTGCAGGTCCAGGTTTGCACCAAATTCACCAAATAGATTTTCTAAAGTTGGCGCTTTAAACGCTGTAGATATCGTACCGTAAACCTTTACCCCTTTAGTAACGATGATCGAAGGTGTAATGTTATACGTAAAATTCTCTCCATATTCCTGGTGTTTATTGTACCGTCCGCCAACTTCAAGATTAAAAATACTGATGTCATGCAGAAATAAAGAGCCATAAGTACTGAATAAATTCGCTCGGGGAGGCATTTCAGCATTTAACTTGAAAGTATTGATGCGGTTATCCATGCCCACAAGCACATTTAAATGGTCACCAACTTTCTGGTTATAGAACAAGTCTACCATTTGCATTTTACCTTCAGAAATACTTTTACCATATTGACTTTGGGAATTGGTCTGTGCATTTTCATAACTATAGTTGAAAGTTATTTTCCCCGAGCCAAAATCGTATTTGGTATTCACCCCCCCATTGAAATATTTCAGCTTATAATTATTTTCCAGATGATCTTCATAGGCATTGGCATCAAAATCATAGTGACCATAAAAGTAACGCAAAAATGGATTGATGCTTAAATTTTTATCAGCCTGTAAGGAAAAGTTAGCATTCACAGCACCGGTTTTGTGACCATCTTTTTCAAAGGGTGATGATACATCCCCTGGCCTTGCTGCTTCAGAAATACCATCAGTTTTAGCCTGTGTATAAGCCACATTGTAAGAGAAATTATCCACACGACTGCTGATCCCAACCGTGCCCTTATACGTTTCGTAGCTGCCGATGCTACCCACTCCGTAAACACTGTTACCGCCTTTAGCTCCTTTTTTAGTGATGATATTGATTACACCAGACACAGCATCAGAACCATAAATAGTTGACTGTCCACCTTTTAGGATTTCTATATGATCAATTTGATCAATTGAAAACATCCTAAGGTCAAAAGCAGAACCGTTTCCTAAAGGGCTGCTCACCACAATTCCATCAATCAGTACCACTGCATAGGCACCTGATGCACCCCTGATGAAAATACTTTTGTTCAGCCCCAGGTTCCCAGTAGCGCCACTTACCACAATACCTGCCTGCTCATTCAGCAAGTCGGTCAGGTTTTTACCATGACTGCGTTCCAGAATTTCAGGCCCAATAATGGTCACTACCTTACCCGTCTGACTTTGTTTCTGCTCATTCTTGGTTGTAGAAATTACCACCTCTTCGAGTTTAACTTCTTCCTGGGCATACAAAGGGTTCATGAAAGCCATCGGCGTAATTGCCAGTGCAGCGGCAAGGAAAAAGTAATTGTTTTTGTTCATTTATCTGCGTGTTATATGTCAATTCTCGCCACAACAAACAGGTAGAAATAGGAAAGACACACCAAAAATGGTCTGATTCCTAGCTTCAATCCCCGAAAGCTATGAAATAATAAAGCAAATGGCAGGTCTTCTGACTTACTTCAGGTATTCCTGCCTTCCCATTTAAATGATTTAAACAGTGGCGGTGATTGGAATACCATTTTGAAGCTTACAGCTGCGGGACAGTTACGGATTTACACCGTATTCCCTTTTAATCCATATATATTACCTATAAGGAACCAAAAGCATTGCAAATGTATCAAATTTCCTATATTTAGGGCTAACAATTCAGCTAATTAATGTCTTTCAAATCTCAACATATGCTTAAAACAGCTATATTCCTCTTTTGCATGCTTAGTATTCCAACCATGGCACAAAAAATAGATACTTCCTTCCTTGAAAAGTTAATGCGTTCCCAACCAGAACAATTTTCCACCGTCCTTAATCATCCTCAAAAAAAACAGGTACAGGTATTGTACACCCAGGTGATCCGGAATAAAAACAAAAAGCCCGTTTTCAAATCGTACAGCTATAATCTTGATGATCAACATTACTTTTATCCCGCAAGTACGGTAAAACTTGCGGCAGTTATTTTTGCCCTGGAAAAAATCAATGAGTTAAAAATCAAGGGACTGAGCGCAAAAAGCACCATGATCACAGACAGCGTTTTCACCGGACAAACGAAAGTCAGCAAGGATTCTACTGCCCAAAATGGCCTGCCTTCCATCGAACATTATATTAAAAAAATCCTGTTAACCAGCGATAATGATGCCTTTAACAGGTTGTTTGAATTTATTGGCAGGGCTGAAATCAACGAAAAATTAAAGAAATACGGATTGCACCAAAGCAGGATCCTAAACCGATTGGCTATTGGCGATGCAGGAGAACCATCAAAACATACCAACCCCATCAGGTTTTATAATGGCGACAAACTGATTTATTCCCAGAAGGAACAATACGATCCTAAAGAATATCCACTGGAACTCCGTAACACGATCATGGGCAAAGCTTACATCGACAGCAGCGAAAACCTGGTCAGCAAACCCTTTAGCCTTGAAAATAAGAACGCATTTCCCATCAGCGACCAGCAGGCTTTAATGAAAAAATTAATGCTGCCGGAAGCTTTCCCTAAAAACGAGCGATTTAATCTTCATCACGAAGATTACCAGTTGATTTACACCTACATGAGTAAATTACCTACAGAAAGTGATTATCCAAAATATGACCCTCAGGAATTTTGGCCGGCCTATTCCAAAATGCTTTTTTATGGCAGGGAAAAAGATGCCGCCATTAATCCAGACCTTCAAATGTTCAACAAATATGGAGACTCTTATGGTTTCATCATCGACAACGCTTATTTCAAAGATTCGAAAAACCAGGTAGAGTTCTTTTTAACAGCCGTAGTGCAATCCAATGAAGACGGGATTTATAACGACGGTAAATATGAATATGAAACCATTTGTTATCCCTTTATGAAAAACCTGGGAAGAATACTCTATCAACATGAATTGGAAAGCAAGAAAAATTAATCCTTGACCAACCTTTTTTGAATGTCATCAAGCCTTTCCAGTTCATCAGGGGCCAGTTCCGGAAAGCGGAGACCAAGGTTTTCAAAAGTCGCTTCCATGATTTTACTGATGGTTAAACGCGCATGCCATTTCTGATCTGCAGGTATAACATACCAGGGGGCATCCTTAGTGGAAGTCTCCTGGATCGCAGTTTCATAAGCATCCATGTAATCATCCCATAGCTTCCTTTCTTTTAAATCGCCTTCAGAGAACTTCCAGTTCTTTTTAGGATCATTGATCCTGTCCAGGAAACGTTTCTTTTGCTCATCTTTTGATACATGAAGAAAAAACTTGATGATGGTTATGCCGTTTGCAGTCAGGTGAGCTTCAAAATTCCGGATGCTCTCGTAACGTTTCTCCCAGAATTTTTTATCAATATCTTTAACTTCATCAATTCCCGGAATATTTTCCGCAAGGATATATTCAGGATGGACTTTACATACCAGCACATTCTCATAATGGGACCTATTATGCACCCCTATCTTCCCTTTTTCAGGCAATGCAAGGTAGTGTCGCCATAAAAAATCATGTGCATATTCAAGGGAATTAGGCGTTTTAAAACTATGAACCTCACAGCCCTGTGGATTTAAACCAGACATCACATGTTCAATGGCACTGTCTTTCCCGGCAGCATCCATTGCCTGGAAAATAATTAATATAGCATGTGAATCTGCTGCATACATGGTCTCCTGAAACACACTCAGTCGGCTTTTAACTTCCTCCAGCTCCTGTTCACCATCATCTTTCTCCTGTTTCCCTTCATAACTTGTTCCATAATCCTTGAGGGAAAATTTATTCCCAGGTGCTGCTAGATATTGTTCAATCTCTTTTTTCATTCGTTATATTGTTTTCAATGGTAATGAAGCTATCATCTGCTTATATTGAATCTAGTGGTGATTTCATATATCATATTCCATACAAGAATTATTATATCCCATAAAGCCGCTCCTATTTCAATAATCACAAAATATTAGTAAATTAAATTACGTTTATTTGTACTGCAAGTTTTAACATTTTTTAACTTAAACTGTTTTACAATTTTTTGATCTTTATCCATGTTTAAAGAAATTCGCAACAAGTATATTCGCTATTTTTCCATATTTATTTTTTGTATATTAATTTTCTTTTGTGCCCTGCAATTAAATTTCTTGTGGTTATTTGGGTATTCCCCTTCCTATCAAGACATTAAAGAGCCTACCCAGCGTGTAGGGTCTGAACTTTATACAGCCGACAGTGTGTTGATTGGCCGTTATTTTAAAGAAAACAGGACACCGGTTAATTTTGAAGAAATCGCACCAAATGTGATCAATGCATTGGTTGCAACAGAAGATGCGCGTTTTTTCAAGCATAGTGGCATCGATTTCATCTCACTTGTTTCCAGTGGCATAGCTACAGCAACAGGTGATAAACGTGGCGCCAGTACCATCACACAGCAGCTGGCAAAGAACTTGTACCGCACCAGGTACAACAAGGCACAGGGCGCCTTTAAACATGTCCCTGTCGTACGTACCATCATGACCAAATTTAAGGAATGGATGACGGCGGTAAAACTGGAAGCCAATTACTCAAAGAAGGATATCATTACCATGTACCTCAATACCGTATCATTTGGCAACAACGCCTACGGCATTAAAACTGCCGCAAGGGTGTACTTTGACAAGGAAGCCAATGAATTAAACATACCCGAATCAGCATTGCTGGTAGGGATGTTAAAAGGTACATCTACTTATAACCCGGTCAGGAATCCTGAAAGAGCAATAGAACGCAGAAATGTAGCGCTCTCCCAGATGAATAAATACGAATATATCAATAACGCAGACCTCCAGCGCTATAAAAAAGCACCCATCATGCTGAAAGAAGGCCAGGTAGATGACAGCAGCAATGGTGACTCTTACTTAAGGGCGGCTGTCGACAAATACCTTGAAAAATGGTGTACTGATAATGGATACGATTTATATGAAGATGGATTAAAAATTTATACAACCATTGATTCCAAGCTCCAGAAACATGCGGAAGAAGCCGTTGCCGAGCAAATGAAAACGTTGCAGCGTCGGTTTTATAGTATCTGGGGTAATGAAGATCCCTGGTATGATTCTGAAAACAACAAAGTAGACTACCCTAACCGGGCAAAGAAAAATCTTCCTATCTATTCCATGCTGGTCAAAAAGCACCAAAATGATCCTGATTCCGTTGATGCCTATTTCGATAAGAAGAAAAAAATGAAAATATTCACCTGGAAAGGTGACCGGGATACGTTATTCTCGACCATGGATTCAATCCGCTATTATGGTAAAATCCTGAATGCCGGGATGATGACACTTGATCCCTTTGAAGGAAAGATCAAAGTATGGGTTGGCGGAATTGACCATGAATTTTTTAAATATGACCATGTAAACCAAAGTAAAAGGCAGGCGGGATCAACCTTTAAGCCCTTTGCTTATCTAGCTGCTTTGGAAAGCGGAATGAGCCCCTGCGACACCTTCACAGACAAACCTGTGCGCATCACCTACCAGGAAAAAGGAAAGACAGAAACCTGGGAACCAAAAAATGCAAGCTACAGCAATACCTACCAGGATATGTCTCTGCGGGCAGCAATGGGGAGATCTGTGAATACGATTACTGCACAGGTAACAGAAAAGGTGGGCTGGGATAACGTAGTGAAGTGGGCACATGAATGTGGGATCGACAGTCACCTTGCCTCAGTACCCTCTGTAAGCCTTGGATCCAATGATGTTACCGTTTATGAAATGGTAAAAGCTTATGGAACTTTCTTAAATAATGGAATGAAAACTGAGCCTATTTTAGTTGAAAAAATTACCGATCTTGATGGTAAATTAATCGCAGAATTTAAGGCGAAACAAAAGCGCGTACTTACAGAAGAAATCAGCTGGCTAATGCTTTACATGCTCAGAGGTGGAATGGATGAACCAGGTGGTACATCTCAGGCCTTATGGGAATGGGACCTCTGGAAGAAGAACAATCAGATAGGTGGTAAAACCGGTACTTCCTCCGCTTATGTAGACGGCTGGTACATGGGCGTCACCAAAGATTTGGTTACCGGAGTCTGGGTGGGATGTGATGAGCGCACGGCACACTTTAAAAACAGTGCAACAGGTGAAGGTGGCAAAACAGCCCTGCCCATTTTTGCTAAATTTATGGAGAAGGTTTATCAGGATCCAACCAGCGGTTATACCTATGGACCATTTCCAAAGGCTACAGTAAAAATAAATGTAAAGTATAACTGTCCTACGCCTCGTTATGTGCCGGATACAACTGCAACCGACACCATACAAACAGACTCATTGGATATGGGTGACCCGTTTTTAAATGAAACACCGGAAACACAAGGACAAACCTTAGAAGTACAACCAACGGAACCTAAAAAACAACCGGCAACCCCACAAGCGGCCAAGCCTGCACCAGCTACACCGTTGAGCAGGAAAGAAGAAAGAGAATTACGAAGAGAACAACGGAGACTGGAAAAAGAAAGAGAAAAAAACTAAGAAGACAAAACAATTCAACGATAAAAATACTTTTACAAAACGCTGATTCCTAACACAATAGACTATGAATTTTATACGGTTAATCTTAGGCTTAATATTCATAATGATTTCTAACCTTGCTGTTCAGGCGCAATATTTCGGTCAGAATAAGGTAAGGTATAAAAATGTGAAGTTTGAAGTGCTGCAAACGCCGAACTTTGAAATTTACTATTATTTAAAAAATAAAGACCTGGTACAAAGGTTTGCCCAGGATGCCGAAACTTGGTATAAAATGCACCAGGAAATTTTCAGGGATACTTTTGAGAAAAAAAATCCTATTATTCTTTACAGCAACCATCCAGATTTTCAACAAACAACGGCCTTACAAGGTGATATTGGCGTAGGAACCGGGGGTGTCACCGAAGCCTTAAAAAACCGGGTGATCATGCCGGTGATGGAATTAAACAGCCAGACCAGACACGTGCTAGGACATGAGCTTGTGCATGCTTTCCAATACCACAGTCTTTTGGAAACAGATTCATTAACACTGGAGAACGTGAGCCAGGTACCCCTATGGATGATCGAAGGTATGGCAGAATACCTTTCCATTGGCAAGAAAGATGCTTTCACCTCCATGTGGATGCGGGATGCCCTGTTGAACAGGGATATCCCCTCTTTAAAAGACCTGACCAGTTCCAATAGGTATTTCCCTTATCGTTATGGGCAGGCTTTCTGGACTTTCATCGGCTCCGTTTACGGCGATACCACCATTGTACCCTTACTTAAAAACACCGCGAAGTTTGGTTATGAAAACGGGTTGAAATATACCTTAGGTTATGATGATAAAGCTTTATCCGGCCTTTGGAAAAACGCTATAGAAAGCCATTACCGGCCTATGTTAAAAGCCGACAGTGCACAGGTAAGGATCACCGGAACAAAAATTATCGACAATAAAAATGCCGGTAATATGAACGTTGCCCCTGCGATAAGTCCGAATGGAGAATACCTGGCATTTATGTCCGAAAAAGACTTGTTTGGGATAGATCTCTTCCTGGCGGATGCGAAGACAGGTAAAATTCTTAAAAAACTCAGCAGCCAGGTCACCAGTTCCCATATTGATGACTTCAGTTTCCTGGAATCCGCAGGAGCCTGGTCGCCTGACAGTAAGAAGTTTGCCTTCGTCGTTTTCAGCAAGGGCCGGAACCAGTTAATGGTAATCGACATAGAAAAAAGGAATGTCCTGCTGCAAACAGGAATGGGAGATGTGGAGCAATTTGGTAACCTGACCTGGTCGCCCGACGGTAATGATATCGCTTTTTCGGGCATGGTAGAAGGCCAGAGTGACATTTTCTCTTACAACTTCAAAACAAAAAAAATTAGTCAGATTACTGACGACGCTTATTCTGATTACGCACCAAGCTATGCGCCTGACGGTAAAAAACTAATCTTTTCTTCTGACCGGGTTTCGATCGACAGCCAAAACACACAAGCGGTTAATCCTATTAATTTAACCATTTACGATTTTGAAAGTAAAAGCTTAACCAACCTCCCGATCTTTCCGGGAGCCAACAACCTGAATGCTTTATTTTCTGGCGACAGCCAAAGGATCTTTTTCCTGTCTAACCGGGATGGTTTCAGGAATATGTATGAATATAACCTGAGCAGTGGTGCATTGAACCAGCTGACTGACTACTTTACCGGTATCAGTGGGATCACAGAGTTCTCTCCTGCAATCACGGTATCAAGAAACGATGAGATCGTTTACAGCTATTACAGATCCCAACGCTATACTTTATACAATGCAGCCCGTGAAAACTTCAAAGCCGTACCAGTCGATGCACAGGACGTTAATTTTGATGCAGCCATTTTACCCCCAGTTGAAAACGTAGCCGTTAATATTGTCAATCCGAACATCAACAATTTCAGAAGCTTTGCAAAAACTCCTCTTGATTCGCTAAACAATATTGCCTACCGGCCTAAATTCAAATTAGATTACCTTGCCAATAGCGGCGTCGGGGTATCCACCAGCACATTTGGTACGGGCGTGATGGGTGGCGTTGTGGGGATGTTCAGTGATATCCTGGGCAGGAACCAGATCGTTGCCAACCTGGCGATAAACGGAGAGGTATACGACTTCGGTGGTATGGTTGGTTACATCAACCAGGAACGCCGGGTGAATTGGGGTGTTGGTATTTCTCATATCCCCTATCTTACCGGATTCAGAGACATTGTAGCCGAAAGTTTACCTGTAGAGGGATCCGATGAACCGCTTGAAGTGATTACCGACAGGACCAACCTGATCCGGACCTTCGAAAACCAAGTACAACTGTTTGCATCACACCCTTTCAATAAATCACATCGTTTCGACCTCGGCACCTCCTATTCAAGGTACAGCTACCGTATCGACAGGATCAGCAATTACTACGAAAACGTGAATGGTTTCCCTGGTTTCTACCTGGGCTCTGATAAAAAGAAAGTCTCCAATGAAGAAGCTGCACGGGAATTCGGTGTATCATTTGATTCCTTCCAGATCTTTAATTTAAATGGTGCCTTTGTTGGTGAAAATACCATTACTGGATTAACCTCACCACTGCAAGGCTTCAGGTACAGAGTTGGTGCTGAGCAAAATTTTGGCGATTATAATTTCACTACGGTTAACCTTGATGGACGAAGATATGTACGGTTAAAACCGATCACGCTTGCCGTGAGGGCACTGACTTATATGCGAATTGGGGAAGAAGGAGAAAACCTTTATCCTTTATTTATTGGCTATCCGTACTTTATCAGGGGTTATGAAGCCAACTCCCTTTATAACAACCAGGGGGGCGCAGGAAATTTTGATATCAACCAACTTTCAGGAAGTAAAATAGCAGTGTTTAATTTCGAGGTACGTTTACCGTTTACAGGACCAAAAAGACTGGCGCAGATCCCTTCCAAATTTCTCTTTTCAGACCTTAACCTCTTCTTCGATGCAGGCCTGGCCTGGAATGAAGATTCAAAGATAGTTTTTAAAAGTCAGCCAAGCGGAGAGTTATTACCAAACGGTACTCCTTTGGAAAGAGTACCTGCTTTAAGTGCAGGTATCTCCCTCAGGATAAATATGTTCGGCTATTTTGTACTGGAACCATATTATGCATTTCCATTTCAACGTAGTGATGTTAAAGCGGGCGTATTCGGCTTAACCTTTGCCCCAGGATGGTAATCTTAACCCCGGGATTATTTCAACGCTAAGACACCCTGCCTAGAGGCATGGAAACCTGTGTATTGATTGTTTTGCTGAAAACGATATGTTCAAAGTCCAGACCAATGGTTAAATCCACCCAATCAGGGTTACAAGAACGCACCAGGCGTTCTTTTTGCATTCTGGTGAAACGGCTCAATGTTTTGAAGCGGCTCAGGGCCTGGGTTTCCGTATTAAACTCTTCAAAATATACCAGCCGCGAAAGCTGCTGGCCACTATCAAAAAATAAGCTAGGCATCTGCTTATAGAAATCCAAAGTTTTCATCAGATCAGCACTCATGCCTACATGCAGGCTGGTTCGGTTCCTGTCGGTTAAGATGTATACAAATTTTTTCATAGCTTTTATCTTAAAATGTTTTAAACTAAATTAGTTAGTATATATATTTGTACAACGAATAAATATTACTAACTTTATTGGTACAATGATACTAACAATATTAGTAAAAACAAAATATATATTAAATTTATTTTATGTCAAATATTTCAGCAAACCTTAAATACCTAAGGAAGAAAAAGAGCCTTACCCAGCAGCAATTCGCTGATGCTATTGGCATTAAAAGATCTTTGGTCGGTGCATATGAAGAAGACCGTGCCGAACCTAAATACGAATTACTAAAGAAAATAGCAGACTTCTATGAATTTAGCATGGATGAATTCATTAATGAAGAGATCAATGATAAATGGAAACCGAAACTTAAGAGCCAGGGAACGAACCTCCGGGTATTAAGTATTTCAGTAGATAAGGACGATAATGAAAACATTGAGCTCGTTCCTGTAAAGGCAAGCGCAGGTTATTTAAATGGTTTTTCAGATCCGGAATACATCAGGGAATTGCCTAAATTCCAATTACCGCTGCCAAGCCTGAAGCAGGGAACTTTCAGGGCCTTTGAAATCACAGGAGATTCTATGCTGCCTATTCAACCCGGAAGCATCATTATCGGAGAATACCTTGACAACTGGAATGAGGTTAAAACCGGCGAAACCTATGTGATCATCAGCAGGAACGAAGGCGTAGTTTATAAAAGGGCAGGTAACCGTTTCAAAGAAAATAAGGAATTAAAACTTATTTCAGACAACAAAGTATATGATCCTTACCAGATTGCTGCAGAAGACATTTTGGAAATCTGGAAAGCGAAAGCTTATTTCAGCTCCAGCCTGCCAGACCCTACCCCTGAACCAACCATTGAAACCTTATCGACCATGATGTCACAAATGCAGAAATCATTGTCACAGCTCAACAGGAGCTAGTGTTGATGAGCTCATCAACACTAGCAAATAACAACCGAGGTAATGACACAAGATAAAATCGAAGACACAAAAAAAGGGAGCTAAATGCTCCCTTTTTTTGTAAACCTTGAATTCTATCTATTTTACTGTATCAATAACAGCTTTGAAAGCTTCCGGATGGTTCATAGCTAAATCAGCTAATACTTTACGGTTTAAGCCGATATTTTTGCTGGCTAATTTACCAATTAGTTGAGAGTAAGAAATACCGTGTTGACGAGCTCCAGCGTTGATACGTTGAATCCATAATCCACGAAATTCTCTTTTCTTAACTTTACGGTCACGGTAAGCATATTGCAAACCTTTTTCTACCGTATTTTTAGCAATGGTGAAAACCTTGCTTCTTGATCCCCAATAGCCTTTGGCCATATTTAGGACTTTTTTCCTTCTTCTTCTCGAAGCTACTGCGTTTACCGAACGTGGCATAGTGTTGTTGTGTTTTGATAAGCGGTGTTGCGTATTTCAGCAAACTTACTACCGGGTACCTGGTTAAAAATTAAATTATTTACCGATTGCAAGCATACGTTTAACGTTGCCCATATCTGCTGATGACACCATGCTAGTGTGACCTAAGTTACGCTTACGTTTTGTAGACATCTTGGTTAAGATGTGGCTTTTGTATGCGTTCTTCCTTGCGATTTTACCGGTTCCAGTAAGCGAAAAACGCTTTTTAGCACTGGAATTGGTTTTCATTTTTGGCATAACCTGTGTTTATTTATGTAATTTATTTATTTTTTCTGCACTTTAGGAGCAAGTGTTAAAAACATCCGTTTACCTTCCAACTTAGGCAATAACTCAACTTTACCTATATCTTCAAGCGCCTGAGCAAATTTAAGTAACAGAATCTCTCCTTGTTCCTTGTAAACAATAGCCCGGCCTTTAAAGTGAACGTAAGCCCGCACCTTTTCACCGTTCTCCAGAAAACTAACCGCATGTTTTAGTTTAAACTGAAAATCGTGATCATTGGTATTCGGTCCAAAACGGATTTCTTTAATGACTGTTTGTTTCGCGTTAGCTTTAATTTCTTTCTGCTTTTTCTTTTGCTCGTAAACAAACTTGCTGTAATCAATAATCCTGCATACTGGAGGATTTGCATTTGGAGAAATTTCTACCAGATCCAATTCCAACTCGTCGGCCATTGCCAAAGCTTTTGCCAAAGGATAGATCCCTGGTTCAACATTATCTCCAGCTAATCTCACTTCCTGAGCCTTGATAAACTGATTAATATTATGTTCTGCTTCTTTTTTCTTAAAAGGAGGACGTGGTCCCCTATTAAATCCTGGTCTGCCTAATGCCAAATTTATATCTTATTTAAATTGTAATTTCTTTAATTAATAGTTCGCTGAATTCTTGTAAAGTCATCTCACCTAAATCGCCGTCTCCATGCTTTCTTACGGAAACTTTGCCTTCAGTCATTTCCTTTTCACCGATAACCAGCATGTAAGGGATCTTTTTTACTTCAGCGTCTCTGATTTTCCTTCCGATTTTTTCATCCCGAAAATCTATTAAACCGCGAATATCGGAATTATTTAGTTCATCTGAAACTTTTTTCGCATATTCTTCATATTTTTCTGAGATAGGAAGAATAATAAATTGTTCCGGAGATAGCCATAAGGGGAAGTTTCCGGCACAGTGTTCAATCAGCACAGCAATAAAACGCTCCAATGAACCGAAAGGTGCACGGTGTATCATTACCGGGCGGTGTTTAAGGTTATCGCTACCGGTATATTCCAGTTCAAAACGCTCTGGCAAATTGTAATCCACCTGTATCGTTCCCAACTGCCATTTTCTGCCAATCGCATCTCTCACCATGAAATCCAGTTTCGGACCGTAAAATGCGGCCTCTCCATATTCCACAACCGTATTCAGGCCTTTTTCGTCGGCAGCCTCAATGATCGCTGCTTCTGCAAGTTCCCAGTTTTCGTCCGAGCCGATGTATTTAGTTTTGTTTTCCGGATCTCTAAGTGACACCTGAGCGGTATAACTTTCAAAACCCAAGGACTTAAACACATATAAAACCAGGTCAATTACTTTTTTAAACTCTTCTTTCACCTGATCGGGGCGGCAAAACAAATGCGCATCATCCTGCGTAAAGCCACGCACACGGGTTAACCCATGTAACTCACCACTTTGCTCATAACGGTACACAGTACCAAATTCAGCAAAACGCAAAGGAAGATCTTTATAAGAACGCGGTTTCACCTTGTAAATTTCACAGTGGTGAGGACAGTTCATGGGCTTAAGGAAAAACTCCTCCCCTTCCTGCGGTGTTTTTATAGGTTGAAAAGCATCCTTGCCATATTTCTCATAGTGGCCGGAAGTAACGTATAAATTCTTATGACCGATGTGCGGTGTCACCACCTGCTCATAACCAGATTTACTTTGTGCACGGGTTAAAAACTGCACCAGGCGTTCACGCAAAGCAGCACCTTTCGGTAACCACAAAGGCAAACCAGCACCAACTTTTTCTGAGAACATGAACAATTCAAGTTCCTTTCCCAATTTACGGTGATCTCTTTTCTTAGCCTCTTCAAGGATATGAAGGTATTCAGTCAGTTCACTGGCCTTAGGGAAAGTAACACCATAGATACGGGTCAGCTGTTTTTTAGTTTCATCACCGCGCCAATATGCACCAGCAACGTTCATTAATTTTACAGCCTTCACAAAACCTGTGTTAGGAATATGCGGACCACGACAAAGGTCAGTAAACTTACCCTGGGTATAAAAAGTAATTTTACCGTCCTCCAAACCATCAATCAGGTCCAGTTTATATTCATCGCCTTTTGAAGTAAAATAATCCAAAGCTTCAGCCTTAGAAATACTCTCCCTTACAAAAACCTGTTTTTGCTTGGCGATTTCAATCATTTTATTCTCGATCAGCTTAAAATCATCCGAAGAAAATTCGATTTCACCGAAGTCTACGTCATAATAAAAGCCCGTTTCAATAGCCGGTCCGATGCCAAATTTGGTTCCAGGATACAATTCTTCCAGCGCTTCAGCCATAATGTGGGCAGAAGAATGCCAGAATGTAGCTTTACCAGCCGTATCATTCCAGGTTAACAATTTTACTTCAGCATCTTTAATAATAGGCCTGGAAGAATCCCAAACCTCACCATTGACTTCAGCAGCTAATACGTTACGTGCAAGACCCTCAGAAATGGATAAAGCGATCTGGTGGGCAGTTGTGCCCTTTTCATACTGACGAACAGAACCGTCAGGAAGTGTAATATTAATCATCTACAACTATGATTTATTAAGTTTAATATTTATAAAAATTATAATCACCTACAATGTGATTTAGAATGCGAAGTTACGTTAAAATCCTAATTTATGACAATATTTCTGATCGTATTTCCGGACTGGTTACCTTGAGTGCCCCTCCTGTTTCTCATCATCGACTCCATTTTAGTCTGCAAAGCCTCTTGAGTAATCACTGTACCTTTTTTAGGTAAGGTCACATCCCTGGCACTCACCTTTCTATATTCTATGCTGTTAGCCATGGTGTTATGCCCTTTACCTTCGATCGCCAGCACAGCGCCTTCAGTCCATAATGCCGGATTTGGAGAGAAGTCAAAACCCAGGTCTTTTGTATACCAAACCACAGTTTCCGTAACAACTTCTTTCAATTCCTCCTGAACCTTACGCTTCATGGTTGTTTTGACCGTCACTTTGTGACAATTTAAGCCCATAATTTTCCTGGTTTCGTCAGATTTAATGTACGCTACCACAGGTGCAGTCATCGCAGGCCGGTTTCCCATGGCCACTGGAAGATCAGCTGTTCCTAATTTGGTATCCAGAAAATAAGTAGTATCACGGAAGTCAAACACCGCGGTCAGTTTTTTATCCGCAAAGCTGTAATAATAATCACGGTTGCTGCCGCCGAAGCCACCCATACGGAAAGTACCGCCACTGCCCCCTTCATTGTTACTGTCTTCTACCTCCTCCACTTTCATATAGCTGGCGTGGGTAGCATTGAACAATAGCTCATGCGGCGTTTTCATACTTTGCATCCTGGCCTGCATTTGAGGTGTTAAGGTTCTCCCACTGGCTTCGGCCATGGCTGCAGGATCAATACTGGTAACAAACTGAATAGCGCCAGACTTGTTTTCCTGCGCCTGCAGGTTTAAAGAAAATGCAAAAAGGCCAGCGATGGCTAAAATAATTGGTTTCATATATTAATTTAATATTCGGTACTTTCCAGCCAGCCGTTAGCCAAAACATCAGCAAGATGCATGGTTTTTAAAGGGATGTTATTCTTATCAATATACCCCTGCAGATGCAATAAACAACTCAGGTCAGTAGATATAATATAATCCGCATCCTGTTCCAGGGCGTTATTCACTTTCTGTTCTGCCATTGCAGAAGATATGGAATCAAACTTAACGGCAAAAGTCCCGCCAAAACCGCAGCACATGTCTGTATCTTTCATTTCCACCATTTCCAGGCCATGAACTTTAGACAATAACAAGCGAGGTTCGTCCTTAATTTTGCATTCCCGCAAACCGCTGCAAGAATCATGGTAGACTGCCCTGCCATCCAACTCTGCACCAAAATAATCTTTCTTCAACACATTAACCAGAAAATCAGAAAGCTCAAATATATTGGTCTGTATATTTCTGCACTTATTATGAACTATTGTATTGGTAAACAAGTCATTAAACCCACTTTTAACCATACCAACACAAGAAGCCGAAGGCGCTACAATATATTTATTTTCAGAAAAATCATTCAGGAATTTGTTACCTGTAACTTTAGCCTCCTCCCAATAACCAGCGTTATAGGCAGGCTGCCCGCAGCAAGTCTGATTAGGATTATAACTCACCTCACATCCGGCTTTTTCCAATATTTTAATGGTATTGAAAGCAGTTTCCGGGTAAAGCTGATCTATAAAACAGGGAACAAATAATTCTATCTTCATGTTGAGCTATTTCTTAACAATTATATATGGGGTTCAAGGTGGCGAACAGGCACAGCAATTAATTTAGCTTGAGCCCTGCGTAGTGAGAGCAGCAATAACAAGCCTAATATAAAAAAAGATGTTAAAGCAATTGTAGAATTTCGCATGCTGCCGGTAAGTTCCTCTATGTATGCAAAGCTAGCCAATCCGGCAACAATAGCAAGTTTTTCAGTCACATCATAAAAGCTGAAAAATGAGGCCGAATCAGCTGTATTTTCAGGAATAAATTTCGAGTAAGTAGATCGGGACAACGATTGAATGCCGCCCATGACCAGTCCGACAAGAGCGGCCAGCAGATAAAACTGCATGGATGTAGTGATAAAATAAGCGCTGATACAAATAAAGATCCATAGCAGCACCACAAAAATCAACACATTTACGTTTCCGTATAATTTCGACAATCGGGATATCAGGTAAGCGCCGGCAATGGCTACCAGCTGAATGATAAGGATGATAGCGATTAAACCGGAAGTATCTAAATTCAATATTTTCTTTCCAAAGCCTGCTGCCACCAGCATAATTGTTTGCACACCCATCGAATAACAAAAGAAGCCTACCAGAAACCTTTTCATCAACACCATTTCCTTAATCTGATTCCACACTTTGTGTAGTTCTACAAAACCACTGGTAATTTTTTTCTGCTCATCAGCATTAAAATTAGGACTACCTTTTGGCAATACTTTAAAAGGAATCTGAGCAAAGCCAATCCACCAAATACCCACGAGTAAAAACGATAATCTGGCTGGAAAACTAAGGTCGGTAATACCAAACCACTCCGGCTTCAGCACAAACAGAAAGCAGATGAGCTGTAAAATCACACTGCCGATATAGCCATAACTGAATCCTTTTGCACTCACCGCATCCTGCTGATCAATGCTGGCTATTTCAGGCAGGTAAGAATTGTAGAACACAATACCACCTCCATAACCAATGGCGGCAAGGGCAAAACAAATGACACCGAGCTCGAGCGTTTCCAGTTTAAAGAAATAGAGACAGCAGCAGGACAAAGCCCCGATCCAGGTGAAAAGCTTCATGTAGACCTTTTTATTGCCTTTATGATCGGCCATAGCACTGAGTACAGGCGACAGCAATGCGATGATGAGGTAAGCCGCCGCAAGCGCATAGTTGGACAAAGCCGTATTGACGAAAGTCAACCCAAAAAAGTTCACCTTATCCCCCCACTCAGGTGTGGTGGTGATGACCGTATAATAAGCAGGAAAAATGGTAGAGGTGATGACAAGGTGGTACCCGGAATTTGCCCAGTCAAAAAATGCCCATGACCGGATTACCCTTTTATTATTCTTTAGACTATTCACTTAATATAATGGAGCTTTTCTAATTCACTTTTTCAAGAAGCGCAGTACCTGCTTTTTTCTTGTTGATATTTTTCGGACTACCTTTATAATAAACCTCACTTGTGCCCGTAGTTTCCAGGTTTAAGTCGTTCAGTACATTGATATTCGCTTTATTGACACCTTCTGTATTCAGACTAACTTTTGCCGTCACAAAATCAAAAGCGTCCAGGGTTAAGGCACCTGTAGACTTCAGGTTATGTTCACCAGCCTGCCCCCTCAGGGTAATTTTTGATGTACCATCAACTGTAGTGGTCATTTTTCCGGTGGTGAGTTCCATGTTCACTTCGGTGTTACCATCTAAATTCAGTTCTACGTCTTTAAGGTTCAACAACGCATGAGAAGCAAGTTTGCTTTCGTTTTCCATCCTGATGGATGTCAGGTAAAGTATACCAGCATACACGATCACAGAATCCTGACCACAGTATTTTTCCGGATCAAGCTTTAACTTTAAGGTTTTACTGCCTACCGAAACTTTCACATCTTCAATGATATTAGAGTCTGCAGCAATACGAACCTTATAACTGCTGTCTTGTTGAAGAATCACTTTGATAGGGCCTCTTATTTCCAGTTTCTCAAACGCTTCCAATTGCTCAGCACGCTCTACACGAATTCCGGAATCTTCTACACATTTGGTATTACAAGCAGTAAATAAGAGAGAGAGTGCCAATAAAAATAAGCTAAGTTGTTTCATTCGTATGTATTTATCGTATGTTGTTTTAAGCGTAAGGAAGCATTAAAAGCTTACCGTAGATAAGTTTTAATACTGCAAATTATGATTTTAATACTGCAAATTAAAATCTCATTGAATGAACATTATTTACAGGTAATAGTTTTTTCCGTCCGTCTTAATTTTCCCTGCATCCATCAACTCCCTGATCCGGTCTAATTTCTCACCTTCCGTACCGGTTTTAACAGCATTTACAAGATCCGTTAACACATAAGGAGCAGTTTGCAGCAAAGTGGCAATTTCAAAGTCAATCTTCTCTGCCAATTCATCCAGATCCTGGGCCCTTTTCTCCGCGAGGCAGCTATCACACACCCCACATTTAGCTGCCTGAGGCTCATCAAAATAAGCTAAAAGCTGGACACTTCGGCAAGAATCAGAAGAGGCATAGGCTAGAACCGCATTGATTTGATCTTCCTGTATCTTTTTACGCAACTCAATATATTTCACATCAATATCCATGTGCAGCTGATCTGCCCTTGGTAAAATAAACATCAGCTGGGGCTGATCCGTCTGCGGCAAATAAGAAATAATTTCCTGGTCCTGCAACCTGTTGAGCATAGCAACTACCGTATTGTAAGAAATCGCCAGTCGATGAGCAAGGTCAGCCTCCACAATCTTCACATATTGATCAAAAGCACCGCCATAAGACCGCAGGATGGCTTTAATCAGCGGGTCGAAACCCGCATTTTCAATCTGGAAACGGTACAAATCCTCATTATTTACCGTGACCAGTACCCTGGACTGCAGGAAGATATTTTCGGATAAAGTCAGGTAACCATCATGCTCTAAAAACTTCAAAGCAGCAATGGTTTTAAGCACCCCAAGGTTAAACTTCTTACAAAAATCAGCGAGGTCAAAAGGGAAACTCAGTCCCTGTCCTACACCATAAGCCAACTGGTAATAGCTGCCCAGGTAATGATAAGTCTTTTTAATTTCCTCCACCGAAGGAAAGTTATTGGTATACTTCTCTTGCAGGGAATGTCTGTCACTTTTATTGGCCAGCAATACCGCAAAGGCACGATTGCCATCACGGCCAGCCCTACCCGCTTCCTGGTAATAAGCCTCTAAACTTTCTGGCAGGTCTAAATGCACCACAAAACGCACATCAGGCTTGTCGATGCCCATCCCAAATGCATTCGTAGCCACGATGATCCGCGTTTTATTATTTTTCCAATCCTCCTGCTTTTTAGAGCGTTCATCCCGTGGCAAGCCGGCATGGTAAAAATCTGCGGAGATATTATTTCTTTGCAGGAAGAAGGCAACCTCTGCCGTTTCCCTCCTGTTTCTTACATACACCAGGCCACAACCATGGACATTACGGGTAATATCGATCAGTTTACGGTATTTATCCTCCAGGTCGAACACCACATAACACAGGTTTTTACGGGCAAAGCTTTTCACAAAAACTTTAGGTGCAGTCAGCTCCAGCTTATCGATGATATCTGCCCTTACAAACTGTGTAGCAGTAGCCGTTAAAGCAATAATAGGCACATCGGGATGGATTAACCGTAAATCCTTGATTTTCATATAAGGAGGCCTGAAATCATAGCCCCATTGCGAAATACAATGCGCTTCATCTACCGCGATCAGGTTCACTTTCATATAGGAAATGCGTTCCTTGACGATTTCGGATAATAGGCGTTCGGGAGAAAGGTATAAGAACTTGATTTTGCCGTAGATACAGTTGTCGAGAAGGATATCAATTTCTCTTTTTCCCATCCCGGCATAGATCGCTACGGCCTCAATCCCTTTGGCTTTCAGGTTTTCCACCTGGTCTTTCATGAGGGCAATTAAAGGCGAAATTACCAGGCAGATCCCCTCCTTTAAAAGAGCGGGTACCTGGAAACACAAGGATTTACCACCACCGGTAGGCAATAAGGCCATGGTGTCTTTATTTTCCAAAACAGCGTCAATAATATCCTCCTGTAATGGCCTGAAAGTATCAAATCCCCAGTATTGCTTTAATATATCTGCTTTATTCATAAAAGGTAGGTTCAAAACTATAAAAATGAACTGATATTATTAAATTGCAGGCTTCAACATTCATAGACATCATAACTCAATATGCGTAAATTTCTACTCATCGTCCTTATTTCAATCCTTTCACTTCCAGCTTTCTCCCAAGATAAGAAAGAAAATGCAAGATGGGATATTGAAAAATACAAAGGCCCTGTTAAAAACTTCAATATAAGTACAAATGAAGGCACCTGGATGAATCTTGACGTCAGTGCCGATGGACAAGAAATTGTTTTTGATTTGCTAGGTGATATCTATGTCATGCCCATTAGCGGAGGTACAGCAAGGCTTTTAACGGGCGGCCCGGCCTGGGAAATCCAGCCTCGGTTTAGTCCGAACGGGAAATACATTTCTTATACCAGCGATAAAAGCGGTGCAGATAACATCTGGATCATGAACCGTGACGGATCAAATAAAAGACAAATTTCCAAAGAAACCTTCAGGTTGTTAAATAATGCTACCTGGATGCCCAACAGTGACTACCTGATTGCACGGAAGCACTTCACAGGTACACGGTCTTTGGGAGCCGGAGAAATGTGGATGTATAACATATTCGGTGGCGACGGGGTGCAGCTGACCAAAAGAAAGAACGACCAGCAGGATGCCGGAGAGCCCAATGTATCGCCTGATGGCAAGAACCTGTATTTCAGTGAAGACATGAGTCCTGGGCCGAACTTCGAATACAGCAAAGACCCCAATGGCATGATCTACGCCATCCGCCAGCTCAACCTGAGCACAGGGAAACTAAGTAACCTGATTGCCGAGCAGGGCGGCGCAGCAAGACCACAGGTATCGCCAGATGGACAAATGGTGGCCTATGTAAAAAGAGTACGCTTAAAATCTGTGTTGTACATGCACAACCTGAAAACCGGAGAACAATGGCCGGTTTTTGACGACCTATCCCATGACCAACAGGAAACTTGGGCTATATTTGGTGTTTACCCCAATTTTGCCTGGACACCAGATTCAAAGAACCTGATTTTCTATGCTAAAGGAAAGATCAAAAAAATCGATCTCACCACATTGCAGGTTGCAGATATACCATTCCAGGTAACCAGCAACCAAACTGTGCAGGAGGCCTTGCAAATAACCAACCAGGTATACAGCGAAGAGTTCTCTGCGAAGATGATCAGGCAGCTGACCACGGCCCCGGATGGCAAATCAGTAATCTTTAATGCAGCAGGCTATTTATATAAAAAGGATCTCCCTAACGGAAAAGCCCTTCGGGTAACGAATGGCATCGACTTTGAATTTGAACCCAATATTAGTCCGGATGGTAAATATGTAGTTTACACCACCTGGAGCGATGAATTTAAAGGCGCCATTAAACGCACGGAGATCAGTTCTGGAAGTACCATTAGCCTTACTGATGAAAAAGGGTTTTACTACTCGCCTAGTTATTCTACTAAAGGCGATAAAATTGTGTACCGTAAAGGGAGCGGGAACATGGTACTGGGCCTTACTTACGGCAAAGGACCGGGTATTTACACCATCAATGCAAATGGAGGAGGTAAAACCCTCATTTCCGACAATGGCATAAAGCCACAATTTAGTGCCGACGACAGCCGCATTTATTTCCAAAGCAATGTTGGTAGCAAAAAAGCCTTCAAAAGTATCAGCATTAACGGTAACAACGAAAGAACACATTATACTTCTACCTATGCCAGCACCTTTGCCCCTAGTCCGGATGGCAAATGGATGGCGTTTACTGAACTATTCAACGTCTATATTACCCCGATGGTCACCATTGGAAATGAACTGGACCTCAGCTCTAAAAATACGGCTATCCCTGTAACCAAGGTTACCAAAGACGGTGGCAGCTATATTCACTGGAGTGCTGACAGCAAAAAACTGTTTTGGACTTTAGGGGAAGAGTATTTTAGTGAGAAGATGGAGAACGCATTCAAATTTGCTGCAGAAAACAGCGATGCAACGCTGCCAACTTATGCGCCGGTCAAGCAAGCCCCTAAGGAAGGTATCAGGATTGGCCTGAAATTAACGACCGACAGTCCTACCGGATTAATAGCCCTAAAGGGCGCCAGAATCATCACGATGAAAGGTGGCGATGTAATTGAAGAAGGGACTATCCTGGTAGAGAACAACAAAATATTGGAGGTAGGTAAAATGGATCAGGTGGTGATCCCTGCGAATGCGATGGTGGTTGATGTAACCGGAAAAACTATTATGCCGGGAATGATCGATGTACATGCACACTTAAGAACCAGTCCGGATGGCATTTCGCCGCAGCAGGACTGGTCGTACATGGCCAATCTTGCATTTGGTGTCACTACGGCACACGATCCGTCGAGCAATACAGAAATGGTATTCAGTCAAAGTGAGATGATTAAATCGGGAAGAATGATCGGCCCGCGTTTATATTCCACAGGTTCTATATTATACGGTGCCGATGGCGATTTCAAAGTGGATGTGAACAACCTGGAAGATGCGCTGTCAAGTTTACGCCGCTTAAAAGCAGTAGGTGCATTTTCGGTAAAATCATACAACCAGCCGCGCCGTGAACAGCGTCAGCAGATTCTGGAGGCAGCAAGGAGTTTAAAAATGGCGGTCTATCCTGAAGGTGGCTCTACCTTCGCCCACAACATGAACATGATTGCCGATGGCCATACTGGCATTGAGCACAGCATTCCTATTGCCCCGGTTTATAAGGATGTAACTAGTTTCTGGAATAACACCAAAGTTGCATACACCCCGACTTTAATTGTAAGCTACGGTGTGCAATGGGGTGAGAATTATTGGTACGACCGTACCAATGTTTGGGAAAACGAAAGGTTAATGGCTTTTACGCCAAGAGCCATCATTGACCAGCGTGCAAGAAGGAGAACGACTTCTGAATATGGAGATTATGGCCATATCGAAATTGCTAAGGCAACGAAGCAAATCGCAGATGGTGGCACCAAAGTAAACTTGGGTGCACACGGCCAGATACAAGGTTTGGGTGCACATTGGGAACTGTGGATGCTGGTGCAAGGGGGCATGAGCCCGCTGGAAGCCATCAGGTGTGCTACCGTTAATGGTGCTGCTTACCTGGGCATGGAGAAAGAGCTTGGTTCGCTCGAAAAGGGTAAACTGGCTGATCTTGTGGTCATGGACGATAATCCGTTGGAAGATATCAGGAATTCTGAAAACATCAAGTTTGTGATGATCAATGGCCGTTTATATGACAGCTTCACGATGAATGAGGCTGGCAGTAGGCCTCGGGTAAGGGGTAAGTTCTGGTTTGAGGCAAATAAAGGGATGAGCTATGCCATGCCGATGACTGATTCTGAAACCTGGACTTATACGGTTCCGCAGTGTGATTAAGATATCGACATACTGGCGCCCTGGTTAGCTTTCGACCGTCATCCCGGACTCCGTTCCGGGATCTGTTTAAAGGTTATTTAATTGATAAATGTAAAATGCCTCCCGGTTTTCGGGGGGCATTTTTTTGTTGGAGAAGACATTAGGGAATTGTGGTCAGCTCGAGTTGGATCTAGGGTGGATCTACCATGGATCTACGTTGTATCTACCTTTTCGTGTAAAAACGTAGAGACATGGTAGATGGAGGGTAGGCAAGATTAAGGTATGATAAGCCGGAAAACACTTTAAAAGCAATTCCTATAAATAGGTAAACAACACTGTGGCTTTACAATCTTTATCAGCTTTAGCTCTTACCCAATGTGCACTGAACCCTTTTGGAAACTCATATTCAACCGTTTTTCCTGCAGGAATGGTGAAAGTTTTATAAGTATGGAATCTGGAAAGATCAAAGTCAATTTCAAGCGTAATTTTCACATCCCGGTCTGCGCTCAAGGATACTTTTTTCTTGTCATATCCTGTCATTAAATAAGGTAAAGAAGGTGAATTTGCCTTCACTTTTGAGTTTTTCCAAACCCCGCCTTCACCCACAGGTTTACCCATTTGCCAAAGATCATCTATTGCACCGAACCATAAGCCATTGGCTGCATCACCAAAATATTGGCCATCGGGTTTTGCGTCAGTTTTAGTTCCACTAATCACAAGTAAACCTCTCCAGGTACAAAAGTCAACTATTTTTTTTCGATGGGTAGTCACCGGACGAATAGCCGCATATCCTGATTCCCTTCCAATCTCGTAAAAGGTACCATGAGCGTTCAGCATCAATCGTTCTGATTCTAGTTCCCGCCTTGCTCTTGGCCAGCCTGTTTCGAAAGGCTTGTCATACATTGCCGCTGTTTTTGGAAGACGGAAAGTTCCCGTTTTATCTTTAACGATAACAGAAGCATCATCAATTTCAAATTCAGCATCTTTGGCTATAAACTTTGAAATTTCTTCGGTTCTATCAACAGCTGGCTTAACAAAATTGATATTTTCATTTACTTCTGAATATTTTCCTATGGCATCCTTTTGAAGAGACAGGACTTGCAGGTTTTTATTGGAAGATGCAGGCCTTATCATGGAAGCATGTAGGCTCCCGGTATCATTGATGTCGGCAATGGCATCAAACATGTTGGCGTTCTTTTTTGCAGCCTGAGCAGAAAAATGAACAAAAGCCGTCACAATACCGTCTTTATTCGTTTTCAACCTCATCCAGCTGGCTTTGAAATCACTCGGAAATACAAAGTACTGATAACCATTACCCTTTACCTCAATGCTTTTATAGGTTTTCCAATTGTTATTGCCATCCCGATCATATTCAATTGTGAAAGATATCGGCCCTTTAGATTGGGACGACAAATGCAATACTTTCTCCTCAAATCCATTAAGTAGAAACGGATCAGAAGCAGTAGCTGCCTTTACAGTATCTTTCATCCACACTCCACCCCATGCATTAGCAGCGCCCCAATCTTTCAGCGCTTCAGGCTTACCAAACCAAAGATTAGATTGTGACCGCCCTGCATATGGATTTTCCAGAATGGTGGTTTCATCTGTAGCTAAAACCAGTTGCCCGTTCCAACTAGCAAAATCGGGAACATACCTCAAGTGCGTACTTATTGGCGATAAGCCCCCACTATTTGCGTGACTGAACGTTTTAGGAAAATCATAAAACATGCCGTGCATATCCATCAACATTTTGCCGTTGCCAATTTCGCGAATTCTTGGCCATTCCGTATACCATCCACCCCAGTGATCATAAGTACGGGTAGCTTTGGGCAATCGGTAGGTGAACCACTTGCCGTTATCTAATAACTTTAATATCACTGACCGTTTATCCCAACCAATGCTCCAGGCAGGGCTTTTGTCATCAGGGGCGCCATAAATACCCCCGGGACCTGTAACATCAGTAAACTGTCTACGGGATATAATTTCCCATGCTTTACCATCCCAACTCGCTAAAACACCGTTGTCTTCCGGATGCCGGGGCAGATCACCCGCTTCAAGTTTGTTTTTATCAATTTTAAAAACAGGGTGTTCACCATTGTTCGTAATAATCAACTTGTTCTGAGCGGTATAACCACCTTTACCATGCCATCCTGGAACTGGTTTATGAAACAATTTATTAACAGCGAGGGTGTTTACATTGGCTTCATAGAGCATTCCCTCCATGTCATAGAAGTAAACCTGGTTGGCGGGATCAGTCAAGTGCCTTGCTGTGGCCGTTAAACGTCCTGGCATTACAGATGGCGGTATGACGCGCACCTTGCCAATGCTGTCGATAAAGTAGGGCCCGGTGATCAGCTGATTGGATTCCTTGTGAATTAACCGGTTTGCAGGTGTTCCCCCAACACTCTCCGGATGAATGCTTAGGTTCAGCTGGTCATCTATACTGTAAAGTTTATCTGAACTGCCATTTATACAATGAGGCGAATAAGTAATCATCCAGAGTTTACCTGCCCAGGGAGTTATAGCTCCAATACCTCCTTCGCTACCATTTCCACCACAGGGAAGCCCGCCACCTTCATTAAATAATGTCAGGTGCGGATAGACGCCACTGATCTGTAGATGATGGTGTTTTTGCTGGGCTACTGCACCGGATGTCATCAAAGCTATACCAAAGGCAACAGCACTTAAAGAAGATGCAATTTTAATGTCTTTTAATAATCTCATGAATACGTGTTTAAAGTTTTAGTAGTTTGGATTTTGTGTAAGTGAGGGATTAACGATCCTCTCAATCGAAGGAATTGGCCATAGGTATTGCTTCGATTTATCAAAATTTCGCTGTGCAATAATTTTGACGTCTGCAGTGAAAGGCGAATAATCAGGGATGCCATCATCATCAATGGGTGTAACGCCGGGAAAAGGCCATTTACTGCGGTTCTGCGCAGCAGGATCTGGCAAACCAATAACCGGTCTAGTTAAGGCTTTCTCCGCCAGTCTCCATCGGATAAGATCCATGTAACGAAGTCCCTCCATCATGAATTCCACCCTTCTTTCCCTAATGATGATTTTCCTCAATTCGTTGGCATTCATGGTAGTCACTGCAGGATAAAGTGTAGTTTGTGCAACTGTAACCTGATAGGCCCTTGCCCTTACCTGGTTGATGGCATTTAAAACAGATTCATCAATTTCTCCCAATTCCATTTTTGCTTCTGCATAAGTGAGCAGAATTTCTGCAAAGCGAAAAATAATGGCATCATTGTCCTCCGCTAAACGGTCGACCCAGGATTGGTCAATACCCTTTTTAGCAAGGAAGCCGGTAAAGCTTGCGAATGCCGCTACGGCCCTGTTGTCCCTATTCGAAACCCGCCTGTTTTCTTTCGAACTCCATACGGTAAGACTATCAGGATGGGGCATATAACCATAACCTAACCATTGCGTACCAAATTCAACTATTGAAGCAGTTAAACGCGGATCACGATTTTTGAAGGGAACTCTCGGATCATACAGCGGCGATTCATCAATGGGTAAACCATCGGTACATTCGTAAGCATCAACCATAGAACGCGTAGGTATCTGGGCACCGAAACCTCCTGCATTTCTGGGAGCATGATCCTGTACATAGGCTGCGCCATTGAACACTTGTTGCGCCTGGTCTCTGGGCAAAGAAATGATAATTTCCTTACTGGTCTCCCCAGCCTTTAAAAATAATTGCGAATAATTGGGATGGAGTGAATAAACTGACGACCCCAAGTCAATAACTGCTTTAGCTGCGTCTCTTGCCACTGCCCACTTTTTGAGATATAAGGCTGTTCTTGCCTTAATGGCCAGGGCAGCACCCTTCGTTAATCTTTTAATATCAGATGCGCCATAAGAAATGGGAAGGTTCGCTGCTGCAAAATCAAGTTCCGTAAAAATGAAGTTAAGTACCTCATCTGCATTATTCCTGGTAACGCCACCCGCATCAATTAACGCTGTAGGCTGGGTAAGCAAGGGAACATCGCCAAAGTGCAAAACAAGACGTGAGTATTGATAAGCACGTATCAAACGCATTTCAGCCTCAAGCCTTGTCATCACACTAGCGGCGGTATTTGCCGCAGCCTTATCTTTGTTGACCAGAAAGCTATTTACCCTGGCTATAGCCTTATAACTATTGGTCCAAAGACTTAAAGCAGTACCATCATCGGCAGCCATGGTACCAAAAGTGACTGCGTTGCCCAGTTGAGCACGATGCCAAAAGTTATCAGTAAAAAATTCACTGTCATTACCCCAGAACTCAGGGCGATAAAGATCGTTGACAGCTAGTTCCAGTTCTGTCTGGTTAGAATAAAAATTGCCGGTAGAACTCTCAGATAATGGAGTGACATCCAATTTGTTACATGCCGTAAATATACTCGCAGTGAGCAACAGATATAATATTTTTTTCATGTTAAAACAGTTAATATGTTTTCTGGGATGGCTGACAATTAAAAGGTTAGGGAAACGCCAGCAATTAATGTGGTCACAATTGGATAAGATGAAGTTCCAACTTCGGGGTCCCAGTATTTCGGAAAATGACTGGAAGAAAAAACATCATTAGCGGAAGCATATAACCTGAGCGACTTTATACCAGCTTTGCTTATGTACTTCTGGTCTTTAAGTGAATAACCCAGTGTGATGTTCTTTAGCCGAAAATAGGAACCATTAATCAGGTAGAAGTCTGACATCTGGTAATTATTGGAAAGGGAAGTCCTGGAAAGTCTTGGATACCTTGCCTGAAGGTTTTGCCCTGGCGTATTAGTTGTACTCCAGAATTTACCAACGATCTCGAGAGGTACATTACCAAATGCTTCAGCAAAGGGTTGTACCAACTCATTGCTTAACCTGCTCAGTTTTTTACCTACACCTTGAAAAACAACCCCAAAATCAAAGCCTTTGTAATCCATCCTTATCGTGCCACCGTAATTGTAACGTGGCATGGACCCGCCTAAAAATACTTTATCACCTTCGGGGGTTATTTTGCCATCACCGTTGATGTCAACATACCTTACATCACCCGGTTTGGTAGTTGCATTAATTACAGCTGCTCCTACAATATCTTGTGCTGTCTGAAAAAGGCCATTAGCTTTGTAACCAAACCATTCGTTGTATTCTCCACCTTCAAGTACAGCCTGGTCACCTCTAAACTGCGTTCCTCTAAGGTCATCTATTTTGGTTTTTGTGTCCGACAAGTTCAATCCAACGGTGTAATTAAATCCACCAATTCTATCCTTCCAGCCTAACTCCAATTCCCAGCCCTTTGCACTAAGTATACCGGCGTTCTGGAACGGATTATCATAACCCAGGTAATTGGGTATATCCAGACGTAAAAGGATATCATCAGTCTTTTTATAAAAGTAATCTGCGGTTAAACTCAATCTGTTGTTTAGAAAAGCGGCATCCAGGCCCACATCAGAGGTCGTCGTCGTTTCCCAGGAAATGTCATCCACGGCATATTCCACTTGTCCGCCCCCGGTAAGTGGAACAACAACACCATTCTGGTAGAAAAGCGCATTGGTAAATGATATAGTTGCCTGGTATGGATAATTACCAATGCGCTCGTTTCCGGCTTTACCCCACGATCCTCTTAATTTCAAGAAGGACAATGCAGAAATATTTTTCATGAATGTTTCCTCTGAAATATTCCATCCTGCAGAAACCGAAGGAAACACCGCATTGCGGAACTCGCTCGCAAAGCGGGATGACTGGTCATACCGAATATTTCCCTGCAAATAATAGCGATTTTTATAGTTATACTGTAGTCGGCCAAACCATGACCTTAACGCAGATTCGGCCGCTGAACCTGAATTACCTCTGAACTCTAGCGAACCTGTATTCAGGTAAGGAAAATCAGTAAGGGCAAAGCCTTCTCTTGAAGCGCCAAGAGACTCGCTGTTTGTATAATTCTCTTCATAACCGGCAAGCACATCTACGGTGTGCGTTTCATTAAATACAGTTGCGTAGTTTGCCAGCAATTGCCCATTGATAAAAAAGCTCTCTGATCTTCCTTCGGCTAGTGATGTCCTCGCTTGATTTTGAGCTAATACACGGGTAGGATCTTCAAAATCAAAGTACTTGATCTGCTTTGAAAAGTTCTTAGTCTTATCCAGGTCGAATGTTGGTGATACCATTGCAGTGAAGGTCAGTCCGCTTACCGGTTTAAAATTAAGTGCAGCTCTACCTACGATTTGATTGTACCAGCTTTTATTAAATCCACCCTCATTGATCTGGGCTACCGGATTTCTTCCATCTTTACCTGAAGCATACCTTCCATCTGAATAATAAGCACCATAAATGCCCGGCAGTACCCTAGAAAGGTAGATGGGATTTTCACCCGCAGTAGCCTGAGACTGTGTACGTTTATAGGTAACATCTAAATTTGAGCTCAGCTTGTCATTAATTTTCAAATCATTGTTGACCCTGAAAAGATATCGCTCATAATTGAAATTATCATAAAAGGCTTCCGTGTCAGTGTAACCAAAGGAAGCTTTTGTTTTGACCTTATCAGTACCCATGGTAAAAACAAGGTCATGTCGTTGTCTGGGCGCGTATTCATTGGTCATGACCTCTTTTTGCCAGTCAGTATGATGAAAAGGTATTCTATTTGGATTTCGGCTTACACTGTCAGCATAACCCTCAATCCATGCATTGGAATAAGTACCAGAGGATGCTCCATCATTTATGACCTGCTCATTAAAAAAGCGCATATAGTCTTGTCCATTCGCATATTCAGGAAGGGCGGTAGGTTTCTGGAGACCATACTCAAAATTATATTCCAGGCTGCTCTGCCCTGCTTTGGCACGTTTGGTAGTCACCAATACTACGCCAGCTGCACCTCTTGAACCATAGATAGCAGCGGATGCAGCGTCTTTCAATACAGTAATTGTTTCAACATCGTTTGGATTTACGTTATCTATATTAGAATTGGGAACACCGTCTATCACAAACAGCGGTGCGTTAGTTCCAATGGTGGTAATTCCTCTGATGAGGATGGAGGAACCTGAGCCGGGAGCACCACTGCCCCTAGTTACAGATACCCCGGCAATTGAACCCTGTAATGCTTCAGAAATCTGCACCGTACGTCTTTCGCCTACATCTTTTGCTCCTATAGTTGATATGGCTCCGGTGAGGTCTTTTTTACGTTGAGAGCCATAACCTACCACAACGACCTCGTCAAGTTCATTGTCGTCTGCCAACAGCCCAATGAGGAGTGATTTCCCTGTAAGCTCAACGAATTGCTCCTGGTACCCTACGAAGGTTATTTGAATACTTTTCGTTTCGACAGGCACATTAAAGGTAAACTGCCCATCAGCGTTGGTACTTGTACCTGATTTGATGTCGGGGACGAGAATACTGACACCAGCCAACGCCTGTTTTGTGGTAGCGTCGATCACCTTTCCGCTAATATTTTTTGTTTGGGCCGTTACAACATAGTGCAAGCCTAAAAACAGCCCCAGTAGAAGTAGTTTTCTTTTCATTTATATTTGGTTTAGTTTTTAAAAAGGTTGTTCTTTACGCGAAACTCTCTTGAGGTTTATCGGTACTATCAGTAAATTTAATGGGAGTGAAAGGATAAAGGCTAACAAATCCTTGTTCAAAGTAGTAGCCATAATAATGAACAACCTAACCAATTATAATACAGGACTTTACATCGGATGAAAAAGCATTCAGAACAAGTTGAAAATCCAATTATATTTCAGCATCTGGATATATGTTGTCAGAAAATAGCCGAACAGCTCGGGAACAAGCAGATTTCTGAATGGATCAACAGTGATTACATAAGGTTAAGTGGCCTGTTATCGCGGAAGACAAAAATACAAATCAGTGAAAGCACCTTAAAAAGAATATTTGGCAAGTCAAAAACGCCGATCCGTTATTATCCTCAGAAAGCTACCCGCAATGCGCTCGCTCAATTTCTTGATTACCATGATTGGTATGAATTTGAGGTTTTAAACCCCATCGCCAAGGAAATAACCCCCTCGAATTCAAGTGAAGTAATTGTGCAACCTGTTAATTATCCTATAAAAAATAAGTCCTTAGCGAGGTTCATCCTGATTGATCTGATAGTTGTGGTAGCGATCATTACAACTTTTATCACCAGACCTTCCATACTGAGCTACAATAATGCTAACAATGTTAAATTGTTATGTTTAAATCCAAATGGTCAAACCCCGCATTCTGCAATATTTAAATTGGCGGTGAATGGCAGGTTACAAGAGTCTTCGGACCATTTTTTACTGGATTTCGGGGATAACAGGGCCCCAAGGGCCAGCTTCAGGGATAGCATCATTCCACATTATTATGAAATGCCAGGACGGTATTACCCTACCCTTTATTTCAAAAACAAACCTATTGACACGGGTTATGTATACCTGCAAAGCAAAGGCTGGATGGCAACAGCTTTCAACCAACCGCTTACCATCAGGGTATACCCTGTTTCAGATGTTGACCTGTCTTCACGTGAAAATTTGAAGATTTCAGCTAAGGAAGCTGCCAATGCGGGCATAGATACTAACCGCACTTTTTTTATCACTTTTGCAAACGTAAAACCAACAACCATCGCTGGTGACAATTTTGAATTATCGTTACATCTTACTGCTTCGGCAAACCGGGCCGGCGTAAGATGTTCACAGGCAGATATCTTTATCTATGGTGAAAACGACAGGCACGTTATTGGTATAATTAAGCCTGAATGTGTAGCCTGGACTTATTATCAGTTTTCAGAAAACTTTAAAGACGGCAAAAAAGATGACCTTCGCGATCTTGGCCACGACATAAGTAAGGGTGCAGATCTGAAGTTGAAAGTGGAAAACAAACAGGTCAGCTTACTCATAAATTCTAAAGAAGCCTTTAAAACAACCTATACCAAATCTATTGGTAAAATTATGGGCATAAAAATTTCATTCTCAGGGATCGGTAGCATCGATGATTTTAAACTGGCTGATTTGCAGACAAAGGAACAGTTTTAAGGAATGAACCATTTATTTAAACAAACGTTCTACATCTTCACAACAACCTTTCCCCTCACCCCATGCGATTCCACCAGCCGATGTGCTTCAATGATTTCTTCCATCGGAAAAACCTTGTCGACTTCCACTTTTAACTGCCCGTCTTTCAATAATTCTGAAAATAACTGCAGCTCTTGCTTGTGCGGTGCCATCATAAACCAAATCAGCTCTACTCCCCTTTCCTTTGCCAGCGCTACAGCTTTCGGATCATCTTTCGTAGATGATGGCAGACAAACCACCCTTCCACCAGGTTTAACACAACTGATGGACCGGTACAAGACATCACCACCCATGGTATCCATCACGGCGTCAAGATCGGTAGCAATTTCTTCAAACTTTTCTTCTTTATAATTGATATGTCGATCAACACCAAGGTCTTTTAAAAATGCCGCATTTTTACCAGTAGCCGTTCCATATACAAAAGCTCCATTTAGCTTGGCAAACTGTACCGCCAGGTGGCCTACACCACCCGCAGCCGACTGGATTAGGATTCTTTGTCCGTCACTAACTTGTAAATACTCATGAATGGCCTGGTAAGCGGTAAAACCCGCTAATGAAACTCCGGCAGCTGCCTCAAAGGAAACATGGTCCGGTTTTAGAGCAATAAAATCCGGACTGGCTACGGCATACTCCGCATAGGTTTGATTGATGCAGCCAAAAACGGCATCACCCGGCTTGAATCCTTGTACATTTTCACCAACAGACTCAACTACCCCACTCATGTCCTTCCCTAAAATAGCAGGCAACTGGAGGTTTTTACAGGAGATATGATTACCCGACCTGATTTTTGTATCCACCGGGTTGAGTCCTGCTGCCTTTATCTTGATCAAAACCTGATCTGCTGAAATTTGAGGTTCTGCTACTTCCGCCAGCTGTAATTTATCCGCTTCGCCGAATTCGTTGATGATAATTGCGTTCATTTAGGGTAAGGTTAGTTTTATAACAACATTGCTTTGGCAAGGTATACACTTTTAATTAGAGTGTCAATATCTTTGCAACTGCTATAAATACTTGAATTCGGAATCTTAAATTTCTACAGCTATTGGTCTTCATTCTTTAAGTAGCTGTAAAAACCTGAAATCCTTTAAATTTTCGTTAATTAGCTTTATTATCGAATCAGGGATACATACAGCCAATAGCTATTAAACATAATGAACAAAAACATTGCATTAATTACCTTTCGTCAATATGAAGATTTTTTTGAAGGTGTTGACACCAACGAAGATGATAAGCTCATCGCTTTCCTTCAGCAAAAAAACCTACACCTAAAATCTGTTGCCTGGAATAACCCTGATATCGACTGGAAGCAGTTTGACCTCGTCATCTTAAAATCTCCATGGGATTACCATGATCACATTGATGCTTTTCTCAACTGGATTTTGATGCTTCAGAACGAAGGTATCCAGGTACTCAATCCTGCGGAAACTATTTTATGGAACAGTAACAAGAAATACCTCACCGAAATTGCAGATGCGCAACTTCCTATCATCCCGAGCATCCTCATTGAAAAAGGCGATAAACCTGATTGGCATACCTTTTTCCAAAACTGGGATACGAACAAAATTGTAGTGAAGCCTTGCATAAGTGCCGGCGCTAAAAACACCATGCTCCTATCATTGGATAAGATTGACGAAAATCGTGCTGAGCTGGAAAACTGGATTCAAAGTGAAGATTTCCTGGTACAGCCCTACCTTCAAGAGGTGGAACAGGGCGAATGGTCATTGTTGTTTTTCGGGGAAACATTTAGCCATGCCATCTTAAAAACCCCTAAAGACGGTGATTTCAGGGTACAGCATTCGCATGGTGGAAGTTTCAGCGAGGCGCCATTAGCTGATACCTTCATTCAAAAAGCGGGTGCCTATGTAGAGAAATTCGCTAAAGGCTCACTTTATGTGCGTGTTGATGGCATCATCAAAGATGATGAATTTTATTTGATGGAATTGGAAATGATCGAGCCTTATCTTTACCTGGATGATGCTGATGGCGCTTTTGATCGTTACCATGATGCTTTGCTGAAGCTGATGAGACCTTAAAGGTCTTAATGATGTATGGCTAAAATGGTATTAAGGCTTCAGCAAAAAACCAAGACTGGCCACAAAAAGGAAGAGCCCGACTATACTCCAATACTTGTTATAAGTGGGATAAACTTCAGCAGGCTGGCGGTAAACGAAATTATCAGGTGCTATGAGCAATTTTAACTTCCTTAAATCCCAAAGCAGCAGCAATGCAGCAGCCATCATCATCAATGAAGTGATTACCCATGTTCCTTGAAAGTGAAGGGCGAGGGTGATTATCCAAATATTTAGGGTAATGAAAAAAAACAGCAGGGCGCCTAAGGTCGCAAACCGCTGTGTCATTAACAGGAAAGCGGTAACCAATTGCGCAAGACCAAGAAACACCCAGTAATTACCGGTTTGGTAAAGTGCTTCAAAAAAATAACCTATCGGGTGATCTGTTGAAATTTGCGTAAATCTTTGGGAAAGCACCTTCTTTAAGCCTGAAGGAATGAAGGCAAAACCGACTAACAGGCGGGTTAACATCACAAAAACATTTAAGCGTTGATTACTTCTGAGTTTGACATATAGGCTCTGTAGAGGCTGATCGGTCATTATTAATTGTTTTTAAATAAGACCTTATTAAAGAGAAGTTGTTACAAATACTGTCGAAATGCTAATTAATCAAATAATTTATGTTATAATAATTAGGGTTATTAAAAAAGCAATAGTTAAGGCATGTCTTTTTTGAGGGAAGCAATATCACCAAGATCTTTTTTTCTTCCTGATGCTTCTTTATTTTTAATAAACTCAGCAACGTTTATAAACTTTACCTTAAGATTATCAATTTCGCCCTCAACTTTATTGGCATCAGCCTCGTCGAATTCAACACCAGATATCGAATTAAGAATATTGATTCGCAACGGTGGGTAGCCTAATTGGGTGACATAATTTTCCCTTAAAAAATCTTGTTCATTTAAACCTAAAGATCCAAAACCAAAATCACCTAAAACATCAAGCATTTTGGAGGCGTTTTCAATAGTAGGTTTAATCCAGATGTCCAAATCGCCTGTATGCCGGGGACGCCCGTGAAATGCAAGGGCATGAGCACCAACAATTAAATAGTCGACTTTATGAGAATTAAGCAATTCGACAAAGTCGATAAAGTCTTTTTCAAAAATCATATTTTCTTTTGATAAATGACCTTTTCCATTTTATCAGGAAAGCTACCTTCGGACCAGGTATAGTAATTTCTTCTTAAGCGACAGACCTCGGCTAATCGTTCAGCGACAGACTTGTTCAGCCAGAATAAAACATCAAGATGGTCTTCATCTTCCATTTTAACTTGATGAACCACCATCGCTATCTTCCTGTCATTCTTCATATTTTTGAGATTACCAAATACTGGATTCACATTCCTATAAACAAAAATACTAAAAATAACGCTATATATTCTGCGCAATGACATACCCGCTTGCCCAGGCCCATTGGAAATTATAACCTCCAAGCCAGCCCGTTACATCTACACATTCGCCGCCAAAATAAACACCAGGTAACTTTTTGCATTCCAGTGTTTTAGAGGATATTTCCTGCGTATCAATGCCCCCACGCATCACCTCAGCCTTGTCATAACCTTTATCTCCGGCTGGCTTCACCTTAAATAAATGGATGGTATCATGGATGAGTTCCATTTCTACTTTGGTCAAAGCTGCCACGGGTTTCTCTACAGGCAGGAATTTGCCCATTGCTTCCGTGAATTTTCGGGTATATAAACGGTTGAATAAGGTGGATAACAATGTTTTACCATTATCGCTTCGCTCCTGTTCTATTAAAGTGCTGATGTTTTGTCCTGGGAGTAAATCGAGGTTAATCTGCTCGCCCGGGCGCCAGTAAGAGGAAACCTGTAAAACCGACGGACCGCTTAATCCCCAATGGGTGAAAAGCAGATTTTCTTCGAAGGAGATCTGTTCATTACTTACTTCACAAAAAACAGTATTGCCTGATAATTGTGCATACCAGGCTTCGTCTTTACCGGTAATGGTTAATGGCACCAATGCCGGCGCTGTTTCAATAATGTTTAAGCCATGTTTTCTGGCAAACCGAAGGGCAAAATCCGTAGCACCCATTTTAGGGATGGGCAATCCTCCGGTGGCAACAACCAGCTTTTCTGCCTGAAGGCTGATGGTCTTACCACCTTTTTCATAGCTGACAACATAACCCTGATCTGTCTTGCTGACTTCAGTAACATTCACGTCACACCTGATCTGTTGTTCCATGTCCCTGCACAGGTCTGTAAACACCTGCACAACATCTTTTGCATTTTTTCCGTCAGGAAAGAGCTGACCCAAGGTTTTTTCTTTTCCACTGATGCCATAGGTCTCGAAGAAACTGATGGTGTCTTCTACTGTCCACTGTGTAAAAGCTGATTTTAAGAAATGTTTATTGTGAGAAATAAATTGTTCATCGCTGGCAAACAGGTTGGTATAGTTACAGCGGCCACCGCCCGAAATCAGGATCTTAGCTCCTGGTTGTGCTGCTTTTTCAAGTATAATTACCTTCTTTCCCAGAAACCCCGCCTGCACTGCACACATCAACCCACAGGCACCCGCCCCAATAATTATAGCATCAGCATCCATCAATCCGTTTTATATTGTTATTTTTGTGCAAATTAAGCATAACTTTTTCATATTGACATGGCAAAACAAATAAGTGATTTAAAATTGGGTATATTGGGAGGAGGCCAATTAGGCCGAATGCTGATACAAGAGGCCATTAATTATAATGTGACCACCCTGGTTTTAGATCCTGATACTAACGCTCCTTGTAAGTACATTTCTAACTATTTTGAGTGCGGTTCTATCACAGATTACGATACCGTATACAACTTCGGCAAAAAAGCTGATGTAATCACGATTGAAATTGAAAAGGTGAATATAGAGGCACTTGATCAATTAGAAAAAGAGGGAAAACATGTTTTCCCTCAGGCACGTGTAATCCGGTTAATTCAGGATAAGGGTGTCCAAAAACAATTCTTTAAAGAAAATGATATCCCTACTTCCCCTTTTATACTGGTTACAGGCAAAGAGGAAATGATAAACAGTGGTTTCGCTTATCCTTATATGTTGAAACAACGTAAAGATGGTTATGACGGTAAAGGGGTAATGAAAATTGAAAGTGCGCACGACCTTGATGATGCTTTTGAAGGCCCTTGCCTGATCGAAAAATTAGTTGATTTTGAAAAGGAAATAGCGGTGATTGTTTCCCGTAACTCTCAGGGTGATGTGAGAACTTTTCCCATGGTGGAAATGGAATTCAATGCAGAGGCTAATCTAGTGGAGTTCCTCATCAGTCCTTCAACTTATCCTGCTGCTATCCAGGAGAGAGCTGAAATCATTGCTAAAAACATTGCCGCTGCGTTAAATATTACCGGTCTTTTGGCTGTGGAAATGTTCGTTACCCGTGATGGCGAAATCCTGGTTAATGAATTGGCACCTAGGCCTCATAACAGCGGTCACCAGACTATTGAGGGCAACTATGTTTCTCAGTTTGAACAACACCTGCGTTCGATCTTCAATCTTCCTTTAGGCGATACTCGCTGCATCACCAATTCGGTAATGATTAACTTATTGGGCGAAAAAGGCCATGATGGTGTAGCGAAATATAAAGGACTGGAAAAAATAATGGCTCTTGATGGTGTGTATGTACACCTTTATGGTAAAAAGTACACCAAGCCTTTCCGTAAAATGGGCCACGTCACTGTGGTAGACCAAAACCGGGAAAGTGCTATTGAAAAGGCCAATTACATTAAACAAGCATTGAAAGTAATTTCATAATGTCATCCCGGACTCCGTTCCGGGATCTGAATTCAGTATTTAAATAGATCCAGGAACGGAGTCCGGGATGACGAACAAATAAAAGCATAAATAAAATGAGCATACAAGTAGGCATAATTATGGGCAGCAAATCTGATTTACACATCATGCAGGATGCCGCCGATATCTTGAAGGATTTTGGTGTAGAGTATGAAATGACAGTGGTTTCCGCACACCGCACGCCCGAAAGAATGTTTAACTATGCTAAAGAAGCAGCTTCGAGAGGTTTGAAAGTGATTATCGCTGGTGCTGGTGGTGCTGCGCATTTACCAGGCATGGTGGCGTCCATCACGGTATTACCGGTAATCGGCGTGCCTGTAAAATCTTCTAACTCTATTGATGGTTGGGATTCGGTATTGTCTATTTTACAAATGCCTAATGGGATTCCCGTGGCTACAGTGGCGCTAAATGCAGCTAAAAACGCAGGTTTACTGGCAGCACAGATCCTGGCTACGGCAAATGAAGACCTCGCTGTAAAAATGCAGGCTTATAAAGATGAGCTGAAGAAAAAAGTGGAAGAAACGGCGGCTGAAATGGAAGGCAAATAATGACCTTCCCCACTGACGGCTAGAGCGTAGTATATAACTCAAATTCCCGTTTCCGACGCCCAAGTAACACCGCTTCTCCCCCCACTTTGTTCCACACTAAAAACCAGACTTCTATTTCTGTCAATGGGGCGCGGGCATTAATCTTTTTCACCAGCGTGGAGCGGGAAAAGGCGCTTACACCAATATTGAAGCAGAGGGACACCAGTGCGTTAAACTGATTCTGAGTAAGAGGTACACGGATAACCCGGGTTACCGTTTGCTCGAAGGTCTTCACTAAAGTACGGAAGAGCTGCAAGGCTCTTTCTTCCGTAATAGGCTCATCAGTCATTTTAACTTGGCTGCCATCTTCGTAATAAGTACACCCTACACCGATTGTAGGTATACCTGCACTGTCTAAGTAAGGGTGTAAAACCATCCCTTCTTCTTTGATGATGAAGTTCTCACCGGTGAGGTCTAATTTCATTTGAAGATCGCTTTTTCAAAGGATAACAAACAAGACTTCTTTAAGTTATGCCGAAAAGACTAATTTTTTTATGAATTCATCTTCTCCCTGCTGATGCACTTTATCTGTATGGATATAATTGCCAAAGATCTCTAAGGTAATTTTCTTATCTTTTTTAAGTAAGGGGATGCTCGTAAAGCCAATAAATACAGCCCGGTGTAACATCATTTTTAGTGTCAGGTTCAATTTACCACTTTGGGAACGGTGGCAATCATCCACAAAAATAAAGAGTTCCAACCCTGAGGGAATCGGATGCGCCTCCAGTTCATCAATAAAATCCTGTTCATTGTCGTCGGATTTCTTACCTAACTTTTGAACTAAGGAGCACAGTATCTTTGGCGAAGGTTGATGAAGCTGCTGTAACAACTTTTTGCTGTTTGCAGTACGCTTGATGCTTTCTCCGTTCTCCGTAAACAAGGTCTCCAGCTGTTTGTCTAATTCGGGATTATCAGTCAGGATGATCACCCGGGCATTGTCATTGTTTTCCAGAATCCATTTAGCCAGCAATACCATCATGCCACTTTTGTTACCCTGGTTATGCCATATGATGCCACCTTCTTTGTGCTGTATCCGCTCTTTCGCTGCTTTCAGCGCAAAATAATGCTGTGGTGCTGCGACTTTCTTTTTGCCACCATCAAAAACAAGCCCACCGTAAACCATTTCAAGCAGGCGTTCTTTATTGCACAACCTTATTAAATGCTGATCAATTTCAAGCTGAGCTGATGCTTCACAACCTTCAGACTCCTCAACCCATTTCAGGTAGGACTTTTCTTCGGTTTTAACGGTTCCATAACGCAGTCCCTGCTGATCGTTTCCGGCTATGATCAATTGAATGGTAGAGAAAAAAGACTCCACGAAATGCCCCTGTTGCATCGTAACACATTGACGGATCCCTTCGCTTATGTCTTCTGCGCCTTTCTTTAATTCCAGAACGGCTAACGCAATGCCGTTTACATACAATACAAGATCGGGTCTTTTATGTTTATTGCCCCTGATGCTCACTTCCTGGGCAATACCAAAATCATTGTTCGACCAGTTGTTCCAGTCAATGAGCTTAATGGTGGTATTGGGAGTAATGGCATCTTCTTTTAAGCATAGGCCATTGCGTAATAGTGCATATACCTTTTTATTTTTCTGGTATAAATCATCGCTGAAGCTATTGATGACTTGCTTCAGTTCATACATCGCTTTACTGATTTGTATGGTGTTATAACCTTGCTGGGTTAAATAGTGACTGAGGTGACGCTCTTCTATATTGCTGCAATTTTCCAGCTCTTCCCAATTGCCAAGGTAGGTGTAACCTAATTTCCCTATAAAAAGTTCTACTATCCGATGCTGAGTATCGCGATTTATTTGGTCAGCTTTAATCATGATTATTATTTTTTATCTAATATCAGGAATTATTTCTACACTGATAGAGAAATTTTATCAACTTGAGGAAATTAATTTCGTTAACCTACAGCAATAAATTGTGTATTGTTTTTTGGGTTTTTTAACCATTAGGACTAAAAACGAATTTTATGGAAAAAATACACAGACCAATTATACATATTGGTAACAATTGTTTCTCATCGCTTATTCACAATATTTGTGAATTCCGTTACTTTTTATTTAGTTCAGATTTGGATTTTGCGGGAAGTTACTTACGTGTGCATATTTTGGCCCCAGGTTGATGATGACCTCGCGCCACACTTCTTCATCACTGCTGGAAAATAATACATCAGCATGGAATTGATCAGAAACGATCCAGGTGTTTTCCCGGATTTCCGATTTTAACTGGTCGGCTTCCCAGCCAGAATAGCCTACAAAGAATTTAATCTCCTGTTCGGTGATATCATGATTTTCAATCAGTATACGCAGGGTTTCTAGATTCCCTCCATAATAGATTCCTGGTGCTACTTCTTCCCCATCGTTCATCTTATCATAACAGCGATGAATAAGGTGTAGGGTATCGGTTCCCACCGGGCCACCAAAATAAACAGGGAAGTTAGCCTCTCCCAGCTCTGGCAAAAGATCACTCAGCAATAAATCGCTTTTGTGATTAAGCACAAAACCTAAAGTACCAACCTCGGAGTATTCCGCAATGTAGACTACGGAACGCCTGAAGTTCGGGTCATTTAAAAATGGCTCTGAGATGAGCAATTTACCGGCAGATGGTTCTAATTGACTTAACATTTCGGAAAATTACTGATAATTTTGATTAAACTAAAACCTATTTTTGCAGTATGGACTTGACCATTGAAACTTTACAGAATTTAAGGCAGGATTACCGCGCAGCTGCCCTTACAGAGCAGGAGGTAGATAAAAACCCAATATCGCAATTTGCTACCTGGTTTACCGACGCCATGACGGCTAAAATTTTTGAGCCCAATGTAATGACCTTGGCCACAGCAGATAAATCTGGTAGGCCCTCTGCACGCATTGTGCTTTTAAAAGGCTTTGATGAACAAGGCTTTACCTTTTACACCAACTATAACAGCCATAAAGGTAAAGAACTTGCTGAAAACCCTTATGCTGCCCTGGTGTTTTTTTGGGCCGAACTGGAAAGACAGGTGCGAATTGAAGGCAGCGTCACTAAAATTGACCCGCAAACCTCCGACCAGTATTTCCACTCCCGGCCCATGGGCAGCCAGATTGGTGCCATCGTTTCGCCGCAAAGTAGCATCATTAACAGCCGTGACCTGCTGGAAGTTAAAGTGAACCAGCTAACTGAGGAATTTAAGGACAAAGAAATCCCACGACCAGCGCATTGGGGCGGTTATATTGTTAAGCCTACGACAATCGAATTCTGGCAGGGAAGAACAAGCAGGTTACATGATAGGATCAATTACCAGTTAATTGATGGTATTTGGGTAGTGAACAGATTAGCACCATAAGATAAATGAATAACATCGCAGTAATTGGTTCCGGAACCATGGGTAATGGTATAGCACATACTTTTGCACAATTTGGATATAAAGTAGTTTTAATCGACATCAATATAGAGGCCCTGGATAGAGGTTTTGCCACCATTGCTAAAAACCTTGACCGCCAGGTGAGTAAGGGGACCATCACAGAAGAAGATAAAACTAGAACACTTCACAATATATGTAAATCTACAGACCTTGAAAGGGGTGTCGCTGAGGCAGAACTGATTGTGGAAGCGGCTACTGAAAATTTAGACTTGAAGCTGCAGATCTTCAGAGAACTTGATGCTTTTGCAAAACCTGAAGCCATTCTGGCAAGTAATACCTCCTCCATCTCCATTACGCAAATTGCTTCCGTTACTAAACGTGGCGACAAGGTAATTGGCATGCATTTCATGAACCCTGTGCCGGTCATGAAACTGGTCGAAGTGATCAGGGGTTATGCCACCAGCGATGACACCACTTCCAAAATCATGACCCTCTCTGCTCAACTTGATAAGGTTCCGGTGGAAGTAAATGATTACCCTGGATTTGTGGCTAACCGTATTTTAATGCCCATGATCAACGAGGCCATCTATACCTTGTTTGAAGGCGTGGCGGGGGTTGATGAAATTGATACCGTCATGAAATTAGGGATGGCTCACCCGATGGGTCCTTTGCAACTGGCAGATTTTATTGGCCTCGATGTTTGTCTGGCGATATTGAATGTTTTACAAGATGGATATGGAAATCCTAAATATGCGCCCTGCCCTTTGTTAGTCAACATGGTAAGGGCCGAAAAAAAGGGTATCAAATCTGGTGAAGGTTTTTATAATTATAGTAATGGTGTAAAAGAAGCAACAGTAGCTGCCAAGTTCAGCAAGTTTTAGTATTCATTATCTTAACTTTACAACATGAATGAAAATCTTGATGCCTCTTCTGAGAATCTGACGCCCGTTGAACGGGAGATAGAAAAAGTGTTACGGCCTCAAACTTTTGAAGATTTTACAGGTCAGGAAAAGATCATGGAAAACCTCAAGATTTTTGTGAAAGCAGCAAAATTACGCGGGGAATCCCTTGATCATGTCCTTTTACATGGCCCTCCGGGCTTGGGGAAAACGACCTTATCCTATATTATTGCCAATGAAATGAGTACAGGAATTAAGGTTACCTCGGGTCCTGTTTTGGATAAACCCGGTGATCTGGCCGGCTTGCTCACCAACTTGGATACAGGTGATATCCTTTTCATTGACGAGATCCACCGTTTAAGCCCTTTAGTAGAAGAGTATCTTTACTCGGCAATGGAAGATTTCAAAATTGATATCATGCTGGAAAGCGGCCCTAATGCGCGTTCTGTACAAATTAACTTGAATCCTTTTACCCTTGTGGGTGCCACCACCCGTTCAGGCTTACTAACCGCTCCTTTAAGAGCCAGGTTCGGTATCAATGCACGCCTTGCTTACTACGACGCCAAATTGCTAACCACCATTGTGCAGCGCTCATCTGAAATCTTAAAAACGCCGATAACTGATGAGGGTGCTTATGAAATTGCCCGCCGGAGCCGTGGCACACCGCGTATCGCCAATGCTTTACTGCGCCGTACCAGGGATTTTGCCCAGATTAAAGGGAACGGTGAAATAGATACGGAAATTGCACGTTTTGCTTTAACAGCGCTTAATGTTGATGAGCATGGCCTGGATGAGATGGACAACAAAATATTGCTGACCATCATCGATAAATTTAAAGGGGGGCCTGTTGGCGTAAAAACAATAGCCACCGCCGTAGGTGAAGATGAAGGTACGATTGAAGAAGTTTACGAGCCTTTCCTGATTCAGGAAGGTTATTTAATGCGCACCTCCAGGGGCCGAGAAGTTACTGAAGCTGCATATATCCATTTAAAAAGAACTTACCAGGCACAAACGGGCCGTTTGTTTTAATTTCTATCACCGTTTAAGATACTGAAGAATATGAATATTGAATTAAGAAAACTTACCATAGATGACTATGATGACCTGAAAGAATCAATGGCTCAGGCATATGATACGCTCGGCGGGCAGATCTGGAGTAAAGAAACCATCGCCAAACTTTTACGCCTCTTTCCTGAAGGCCAGCTTTGTATTGCTGTTGATGAGAAGGTGGTTGCCTGTTCCCTGTCTATTATTGTGGATTATGACCAATATGGTGATAAGCATACTTACCAAAGGATCACAGGAAGCTATACTTTCTCAACCCATGACCCCACTGGTGATGTGCTCTATGGCATCGAAATATTTGTGAGTCCTGATTTCCGTGGGTTGAGGTTAGGCAGAAGGTTATACGAAGCGCGTAAAGAACTGTGTGAGAGCCTAAACTTGAAGAGTATTATTGCTGGCGGCAGAATACCGGGCTATCATGAACATGCTGAAACATTAACGCCGAGAGCTTACATCGACAAGGTTAAAGCTAAAGAGATTTTTGACCCTACGCTTACCTTCCAGCTTTCCAATGATTTCCACGTGATCAAGGTTCTTAAAAATTACCTTCCCGGAGATCATGAATCTAAGGATTTCGCCACCTTGCTGGAGTGGAACAACATTTATTACCAGGGTATTGATGCCTCTGCACGATCGGCTAAAACCATCAGGATCGGACTCGTGCAATGGCAAATGCGATTATTCCCCGACAGAGATGCATTCTTCGAACAGGTGGAGTTCTTTGTGGATGCGGTGAGTGGCTATAAGTCTGATTTTGTGATGTTTCCTGAGTTTTTCAACACGCCTCTTTTACATCCTTACAATCACTTACCCGAAATGGAGGCCATGCGCCTTCTGGCCGCCGAAACAGAAGAAATCGTGGCTAAGATCCAGGAATATGCCGTTTCTTATAATGTGAATGTGATTTCCGGCAGTATGCCGATCATTGACAAAGAAAACAATAAGCTTTATAATGCCACTTATCTGTGCCATAGAAGCGGACAAACAGAGGAATACCGCAAAATCCATATCACACCGAATGAACGTAAGTATTACGGTATGGTGGGTGGCGATAAAATACAGGTTTTCGATACGGATTGCGGTAAAATCGGCATCCTGATTTGTTATGATGTGGAATTCCCTGAATTAAGCCGCATCTATGCTGAACAAGGAATGCAAATTCTATTTGTTCCCTTCCTGACCGACACCCAAAATGGTTATACACGGGTAAGGAGATGTGCTCAAGCCAGGGCTATTGAGAATGAATGCTATGTGGCCATTGCAGGTTGTGTGGGCAACTTACCGAAAGTAAACAACATGGATATACAATTTGCACAATCAGCTGTATTTACCCCTTCAGACTTCGCCTTCCCTACCAATGCAGTGAAAGCAGAAACCACCCCTAACACGGAAATGGTATTAGTGGTGGATGTAGATCTGCACTTATTAGATGAACTGCACCACTTTGGTACTGTAAGAGTGATGAACGACCGCCGTAAAGACTTATATGAAGTGAAGTTATTGAAATAATATCTATGAATCATGTCAGAAAGCATTTTCCGGGTTCATTTCCGGAGAATCTTAAAACATAATCCAGTAAACGAGGAGCAGGATGAGGATGACAATGGGTATAATCCATTTCATAGCTTTCCCTGCTCCTTCTTCATCTCTTTCGTTTATAGCTTCAGGTGATGGCCCCGGGTCATTTTGATGGTGCGGGTAATCATGTTCTATCGGTTTTGGTGACTTGCCGTGTTCTTCTTGGTGTGGCTCCATATTTTCCATTTCTGTATGATGTTAGTATTGTACGTGTACGCTAGCTATTGTTGCTTGTTTAATTATTCCTTGTTGAGCTTATAATAGCTGTGTCGGATTTTTTAATCCGTCAAAATCATTTTAGCTGAAGGTCACTTTTTATTTTAGCTTAACTGATTGGTGACATTCTCCTGTAATTATATAAACAATAAGGGCTTTAAAAGGTTTTAAGCTTAAACCTGTATCTTTGTGCTGCATGTTTAACAACGCCACCAAATACAGCCAATTGATAAAGGAAGAAGCGCTTCGTTTAGGCTTCATGCAATGTGGCATTGCCAAGGCGGGTTTCCTGGAAGAGGAAGCACCGAGATTGACCAACTGGCTTAATCAGCATCACCATGGCCAAATGAGTTATATGGAAAATCATTTCGACAAAAGACTTGATCCAAGGCTTTTAGTAGACGGTGCTAAATCGGTGATTTCCTTAAGCTTAAATTACTTCCCCGCCGACTTACCAACCGATCCTGAGGCGCCTAAGATTTCTAAATATGCTTATGGAACAGACTACCACCTGGTCATAAAGGACAAGCTGTTTCAGCTGCTGTTATTTATTCAGCAGCATATCGGTGAAGTTAGCGGCAGGGCATTTGTGGACTCAGCGCCTGTACTGGATAAAGCCTGGGCAAAAAAAGCAGGCATCGGCTGGGTAGGTAAAAACAGCAACATCCTCAGCAAACAATCTGGTTCATTCTTTTTCCTGGCCGAACTGATCGTAGACCTGGAATTAGCCTATGATCAGCCCTTCACCGCAGATCATTGCGGCACTTGCACCAAATGCATAGACGCCTGTCCTACAGAGGCTATCGTAGGGCCATATATAGTGAATGCCAGCAAATGTATATCTTACCTGACCATAGAATTAAAAGATGAAATCCCTGCTTCTTTCCAGGGTAAAATGGAGAACTGGATGTTTGGTTGTGATATATGCCAGGATGTTTGTCCCTGGAACCGGTTTTCAGTCCCCAATGCAGAACCTTTATTTCAGCCCAATGAAAAACTGCTGGAAATGAAGAAGGAAGACTGGCTGGATATTACAGAAGATGTATTTAAAACGATTTTCAAGAATTCTGCAGTGAAACGCACTAAATTCAAAGGCCTGACGCGGAATATTGATTTTTTAAAAAAAACTGTAGTGCAAGAGAAACACCAGATCGGTCATGTCGCCGTCATTTCGGACCCCGTTCCGGGACCTAAGAATTAATTACCCAACACCACCTTTTCATTTTTAACATTAAACGTGTTGTCCCTGCTGTTTTTGTCCGGAACATGACTGCCTCCTAATACCACACGCTTTAAATTCTTCACACCAATAGACTGGATGGTGACCAGCGAATCTCCCTTTTCCCAGATGCCAATCGTTTCCTGAATCTTTGTCGTGCTGCCGTCTGCATACTCCAGCGTAAGGTGGACAGGCATAGGTTTATCGCTCTTATTTTGGATTTGAATCGCATAACCTTCCTCATTCCGGTTTACCCCTGCGATGGCCATATCAGTAACACCTTCCTCAAAGAACCACCTCTGCCAGAACCAGTTCAGATTTTTGCCTGACCCTTCATTCATGCTGTTGAAGAAATCATAGGGCATGGGGTGTTTCCCCTGCCACTGGCTGATGTAATGGTGCAAAGCCTTGGTGAAAAGCGCGTCTCCGAGGTAATCTTTAACAAATAAATAACCCATGCCTGGTTTAGGATAGGAACTGGTAAAAGAACCTGAACCTTTGAGTTCCGGGGTTAAAGTAATAATGGGACTGTCGTTTTTAGTGCCCGAGGTCATTCCGGTTTGTGCTACACCATATAAATTCACCATGGAGGTGTCTATTAGCGGCGATATAAGCCACTCTCCCATGGTTGCCCACCCTTCATCCATCCAGCCGTATTTGGTTTCGTTGGTGCCCAGGTAAAAAGGAAACATGGTATGGAAAATCTCATGTACAGTGAGGGTGATCGCATCTTCGCGTTTTTGAACCGGGTTGTCGTTCACCATCATTGGGTATTCCATCTGGTCGAGCCCATCAAAAATGGTTTCATGACTATATGGAAAGGGCCATTTTGGAAACTTGAAGCTCATGGCTGCAACAGTCTGACGTGCAAATTGGATCACTTCTTCATAATCGTCCTTATGCGAAGGGTTATAGACGGCGTCTACACGTGTCCTCCTCCCACTCAGTGAATCAACAACCAGGCTGCTAGATTTCCATACATAGTGATCGCTCAATGCAAAAACGAAATCAGTCACATTTTTAGCCTCATATTTCCAGGTGTGAGCGGAACGTCCTTTCGTTACCTTTTTGTTAGCGAGGTCCAGTGGTGTAATGACATCAATAACATGATCTTCACTTTCAGCCTTTTTAAGACGGCCAGCGACAGTTTCCTGAAAAACCTGGTTGGCGTTAGTGAGGTCTCCGGTTGCCCAAACTACGTAATCCTTCGGAACAGTAAGTTCTGCTTTAAAATTACAGAAGTCGTTATAAAACTCTTCATCGCCAGTGTAAGGGTATTTGTTCCAACCATCTATATCATCGTAAACTGCGATGCGCGGAAAGAAATAGGCAATAAAGTAAGACCCCTCATCTACCTGACCTGTACGTACATGAGAACCCTTATTTAAGATATAACTGTAAGTGATATTTATCTTTAGCGAATCCCCGGGCGGTAATGCAGCAATATTGGTATACATATTTGTACCCTCCATTGTCATATTAGTTGTAGCAACGGTTTTACCGCCCATCGTTAAAGCAGTAAGCTTTACGCCTTCCCCAAGGTCCCTGGCATTTATTTTAGCTTTAATGGGCACACCCTTCTTATAAATATTAGGGTAAAGCTTGAACCACAGTTGTTTTAGGGAATCAGGACTATTGTTGACATAGTTAATCTCGACCTTTCCCTTTAACAACCTGGTTGCAGGGTCAAACAGAACTTTGATGTCATAATCTGCTGTATTCTGCCAATAAAGTGGTCCAGGTTTCCCATCGGGGGAACGCGTACCGGCATTATAGGCATTTTGAATTTCAGGTGGTATCTGCAGGCTTTGTTGTGCAAAGACCCCTGCAGATACTAGAATGAGCAGAAAAATGACTTTAAGTCGCTTCATTCCTGAATTTATTTACCAAATTTCAACTTCAACTGTTCTAACATATCGTTAGTTAAAGGTGCGGCAGGTTTATCTTTTTTCTGCTGTGGTTTTTGCTGAAATTGAGGCTTAGGACGAAATTGTGGTTTTGCAGCCGGCTTAGCTGCTGGCCTGGTTGAGTTAACAGCTGGATGAGCAGCATGATTAACGGCAGGATGCTCAGGAGCCTTGGCAGGAACTTCCGGATGAACAGCTGAACCGACAGCTTCAGCAATTGCACTTGCATTTTCCGCTTTAGGCGCCTGTTGCTGCTGTTGTTGCTGTAGTTTTAAAGCTTTATGATGCTCTTTCTTTTTGTTCCATCTAACCCAGATTTCTTCCAGCTTTTTCTTGGTGTATAGCGGAAAATCTCCTTGTTTCATCCAGGCATAATAGCTAGGTTCCACATCAAAAACCTGCTCTACAGTTTTGCCTTTATGTTTACCAAAGTTAAACACCTCCTCGTTATGGTCATTGTAAACCATCCTGCCGGCAAAATCTACCGGCTTGTTCATGTTGGTGAAAGTATGCAACGCATCCACATCATTGAGTACAGGCTGGCTGATTTTACCTTGTTTATCCTCAAAATCCACATCTTTATAACGTTCCAGCTGAGCAAGTAAAACATGGTAAGTAGCCGTAATATCCGCTTCCGCAGAGTGAGCATTGACGATGTCTTTATCACAATAGAACTTATAAGCAGCACGCAAAGTACGCTGCTCCATCTGGTGGAATATATTTTGTACATCAACAAATTTCCTGTCAGACATATCAAGGTCAACGCCTGCCCTTAAAAACTCTTCCAGCAATACCGGGATATCGAAACGGTTGGAGTTATAACCAGCCAAATCTGCATCACCAATAAAATCTGCCAGTTCCTGTGCCACCACTTTAAAGGTAGGTTCATTGACTACATGCTCATCATAAATTCCATGTATCAGTGACGATTGCAGTGGGATGGGCATTTCAGGATTAATTTTCAGGGTTTTGATCACTTCAGAACCATCTGGCATTGCTTTTAAGATAGCAATCTCAACAATGCGATCGGAGCCAACGTTTACCCCGGTGGTTTCCAAATCAAAAAAGGCAAGTGGGCGTTTTAAATTTAATTTCATTTTTATTATAACTATTGTAAATCCTGATCTTTTATGACCTGTTTTTAGTAGCAATCAAAAGTCGTAAAAATGATCCATTTATTCTCACATTATTTGGTTGAGATAAATAAGAATTCTATATTGTGGCATATTAAGCTCTCATGAAACACTTTTTCTTTCTTTGCCTGGGCCTCCTTTTTTGCGGCGGTCAACAACTATTTGCACAGGATTTTGAATTTGGCAAGTTCTTGTCAGAAGACCTCAACATAAAACATGTCCCCTTTGACAGTACCGCAAACGCAGTCGTACTCAGGGAATTCGGCACTGCCTCCTTTCAGCTTGACGATAACACAGGAAGGAGTTACATCAATTATGAATACCATGTAAAGATCAAGATCTTCAACAAACAAGGCTTCGACGAAGCAAATATCCAGATCCCGTTGTGGACCTACAACAGTAGCATGGATGAAATTAGTGGCCTTACGGCGGTGACCATGAATTTCACCGAAACCGGTCTGCGTAAAACCGAACTCAATCAAAAGGGAATCTTTACTGATAACAAGTCTAAATACCTGAGGATAAATAAATTTACGATGCCTGATATTCAGGAAGGTAGCGTTATTGAGTATAAATACCGGATTAAAAGACCCTATATATTCAATTTTGTAACTTGGGAATTCCAGTCCGGCCTGCCTAAACTTCACAGTGAATTTATAGGGTTTATACCACCGATTTACAATTTTAACGCCTCTATTCGTGGCTTTCTTAAGTTGACAGATCAAAAAGCAGTAATCAGTAAGGACTGCTTAAGGATCAACGGAACAAATCTGGATTGTTCTAAAATGACCTATATCATGAAAGATATCCCCTCTTTTATAGAGGAAAGTTATATGACTGCCGCATCTAATTTTAAATCTGCCATTTATTTTGAACTCTCTGATGTACAACACCTCAGGGGTGGCAATTCAAAAATCACCAAGACATGGAAAGATGTCGACTATGAACTCATCAGCGATAAATCCTTTGGTGGACAGCTCAAAAAGAAGGATTTGTTTAAACCGCTTTTGCCTGAAATCTTAAAAAATGCCAGTGACGATTTGAGTAAGGCCAATGCCATTTATGACTACATCAAGAAAAATATCAAGTGGAATAATTATTTAGGAAAATATAGTGAAAACGACATAAAAAAGGCACTAGAACTTCACTCGGGCAATATTGGAGATATCAATCTTGCCCTCATTGCAGCACTCAGTGCAGCCGATTTAAATGTGGAGGCCCTCATTCTTTCCACCCGCAGTAACGGCACCATCAACAACATACACCCGGTGATCAGTGATTTTAATTATGTAGTGGCCAAATTAAATATTGGTGATAAAAGTTACCTGCTGGATGCTTCTCAGCCTTTCCTGCCTTTTGGCTTATTACCACATCACTGTATCAATGAGCGTGGCCGCGTACTCGGATTGAAAAGTGCATCCTATTGGTATGACCTGAAAGCCAGTCAGAAGGATCTCAATTATTATAACTTCGATGGCAATTTAGCCCTTGATGGAAAAATAACTGGCAACATGAGAATTTCTTCTCTTGGCTATTCTGCCTTAAATAAAAGAGAAAGCATTGCTGAAGCTGGATCTCTTGATGCTTTTGTGGAAAGCTTTGATGAAAAAATGACCAACATCCGCATTCTCAAGCATAAATTCACAAATATTGACAGCCTGAATAAGGAACTAATTGAAGAATATGAAATTGAAATGCAATTAAGCGGCGACCTGAATGTTGATCAGCTCTACTTCAATCCCTATATCATTGACCGGAATATAAAAAACCCTTTTAATTTAAATGAAAGGCTGTACCCTGTTGATTTAGGGGCAGTTACCGAGAAAATGGTGACCATGAATTTAAAGGTACCTTCCAATTTCGTAATGGTTGAAAAGCCTAAGGATATATCACTCACACTGCCGAATGCAGATGCCAAATATCTCAATAGGATTGCTTTCCAGCCTGGAGAAATCAAACTGTTGCAGTTACTTCAATTGAACAAACCTGTATATCAAGCGGACGAATACCTGACGCTTAAAGAATTTTACAGCAGAATAATTCAGCAGCAAACTACAGATCTGATCCTTAAAAAAGCGAATTAAATGAGGCGTACTCCTCGTCATTCAACATGATAACTTACATTTCTTCGAAACAAACCTATCAAATGAAGACAATTTTTGTGCTGTTTATGGCAATGCTGGTACAGCAGGCAAGCGCCCAGCAGAACTATCAAGCGGCAGATATTCCTGCTGCCTTAAAACCCCGGGCTCATGCGGTGCTGCGAAATATGGAAACAACAGTAGATATGCGCTCTGCAGAACAGGTGGTGATCTCCGTTAAAAAAGCCGTTACCGTGTTGAACAAAAATGGCGACAATGATGCCGGGCTCTATGTGTTCTACAATAAAAATTCCGTCATTAAAAGCATAAAGGGTGAAATTTATGATGAATTCGGCAAGCTCATCAACAAGTTTAACCAGAGCAGTTTCAGGGATGAAAGTGCAATCAGCAATTTTTCCTTATTTGAGGATGACCGCATCAAGTATTTTAAACCTCAAATGATCAATTATCCTTATACCGTGGTCTATGAATATGAAGTGAGGAACAAACAAAACCTGCTGATCCCTGACTGGTATGCCAGTTCAGACGCGAACGTTGCCGTGGAATCCAACAAATATAGCTTTATATGCAAAACGGGGGATAAAGTGAATATTAAAGCCTATCACTTGAAAGATGATGTAAAGGAAACGCAGCATGAAAAGTCGACAACCTATAGCTGGGAAGTGAAAAACTTACCTGCTTTTCGTGCAGAGCCTTATTCGCCACCGGCCAACCTTTATCTTGCGCACGTTAAAATCGCACCCGAAAATTTCTCCTATTACAAAGCTTCCGGCAAGTACAGCAACTGGAACGAACTTGGCAAATGGATCTATGATGACCTGATTCAAAACCACCAGACTCTTACGCCGGCTACCATCCAGCTCGTCAAAGAATTGGTGAAAGGGATCACAGATCCCAAACTAAAAGCAAAGAAGATCTACGAGTATGTACAAAAGAAAACCCGCTATGTGAGTATCCAGGTCGGTATTGGTGGTTTTCAGCCAACGGCAGCTGCTGAAGTGGATCAACTGGGTTATGGCGATTGTAAAGGTCTGGTGAATTACATGCAAAGCTTGTTAAGAGCCGTTGATATTCCTTCTTACTATTGTGTGGTCAACGCGGGCGATCAAAAGAAAAGCCTCGATCCGGGTTTTGCCAGTATGAACCAGGCTAACCATGTAATCTTGTGCCTTCCCTTTGAAAATGACACCACCTGGCTGGAATGTACCAGTCAGACGGCCCCTTTCGGCTTTCTTGGAGATTTTACGGATGACAGAATTGTGCTTGCCTGCACAGAGGAAGGCGGGAAATTACTCCGCACACCTGAATTAAAAACCAACGGAAACCTGATTAAACGAAGAGCCGAACTTCAGTTGGATCAGGACGGGAGTATTACCGGAAACATGAGTACCCTGTTTAAAGGTTCACAGTATGATAACAATGAATACATCAGGACGCAGTCAGTGGATGACCAGATGAAATCGTTGAAGAAAAAATACGACATCGATAACATTAATTTCAGCAACGTTCAATTCACGCAGCTAAAGGAAGCGGATCCTTCAACAGTAGAATCGTGCAAACTGAGCATTAAAAATTATGCCCCCAAAACGCAAAACCGTGCTTATCTGATCTTGAATCCTTTTAATAAAAGAAACACGATTACTGAGGTAACCAACAGGACAAAATCACTTTACCTGAACAGGGGTTATAAAAATGAGGATGAGGTCAGTTTTCAGCTGCCGGAGAAATACACCGTGGAAGCTAAACCGGCGGATGTACTGATTAAAAATGAATTCGGGCATTACGAGGCCAGGACAGTAATCAAAGACCAGCTGTTAACTTATCACAGGACCCTGGTGATCAATAATGGCCTTTTTGAGCCGGCAAAATATGCTGCATTCGCTGAATTTATTAACCAGGTGAATGGGAACGATAATGCGAAGGTTGTTTTTAAAATCAACTAAACTATAATTGCAATTCAAGAATCATCAGCAGGTAATCAGGAGCTTCGGTTAAATAGAATTCCTGTTATTACTTTTTAACAGGCCCCGCTTTAACTAAAGCCTGTTGGTAAGCCGTAATATTGATATCATCTACAACGACGCCCCTGTTGGTAGAAGCATGCACAAAATAATTATTATTGAGGTAAATGCCTACATGGTCTACGTCGTTGCCACCGAAAGAGAAAAAAATCAAATCACCTTCTTTAAGCTGGTTGAGGTTTTTCTTTTGAATGACTTCCGCCTGGTCCCTCGACCTTCTCGGCAAGGATATGCCATAGATCTCCTTCTTTAAAAGCAAGGCAAAGCCAGAGCAATCGATGCCCCTTTTATCCAGGCCACCTAATCTATACTTTACTCCTGCCCAATCGGTAATGAAATTATGAAGTGACTTATTCTCTAAATTAGCCATGGCATCAGCCGCAGCAGCAGCATTATTGGTGGATTTTGCTGCATATTTTCTTGAACTACATGCTGTTAAAATGCATGAAGCCAGTAAGATCAATAATAATTTCTTAACCATTCTTTATTGTTTAATTACCCTTTGAATTTCATCCAGTTTAAGCAAAGCTTCCACCGGAGTTAAAACATTTACATCCAGGTTATTCAGCATATCCCGGATTTTTACGAGTACAGGATCATCTATGGCAAACATATGCAATTGATAAGCCTGGTTTTGTACTTTCTTAATGCTGTCTTTTATACTCTGTCCCTCTGTGCGGTCGAGTTCCAGTTTCTTAAGGATTTCATTTGCTCTTGAAATCAGTTTAGGTGGCATGCCGGCCATTTTTGCTACATGAATACCAAAACTATGCTCACTGCCACCAGGCACTAATTTACGCAGAAAAATGATTCTATTTCCAACTTCTTTAATGGAGACGTTAAAATTTTTAATTCGGTTCATCGTATTTGCAAGCTCATTCAATTCATGATAGTGCGTTGCAAATAAAGTTTTTGGCCTTGCAGTTGGATGGGTATGCAAAAACTCGGCAATAGACCAGGCGATGGAAATGCCATCATAAGTACTGGTACCCCTTCCTATTTCATCCAGTAAAATTAGGCTGTGTTCAGAAATATTGTTTAGGATACTGGCTGTTTCATTCATCTCCACCATGAATGTACTTTCGCCGGATGATAAATTATCAGATGCCCCTACCCGTGTAAAGATCTTGTCGACCAAACCAATGGCAGCAGATTTAGCAGGCACAAAGCAGCCCATTTGCGCCATCAGCACAATGAGTCCGGTTTGCCTTAAAATAGCCGATTTACCCGACATATTCGGTCCGGTGATGATGATGATCTGCTGACTGTCATTGTCCAGGAACACATCGTTGGTGATGTATTCTTCGCCAACGGCTAATCTCTTTTCGATGACCGGGTGCCGCCCGCCTTTAATATCCAGCACTTTACTGATGCTTAACTCAGGCTTCACATAATGGTTGTTAACAGCCAGTTGTGCAAAGCACAGCAAAACATCCAGTTGTGCAATCAGGAAGGCATTGAGTTGTATCGGTTTAATATAGGTGGCCACCTGGTACATCAGTTCGTTGTAGAGGCGGATCTCTATCTGCAAAATTTTCTCTTCTGCACCGAGGATCTGCTCTTCATATTCCTTGAGCTCCGGTGTAATATATCGTTCTGCGTTGACAAGCGTTTGTTTCCTTAACCAGTCTGCAGGAACTTTATCTTTATGGGTATGCGTAACTTCAAGGTAATAACCGAAAACATTGTTAAAAGCTATTTTCAGGGAAGGAATTCCTGTTGCAGCAGCTTCTCTTTTTTGAATTTCCACCAGGTAATCTTTGCCATGAAAAGAAATTTTACGTAAACGGTCAAGTTCTTCATCTATACCATCAGCAATCACATTTCCTTTAATCAGCACAGCTGGAGGATCAGGGAAAAGCTCACGCTCCAACCGCTCGCGAATAGATAAACAAGGGTTTAACTGATCGGCAATGATATTCAAGAAAGGGTTGTTACTTTGACGGGTCACTTTCTTGATCTCTTCGATATGGTATAGTGCCTTTTTTAACTGGCACAGTTCCCGGGGACCAACCTTTTGTAAACCCACCTTGGAAATTAACCTTTCCAGGTCACCGATTTGTTTGATATGATTTAAAAGCTCCTGTACGAGCTCCTGGTTCCCCACTAAAAATTCCACCATCCCCAGTCGCTCCTGGATAGGCTTTAATTCTTTAAGCGGCATGATGATCCACTTATGCAGCATGCGAGCCCCCATGGGTGTACTGGTTTGATCCAGGATATCAAATAAGGTAACGGCATTGTCGTGCGGCGAACTCACCAGTTCCAGGTTTCGGATGGTGAAACGATCCAGCCACATGAATCTTTCTTCCTCCAATCTTGATAAGGAGGATATATGCTTTAAATTACGGTGTTCGGTTTCATTTAAGTAATGCAATACCACACCCGCAGCGATGATGCCCAGCTGTAATTTATCTACACCAAAACCTTTTAAGGAACTTACCTCAAAATGTTTGTTTAAAATCTCGTTGGCATAATCTGTGGTAAAGGCCCAGTCATCAAGATGAAAAGTATAAAACTTGTCGCCGAAAAGTTCGAGAAACTCTTTTCTTTTACTTTTTTGAAAGACTACTTCCGTTGGCTTAAAGCCCTGAAGCACCTTATCAATATATTCTGCATTGCCCTGGGCCACTAAAAATTCACCCGTGGAGATGTCCAGCAGCGAAACACCATAGTTATTTTTATCAAAGGTTACTGCAGCCAGGTAATTATTGGATTTCTGGCTGAGGATATTATCGTTATATGCCACACCTGGTGTAACCAACTCGGTAACGCCGCGTTTGACAATGGTTTTAGTCGTTTTTGGATCTTCGAGCTGATCACAGATGGCAACACGCTGACCGGCGCGAACCAATTTTGAAAGGTAAGTTTCGAGAGAATGATGAGGAAAACCTGCCAGTTCGATATGACCGCCCGGGCCATTTCCCCGCCGGGTTAAAACGATCCCTAAAATTTGTGAAGTTTTTACAGCATCCTCACCAAATGTTTCATAAAAATCTCCTACTCTAAACAATAATAATGCACCTGGATACTTTACTTTAATAGCATTGTACTGTTGCATTAATGGTGTTTCTTTACTTTTATCTTTGGCCAAAATATGATTCTAATTACAAAATCGTAAAGATACTATCTTCGTTGGAAGGCTTCGTACTTTGTTGAAAATTTTAATGCTTTATGGTTTTCTTTTGAAAAAAGCCAAATTTAAGAAATGGTGTAGTTTAAACATCATTTCGCTGCAATCATTAATCAATATTTGGGGAATTGAAAATTGATTTCCAATTTACAGGCAAGAGTTAGCGTTTTGGTCAATATAAATATGACTAACTTAGTTATTTTAATGCCGCAGTAACTCTTGCTTTTTCAAGTATCCAGCTCGTATATTTTTCACGCTGTTGCTGATAAATCTTATGTCTTCCTTCGGGAACAATAAATAATTCTTTAGGCGCTGAGATATTATTATATACAGCATAAGTTGAAGTGGGAGGCGTTGTTTCATCGTTAAATCCCCATGAATAGAACCCAGGTACTTTTATTAATCGGGCAAAATTCGCCACATCGTAGAAAGATGACGTTTTAATTTTTCCTGGAGTACCATGAATTTCGATGTTAGTGGGGCTAAACATGTGAGGCCAGCCTCCTGCCCTGCCATGCAAATACCCGGTTAGATCGCTCAATGCGGGGCATAATGCCACAAGATATTTAATCCGCGAATCTAATGCAGTGGTAATAATGGAAAGGGCTCCGCCTTGACTTGAACCCATTACTGCAAGAGTGGATCCATCAAACTGAGGCAAACTATAAATTAAATCAACAGATTTTAAACATCCCTGAATAACACGTTTAAAATAATACTGGTCCGGGTTATCAAGATTGAAAAGCGGATAGCCAGATAAAGCGCCCTGAAGTAAACCATTATATACTTCGGCATCCAAATTAATGGGGATTCCATGAATGCCGATATCCAGGGTGATCATTCCTTCAGTAGCCAACGACAACGAACCACCACCATTGTATGATCTTACACCAGCTCCGGGAAAACGAATAAACGCCGGGTACTTCCCCTCTTTTTTAGGAATACATAAAATCCCATAAATTCTTGAATTTAACTGATTATTTTGAAAGCTAACACGATATACATTAACATCTCCGCCCGACCGTTCAGTTATAAGGTTCATTTGAGTATTTAATGGGATTCGAGCAGCATCGGCCTTAGCTTTATTCCAAAAACTTAAAAACCCATTCGGGACTTCAGCTGTAGCACGTATTTTTTCCGGTTCAAAACCAGCAGTTGCAAAGCCCGTATAAACCTTGTTATTTACTTTGGCACTTACAATACACCGAAGAAACCCAGGACTTTTCATCGTTCCTGCAGTAATTGTTCCAATTCCGTTCGCTAAAATAAGTGTCCCCTTTTTTCCAGCAGCCATTTTTTCAGGGCCGATTTCATAGGATATCTTCAAATCTTCCAATTGTTTTCCCCTAACTGAAACCTTAAAATTAACATTCTCACCTGTTTTATAAGTCCAGTCTACATGATCTGCCGTTACAATAATCTCGATTTCAGCTGGCTTTTTATCAACAGAATCAACCAGATTTTGAGCATAGGATAGAAAGGGAAATATTAATAAAAAAAGTCCTAAAGTGTATTTTTTAAATCGATTTAATTTTAACATTTTCATATTTTTAACTGAGTAATTTATAAAATCCTGTTCTGAAATCCTTCACTTTTTAAATCAGGTCTTCAGCCATTGATAAGCAAGCTCACTCGTCGGCGCCGTAAAATCGTTGTCAAAAAGCTTTCCGTGTACGTAACCGAATATCGTTATTCATTTTTTTATTTCCAACTTTATTATTGAGAATAGTGTAGGTAGAAAAAAGACAAAATTCAGGATTCAGCTGTGTCACCTTATCCATAAACGAGGTCAAATGATATTATATATCAATATTTGAAGTTATTTGCGCATTCTGTAAGTTTTCAAACACTTCAGCAACTTATAAGTGAAATTAGAAAATATGAATTGGCTAAAATGGAAAAGCAGTGTTTCAGAAAATCATTGGCGTGATAAAATTACTTACTATCACAGATGGCAATTTACTTCAAACCCTTACTTTTAATAAAATAAATATGGATGAAACACAATTTTTATCACTTATTAAAGAACATCAGGGAATCATCCATAAAATATGTCGCTTATATCGGGACATTCGGGAAGACCGGGAAGATCTTTTTCAAGAGATTACTTTTCAACTTTGGAAATCCCATCAAGCTTTTAAGAACGATGCAAAAGTAAGTACCTGGATTTATCGCATTGCACTGAATACCGCAATAGCAACTTTTCGTAAAAAGAAACGAACAATTGAATACTACCCTGTTTTACCTGATCTTCCGGAAGAACAGCCATGCGAAGAACTAGCCATACGGCAAGAACGTTTATTTGGCGCTTTAAAACAACTTGATGATGGCGATAAAGCCATTATCACGTTGTACCTGGAAGATTTGAGTTATCAACAGATAGCAGATGTTATCGGCATTAGTGAAAATTATGTTGGTGTTAAGCTTAACAGGATAAAAATAAAAATTCAGAAAATTTTAATCTAAGAAATATGGAACTCAACGAATTAAAATCTACATGGAATACGGTAAAAACACCAACAATTTCAACGCTGGAAATTCAAAAAATGTTAATAGAAAACAAGCATCCGGTTTTGAAGGGTATCAGGAAACAGTTCACCATAGAAATCATTGGATGGGGTATTTTCTTATTGTGCTATTATACCATGTTTGATGGACATTTGAAACCATTATGGGTCAATATCCTGCTCATTTTTTCTATCCTTCTGCCGCTTATTCATAACCTAATGGGTTATCGTATGGCAAAGTATCTTGTGAAGGGGGCCAATATCCATGAATCGCTAAAAAACTACCTAGCTAAGGTTAAAGTTTACGCCACAGTTTCCGTTGCGTCGAGACAAATTTACTTATTGGGACTTTTGTTGTTTTTTACCTATGGATTAAGCTTTAACAAGAGTAAGTATGTCTTTTTGGCTGTTATTATCTCCATATTTATAGTTCAACTTTTGTTATCATTTAAAATATGGGCTAAACGCCTGAAAAGTCTGGATAATTCAATAAAATCATTCAATTGAAGTAGCGTGGGAAACTAGTTAATAATAAGTCGTTTTAATCCATTATCGCTTACTTCATAAAACTTCTTATTTTCAATTAATCTCGCTGATAGTCAATTGTTTTTCAAGTATCTCGTCGCTAATGCCGGCATGTACAAATAAAGTCATACCTATCTTTTCAATTATATTTTTACTCCGCATCCATCTTCCGAACTCACTATTTCGCCAAAGACATCCTTGGAATAATCTAGTTTCATCTCATCGGCCAGCTCAATATATTTGTTTCTAACATATCGAATGTCTCCTGCCATAACCATAGCTTTATGGAGTATTTAAAAGATTATTAAATACTTATTCGCATCCAGTCATTTACTTACAAAAGTTATGAAGACATACAATTGTTAGTTAACAGTGATGAAGCCCTTATTAATTAAATTCCAATTTTCGCTTGATTTCCGAACCAACGGAATCAATTGATGAGATATCTTTCTGCACTCCGTTTTTAGCCTCCTTTAAAAGCTCCTTGTATTTTTTCAAAGAATCCAGATTAGTTGTTTCTGCAATTTTCCGCTTGATTGCTGTGCTGTCGTTGATTAAAGAATCTAACTGTTTTAATTCATTAGGGAGTCCATCTTTGAAGTCCTTCAATGTTTCTGAAACATAGCCATTCACTGCATCTTCAGCATTTTGACTGTTACACCCTGCTGTTATAAAAAGTACGAAAATTAAAAAAGGAATTGCTTTTTTCATTGATATGGTATTGTTATTTTAAGGTAGTGAAACTATCATCAGCTGATGATGGTTTCATTAATTACGATTGATTTGTTACTGGAAAATGCTAAGATATGTATCTCCAATTTAAAAAATTTGCCGCCAACTGTTTAATGAGGCTTACATGACGATAAACACTAAAAATATGACGATCATCTCTGGAATTTGACCCTCATGTAAACTTATGATAACGAAGTAAACCAGTTACCCTAAACCCAACGAACACTAGAAAGTAAGGCCTTACTCACAGCGACCTCCGACCGACCTGCTACCGACCTCGTACCGGAAAACCGCTCCTAACCCCGACTCAAGTAACTGCCAGGGATGACGTCTTTACAGCATAAGAGAACTACAGGCGTTCGATATAAGACAAAAACAAGGTCATCGCTTCTCTCTTCTCATCAGTCAGCTCGAAGTTAAGCTTATTCATCATGTAATCCTCCATATCGAAATGGTCAATTTCCGGTAAATCTTTCAGCAATTCCTGTCTGTGCTCCAGGCCAGATTTCAATGCCTCATTAAACTCCTGTATAAAATCTTCAGGGATATTTTTATTGGCTATCCATGCCGCATACATGAAAGGTAAACCAGTAAAGTTCATCCATTCCTCCCCCAGGTCATAGCTATAGGCATATTCTCTTTTTTTGCCAAAGGTTCTATCGCCAATTAAAACAATGGCGTCAGTTTCTGCCTCACTGTCCGTAGTAAAGGTAATATCCTGCTTCCAGTAAAATTTTAGCAATACCCTGGCCAGGTTGTTTGATGTGCGCGAGTGACTATCCAAACGCAGGGTTTCGATTTGAGCCACAGGAACCTTACTGAAAATGAATACAGAATTAACAGCACCTACAGAACCAATACAATACCCACCAATCAAGTTTCCATTGGGTACTAAAGGAAAAGCAGCAACCGGCATCAAACCGATATCCACCTGTCCGTCAATAACTTTAGCGGCACAATCTGTCGGGATATCCAGGCTCAGTTCAATTTTATTGATGACATCCGAATGTTCTATTCCGTAGATAAAAGGTTTGGTATTGGTATAGCAGACTGCTGAAATTTTTATTTTGTTCAAGATAGATTAACTTTTTAAATGATCGATATTATTAAAGTCTTTGATAATGAATTTATCGCCAGATAAGGTTAGTTTGTAAAGCGTGGTGTTTTTATGGGGAAATTTTGACATCGCACAAATAGGTTTGCGGGTAAGGAGGCATAAAAGCAAACGCATAGCCCGTCCGTGCATACAGATCAGTACCACTTCTTCCTTCTTTCGGCTCATGATCACTTTCATGGCTTCCAGCAGCCTGACGGCCACCTCGTTAGGACTTTCACCATCAACGCATTTGGCATCATAATTCCTCGCCAACCATTTCTCGGTTAAGTTCCTGAAAAACAGCAAAGATTCTGTTGAAGCCGCTTTACCTTCCCACTCGCCCCAGGCCAGTTCATCCAGACCGCTAAGTTGTTCCCAGGGGATCCCCGCATCAATAAAAGATGCCACGGTTTGGTGGGTACGTTTTAAGGTAGAGGTGTATATTTTATCAAAAGGCACATGCTGATGATGTTCATATAACGCTGCTGCCTGTGCCCTTCCGGTATCATTCAAATCGCTGTTTATTCCCCTGCCCTGTACTATTCCGTGTTTATTCAACTCGGTTTCTCCATGCCTGACAATGTATAAAGTCTTCCCCATTAATTGATAACAGGAAGTTTATAGAACTGAGGTTTAGCCGTATTTTCAAATTCAACATCTGTATAGTCAGTAACTACATTATACAGGGTGTCGCGCTCTATGGGTTTACGTTTTACTTGTTTAATCAACTCCACAAGTTCCTGGGTACTCATACCCGGACTTTGTTCTTCAGCACCGGCCATGGAATAAATTTTTGTGGTATCATCCAGTGTGCCATCAATATCATCCACCCCAAAATTAAGGGACAGCTGTGCAGTCTGGCGACTGATCATGGCCCAGTAAGCTTTGATATGGTCGAAATTATCCATGTAAATCCTGGCGATGGCGTAATTGCGCAGGTCTTCAATCACAGAAACTTCAGGCACATGGTCCATCTGGTTGTTTTGATTCCTGAATTTCAAAGGAATAAATGCTTGGAAACCACCTGTTTTGTCTTGTAACTGTCGCAGGCGCTCCATATGGTCTACACGATGCCAGTACTCTTCAATATGACCATATAACATGGTCGCATTGCTGCGCATGCCCAGGGAATGTGCTTGTTCATGAATATCAAGCCATTGTTCGGCATTACATTTATCATGGGCAATTTTCTCCCGCACTTCGGGATGGAAAATCTCTGCACCCCCACCCGGCATAGAATCTAAACCGGCTTCATGAAGGTATTTCATACCCTCATAATGTGTTAATTTTGCTTTTTTAAAGATGTAATAATACTCTACCGGTGTTAAGGCCTTGATGTGTAAATCAGGTCGGTGGGCTTTTGAACGCCTGAAAAATTCGGCGTAGAAATCCAGGTTTTGTTTAGGTACCACACCCCCGGTCACATGAACTTCAGTAACCGGCTCATTGTCGTATTTCTTCAATGCTTCGATCATGGCATCAACGGTCATCTCCCAGCCTTCCTCTTTTTGCTTAATTAAGCGGGAGTAGGAACAGAACTTGCAATCGTAAACACAAAGGTTGGTGGGTTCTATATGAAAATTACGGTTAAAGAAGGTATGATCGCCATGTCTTTCTTCACGTATATGGTTCGCCAGAACTCCTAAATAACCAAGTTCGGCATGCTGGTATAAGTAAACACCATCATCAAAAGTAATTCTTTCTTTATGCTGTACTTTTCTGGCAATCTCTTTTAGGGGTTGCGATAAATTAGGGTCATCGAAAAGTAAAGTCAATTTTGCAGTATCCATAGTTTGATCTCTGAGCTATTGACAGCAAAGTAACGTAAAATTGCGATATTCATTGTTTTTATAAAGTAAAAGAACCAAAAAAGGGGCTCGCAAAAGCCCCTTTCTTACCTAAACCAAACTTACTAAAAAACTATTTTGCGGACTTTGTAAAATTCAAAACAACATATGCGGTCGTATTACCGTATTCTATTGGAGATTTTAATACTAAATTATCGCCTGTAGCTGATGCAAGTACCAATCTGTAACCACTGTTAACATTCTTGGCTTTATCTCCTTCGTAGATTTTCTTAAACTGAAAGGTTTCATCAGCTGTGCTTACCGACCAGAAGATGCTCTGTGTAGCTGCTGCACACTCGTTGCCACCTGGCAGGGTATAGCTTCCATTTCCACTATTCGTTAATTTCCATGTACTGCCGATAAAACATTTATAAGAAGCTTCATCAAACAACGACCTTACCGCTATTGCAGGTACTTTTTCAAAAGTTACATCACTTAATACCCAGTCACCTGTAACGTTACCTCTTTTTAAATTAGATGAAGCGGAAGTACCTTTGGTCGTGGAGCAACTTTGCAAAACCAACATTGAACTGCAAATAATGGCTGCTATAAATAATATTCTTTTCATATACTTGTATTTGAAATACCGAATACACAAACCCTGCCAAAACGTATAAAACGTATAATATAATTCTATGAAAACCGAAACCATTGCCATACATAGCGGAAACATCAATCAAAGTGCTACCGGAGATGTTACCCCAGCCATCAGTCTTTCTACAACTTTCTTGAGAAATGAAGAAGGTGGTTATACAGGTGGGCATATGTATAGCAGGGTGAGTAATCCTAATAGAAGTGCCCTTGAAAATGTACTATCTCAACTGGATAAAGGTGCTGATGCTTGTGCTTTTTCCTCGGGAAATACGGCAGGAATGGCCATCTTTCAAGCCTTAACTCCTGGTAATCACATCATTGCGCCAGACGATATGTATTGGGGTTTCAAGAAACAATTACAGTCTATTTTTAAAGACACTCTCGAAATTGACTTTGTAGACTTAACCAATACGACAGAAATTGAACGTTATATAAAGCCAAGCACCGTGATGATTTGGGTGGAAACGCCATCAAATCCATTGCTAAAAATTACAGACCTGAGCGCTGTATCAGCGATTTGCAAAAAACATGGACTGATGATGGCTTGCGACAGTACCTTTGCCTCTCCGTGTTTACAAAACCCAATCGAATTAGGCGCAGATGTGGTCATGCATTCCACTACAAAATACATCGGTGGCCATAGTGATGTGTTGGGAGGTGCGTTAATTACAGCAAGGAAAGATGAGTTCTGGGAAAAAATTAAAAATATACAGCAAACAGGTGGTGCCGTTTCCGCGCCCTTCGATTGTTTTCTGCTGTTGAGAAGTATTAAAACTTTGCCTTACCGTATGCGCGGACATTGTGCCAATGGCATGGCATTAGCCAGGTATCTGGAGAATCATCCGCAAATTGAAGCGGTTTACTATCCGGGCCTGCCTTCCCACCCGCAACATGAAATTGCTAAAAAGCAAATGAGCGATTTCGGTGGCATGTTATCTGTTTTGGTGAAAGGCGGAGCCGAAGAAGCCAGGAAAGTGGTGAACAAAGTACAACTTTTTGCCCAGGCAACCAGCTTAGGAGGTGTTGAAAGCCTGATTGAGCACCGCGCATCAATCGAAGGACCGGATACAAAGACTCCGGTAAACCTGATCAGGATCTCTGCGGGACTGGAACATATAGATGACCTCATTGCTGACCTTGAGCAGGCACTGGCAACAGCGCATGCCTAATTAAATTTGCTTAACAGGGGATTAACAGGAAATTATTCAGAATATAATTTTGCAATTAATTTTTATTCCCTACATTTGTTATATCGGCTGATTAATGCTGAACAAGTCAATACTCGTATAGAGTTTGATTTATAAAGAAGTGGCGAGAGACAGGCTCCATGACCCACTGGCAACCCTACCAACGGGAAGAAGGTGCCAAATCCTGACCAGATAACGGGTGTTAAATGGAAAGATAAATTAAAACAAAAAATGAAACTTAACAAAAGTCTTATCCGCTCTAGCGAAAAACTCAAGTCTCCAAACCAAACTTTACCGGTTATTTTAAGCCGTACTTCTTTTTGTTGTTGCCCGCAGCCTGTTTGTATGTGCTGCAGCATACACTAGAATTAAAAATCTTCCTCATTGCTGTAAATCAATCTGGAAGGCCTTCTCACAGAAGGTACGCTTTTTCTCTAATGCGCTTTGAATTACAAAGGCATAATCACAACAATTTTGATTTATTTAAAACTTAAAATAATATGTCAACAACCTATAAATTCGAAACCTTACAATTGCATGCTGGACAAGAAGCTGACCCTACTACAGGTTCAAGAGCTGTTCCAATTTACCAGACCAGTTCTTATGTCTTCAAGAACTCTGAGCATGGCGCCAACCTTTTTGCCTTAAAGGAATTCGGAAATATCTATACCCGGATCATGAATCCCACTACTGATGTTTTCGAGAAAAGAATTGCCGCATTGGAAGGTGGCGTTGCAGCCGTAGCCGTGGCTTCTGGCCAGGCAGCGCAATTCATTGCATTGAACAATATCCTTGAATCCGGGGACAACTTTATTTCTTCCTCGCATTTATATGGTGGTACTTACAACCAGTTTAAAGTAGCTTTCAAACGCTTAGGCATTGAGGTTCGCTTTGTGGATATAGACCACCCCGAAAAAATTACTGCCCTGATTGATGACAAAACAAAGGCTATTTTCCTTGAAACCGTAGGTAACCCTTCTTTCAGTATCCCTGACTTTGAAAAAATTGCCGCCATTGCCAACAAACACGATCTTCCTGTAGTGGTAGATAACACTTTTGGTGCGGCAGGTTACTTATTCCGTCCTTTGGAACACGGTGCACATGTTGTTGTTGCTTCTGCAACCAAATGGATCGGCGGACATGGTAACAGTATTGGCGGTATCATTGTTGACGGTGGTAATTATAACTGGGGCAATGGAAAATATCCTCAATTTTCAAGTCCTTCTGAAGGTTATCATGGTTTGGTATTCAGTGATGTCTTTGGTCCTGAAGGTCCTTTTGGAAATATTCAGTTCGCCATCCGTGCACGTGTAGAAGGTTTAAGGGATTTTGGCCCTTCCCTATCTCCATTTAATTCCTTCCTGCTGATACAAGGACTGGAAACTTTATCGTTAAGAGTACAGCGTCATGTGGAAAACACACTGGAACTGGCATCCTGGCTTGAAAAGCAACCGGTGGTAAAATCGGTAAGTTACCCTGGCCTGGAAAGCAGTCCTTACCATACCATTGCTAAGAAATACTTAAAAAATGGGTTCGGAGCGGTGTTGTCCTTTGAACTGAATGGAACAAAAGAAGAAGTAACCGGCATTGTAGACAACCTTAAACTGGTTAGTCACCTGGCAAATATGGGAGATGCCAAAACATTGATCATACAGCCTTCGGCAACAACTCATCAGCAATTAAGTGACGAGGAACAAGCTGCTGCAGGGGTAACACCAACGCAACTTCGTGTTTCTGTGGGCATAGAACACATCGATGATATTAAAGCAGATTTTGAACAGGCATTTCAAAAAATTAAACTGCGCCTGGAACAACCCGCCTAAAAATATACAAGCATAACAATGAGTACGATTAACACCTATAAATACCCAAAAATCTTTACATTAGAAAGCGGCAAGAAACTCAGAGGACTGGAAATTGCTTATCAAACTTATGGTAAATTAAATGCTAAGAAAGATAATGTAATCTGGGCTTGTCATGCACTGACAGCAAATTCTGATGTACTTGACTGGTGGAAAGGCCTTTTTGGAGATAATGACCTTTTTAATCCGAAAGAACACTTTATTATCTGTGCAAATATTATCGGTTCTCATTACGGCAGTACAAATCCATTGAGCATCAATCCGGTTACCGGACAGCCTTTTTATCTTTCCTTTCCTGAATTTACAGTAAGGGATTTGGTGACGGCGCACGGCCTTTTAGCTGATCATCTAGCCATTAAGCAGGTGAAAGTGTTGATTGGCGGTTCGCTTGGCGGACAACAAGCGCTGGAATGGTCCATCATGGAGCCTCAAAAATTTGAAAACCTGATTGTTGTGGCCACTAATGCCGTGCATTCGCCATGGGGTATTGCCTTTAATGAGAGTCAGCGCCTGGCCATTACAACAGACCGCACTTTCTATGCACAGCAACCTGATGGTGGTTTAAAAGGGATGAAAGTGGCCAGGAGCATTGCCTTGTTATCTTACCGTACCTATGACGCCTATAGCACCACACAAATAGAGACTGATAATGATAAAACTACAAATTTCAGGGCCTCTTCTTACCAGTGCTACCAGGGCGATAAGCTTTGTAAACGCTTCAATGCGTATAGCTACTGGTACCTAAGTAAAGCGATGGACAGTCACAATGTTGGCCGCGGAAGGAAAAGTGTAGCTGATGCACTGGCCTTAGTAAAGGCCAATACCTTGGTCATTGGCGTCGAAAATGATGTTCTTTTCCCAGTTTCTGAGCAGCAGTTCATCAGCAGCCATATCAAAGACGCCGAGTTTCATCAGATTAAATCGGCCTATGGCCATGATGGGTTTTTGATAGAAACAGATACGTTAACGAATATAATCGGCAATTTTTTAAAATCCAGTACAAACAAGAAAATTATAAAATTACAAAAGACAGCATAAATGAGTAAGAGACTAAAAATAGGATTATTTGGTTTTGGTGTGGTAGGACAAGGGTTGCATGATATTATTAAAGACCAGGACCTGAATATTGAGGTCATTAAAATCGCTATTAAAAACCCTGATAAAAAAAGAAATCTTGATGCAAAGTTATTTACAACGGACCATGATGAGCTTCTTGATGATCCTGAAATCAACACTATAGTTGAACTTATTGACGATGCTGATGCTGCCTACCGCATCGTAAAAAAAGCATTGATTGCAGGAAAACAGGTGGTTTCTGCGAATAAAAAGATGATTGCTACCCATCTTGCAGAATTAGTGGAACTACAGGAGAAATACGGTACATCGTTGTTATATGAAGGTTCAGTATGTGGAAGTATCCCGATCATCCGAAACCTGGAAGAGTATTACGACAATGAACTGCTTCATGGCATCAGTGGTATATTCAATGGCTCTTCGAATTATATATTATCTAAAATATTCAATGAGGGAATGGATTATAATCTTGCCCTTAAACAAGCGCAGGAATTAGGTTTTGCAGAATCTGATCCCACCCTGGATGTAGGTGGCTATGATGCTAAATACAAGCTGGTTATTGCTACCGCCCATGCCTATGGCTTGTTCGTCAATCCTGATGAGATCCTTAATGTGGGAATCCAGAACTTATCGGAAAGTGATGTACAGTATGCTAAAGAGAAGAACTTCAAAATTAAACTGGTACCTACTGCACGCAAGATCAGTACGCAACAGGTGATTTCTTACGTATTGCCAAAGTTTGTGAAAGCCGATGATTTCATCTACAATGTAGAGAATGAATACAATTGCGTTACCGTTCAGGCAGCTTTTGCAGACAAACAATTCTTTTTTGGAAAAGGTGCTGGCGGACATCCAACGGGAGCGGCCGTTTTATCAGACATTGCTGCCCTGCGTTATGGATACAAATATGAATATAAAAAATACCAGCATAAAAATGGGTTAGTGCACACGGATAACGTGAACCTGGAAGTGTATTTACGCTATGTGCATGAATCTACCGTAGAAAAACTTCAGGTTGAAAATATTAAAGAAAGATTCTCTAACGAAGATTTTAAATACGTGATTGGTCATGTGAGCTTAAAAGTGTTAATAGAAAACCGGGATCTTTTGGTAAATAAAGATGTCTTTATTGTACATACCGGAAATTACACTTATACCGAGCAAAAAATAGATGCAGTTGCGGAGGAAGTAGCCGCTTTAAACTAATTTTTTGTTTTTGTTTTGATTTGAAAAGGCCGGGTTAACCGGCCTTCTCTGTTTTATTTAAATCTCTCTTTCCACATCCCAATCTTCCAGGTAATCAGCCACCCTTCTTACAAAGGAGCCTCCCAAAGCACCATCAACCACCCTATGGTCATAAGACAAGGATAAAAACATCATGTGCCTGATGGCAATCACATCGCCGAATTCCGTTTCCAGCACTGCAGGTTTCTTCTTAATTGCGCCTACAGCCAGTATAGCGACCTGTGGCTGGTTTATGATCGGTGTACCCATCACATTACCAAAGGAACCTACATTCGTTAAGGTGAAGGTGCCATTTTGCGTCTCATCAGGTTTAAGTTTTGAAATCCGGGCGCGATTAGCCAGGTCATTAACCGCCTTGGTTAAACCAATCAGGCTCAGCTGATCGGCATTTTTAATCACAGGCACAATTAAATTCCCGCTTGGTAAGGCTGCTGCCATACCGATATTGATATCCTTCTTTTTGGTGATCTGCGTTCCATTGACGGTAACATTCACCATCGGATAATCTTTAATGGCTTTGGTAACGGCTTCTATAAATATGGGGGTAAAAGTGATCTTTTCGTTTTCACGTTTTTCAAAATTCTTTTTAACACGCTCTCTCCATTTCACCATATTGGTCACATCAGCTTCCACAAAAGAAGTGACATGTGGTGCAGTATGCTTGCTCATTACCATATGCTCGGCAATCAGTTTACGCATCCTGTCCATTTCTATAATTTCATCACCACCACTCATGCTTGCTGTAGGGACAACCAGGGGTTTTGAAGCTGGTGTCGCAGGCTGCTGATTTATAGCTGCAGGCTGAGGGCTTTCAGCAGGTTGTTGCTCTGACTGACCTTTTGTTTGCTGAATATAATTCAGAAGGTCATCTTTTGTTAATCGGCCATCAACACCACTTCCTTGAATGGAATTCAATTCATTGATACTGACGTTCTCCTGGGCAGCAATATTTCTAACCAATGGAGAATAAAACCGGTCTGCCGGCGTAGTTTCTTCAGTTGCATGTGCTGCGACTTCGAGTTGTTCGGTATAGGGAACTGGCTTTTCTTCCTCAGTTATAACTTCAGGTGCCGGAGTTCCTACTTCAGGTACCGGAGTTTCTGCTTCAGCTACCGGGGTTTTTGCCTCAACATCAGTTTCAATTATGGCAATAACTGCACCTACCTGCACCACGTCATCTTCGTTATATAACAATTTAACCAGTTTTCCTTCAACGGGCGATGGAACTTCTGAATCCACTTTATCAGTAGCTATTTCCAATAATGTATCGTCCAGCTGTATTATATCACCGGGTTTTTTAACCCATTTTATAATGGTTGCTTCTGCAACGCTCTCCCCCATTTTCGGTAACAGTAATTCGTATTGAGCCATGTTGGTTTACAGTAAATTTTATTTTGATAACGATGCAAAAGTAAATCTTTTTAAAGACTTAATGCTCATGTTGTTCAGACAAGCTGCTTTTTATTCTTAAAAATTAATACACCGCCTATTTTTATTTGGCTTCCATTGCCTTGGCCTGAGTTAATAACATGCTCAATGCAGCGTTGGCAGAACGGACGATATTTTGCGCCCTTTTACTCCCAAAAAGGAAAACTTTCGCTACCACATGATCTTTGGTGGCCACTGCAATCCACACTGTTCCAACAGGTTTATCGGGAGTACCCCCATCCGGCCCGGCGATGCCACTCACGGCAACAGCAAGGTCAGTGTTGAAGTTTCTCAGGGCACCGGCAGCCATTTCCTTTATCGTTTCCTCACTAACCGCACCATATTTTTGCAATGTTTCGGCTTTAACACCCAGTACTGATTCCTTCATCTCATAAGAATAAGTGACCGCACCCCCGTCAAATACTTTTGAAGAGCCTGGATGTTGGGTAATTAAATGGGCGATATAGCCTCCAGTACAGCTTTCTGCTGTGGAAAGTGTTAATTTTTTTGCTTCCAGGAGATTCAGCAATACTTTCTCCAGCGGAAGGTCTTCCTCGGCGGCAACATATTGACTGACTTTATTAATCAGCTGCGCCGCAAAATAATCAACTTCAGCTTTCAATTGTGATTCATCAGTACCTGTTGAACTCAACCTTAACCTTACCTGCCCCAGACTGGGTAAATAAGCCAGTTTAATGGTCTCAGGAAGTTTATCTTCAATCTCTGCCAGTTCTGTAGCCAGAAAAGACTCACCAATGCCAGCGGTAAGAATTGTTTTATGGTAGATAAAAGGCAGTTTAAATAACGCTTTGATGCGAGGGATAATCTCTTCATCCATTAAGTACATCATTTCAAAAGGAACCCCTGGCATGGCAACGAAGATTGTCCCCTTATCTTCAAACCAGAGACATGGCGCCGTGCCGTTCTTATTTTTGATCACGGTACAACCATCCGGCACATCGGCCTGCTGACGGTTCATTTCTAACATGGGCCTGCTTGACTTTGAAAAAATTTCTTCCACATGCTGGAGTGTTTCTTCGTCACGCCGGATAGGCATATTAAAATAGTTCGCTAAGGTACTTTTGGTGATGTCATCTCTTGTTGGCCCAAGGCCCCCGGTAAGCAATATTAGAGATGCACGTTCGCGGGCCGCATCAAGGGCTTCGATAATATGAGCGGCATCATCGGAAATCGAGGTAATCTGCTTGACTTTGATCCCGTTGAGGTTGAGTTGTTTGGCAATCCATGCAGAATTGGTATCTACAATCTGTCCAATCAAAATTTCATCGCCTATTGTAATGATCTCTGCTACCATTAATTTAGTTGTTAAAAGGTGGAAGAATAGCCCTGCTGTTTGCTTAGTTTAAGATCTTGCAAAATAGAGGCTTTAACTTTCAACGTCACAGAATAACTTCTGTAAGTACCAAAAGGAACCCATTGAAAGCTCATGTCCCAGCAGTGCATATCCCTGTAAATTGAAAGTGTGGTCAGGGACAGGTTTTTCGTTTCGAAGTTGAAACCCGAATTAAACTGCACTTTCCATTTCGGAGTGGCGTTAAAATCACCGTTAAAAGTAAGACTGTTTGTGGTACGGCCATTTAAACCGGTTTCTGATGCACTGTATTGTAAGCTATAGGCAAAAGAGAAGTTCCATGGAATATTAAAATCAACAAAGGCATTGGGGTCCCGGCTAATCGCTGCCAGCGCAGTTGATTGTTCAGGCGTGATCCCTTTCTTTTCCATGCCATTTTGCAATTGATCAAGGTTTTCTGTCCTTCTCTTGAAGGACTCAGGGTTAAAACTATAATCAAAAGAGAAACCAAAGCTCGTTAAACGCGGCAGTTTACCATTTTGCCAGGTATACCTGTCGACCAGTTTCTTAGTTACCAATCCGGAACTGGTCACCTCATCCTCCACTGCATAAGGATTGAGGTTACCATTGAAGTTAATGCCTATTTTTTCTGAAAGCTGCGAGCGACCGCTAAAACTAAGGGTTGACAGTTTATAAGCGGGCTTCAGGAAATTATAACTACCGTTAATATTTAAACCCTGTATAATGGGGATCTTCTTCACCCCTGTCCCTGTTGTATCTTTAGGATTGAGTAATTTAAGCTCAACATCGTTGTTCAAACCAAAGTTAAGTGCTGCAGTTTGCCCCTCTGACGGACCGCTGTATTGTGTTCCCTGGAAAATAGAATAGCGCTTTTCCCGGTTAAATTGCGGATCAGTTACCGGTGTGCCGTCCTGATACCTTAATACCTCGTAATAACCTTTACTGGGTGCAGAAAAGTCGGGTTTATAACTGAAACCAATATTTGGTGTCATCACATGCCTGATGGCTTGGACTTTACCCGTTTTCTTAAACTGAAGCGTGTTGTAAATTTTAGTGGTCAGGTTCATCGCAGCACTGTATTCTGCTGAACGCTTAAAGCCGGATATGGTATCATAAACAAGCGAATCCGGCCTGTTTAAGACGCGTAGCTGCGTTTGTCGTAACGTTTGAAAATGCCACTGCTCATTATAAGTCGCACTGGTGGTAAAGTTAAAGTAATCTGCAAGGGTAAATGGTAAAGACCCGTTTACATTATGGTTAACGCCGTTCTGGAATCTTTTTAATCCTCCAGGGGCAAATAACAGATCTTCAGTGGTGCTTACCCTGTTGGTTGCATCCATGCTGTAGCCCACATTAAATTTCTGAAACCACTTTTGCTCACCCACCCTTTTTTTCGAATCAAAAGGATTGATACTGGCCATACTTAAACTGATCTGTGGCAAGGTCAGGCTGACGGTCTTCGTTTGTGTTTCCTGGCTGGCACCTAAGTTGGTGCTGAAGTTCCAAATTCCGGCAGTTTTACTGTAACTGATACTTGACCGTAAAACGTTATTGGAAATAGCCCGGGGGTTATAGGTATTATTGGCAGCAGTAGTTCTATAAAAGGAGGAAGTACCTGCATCGACCTGTGCACTGAAAGTTGATCCTGGTGATGCATTTGGGTTTTGACTGTGGTTCCAGGTGATATGGAAATTCTTTTGCGGCCTGTTTGATTCCGTACCTTCAATCCCCAATCTGGTACTGGCATAAGTGAAATTAAGGTTTCCACCGTATTTATAACGTTTCAAATAGTTGGCGGAAGCTGTGGTTGTATAAGAGCCACGGGTGTAAATGGTTCCCATCAATTTCGCATCCCAAAAATCACTTAATCCAAAATAATAGCCACCATCCCTTAAAAAGAAGCCCTGTGTAGCGTCTTCACCAACACTCGGCACAATAACTCCGGATGCCTTTTTATTGGGTTTAGGGAAAAATGCAAAGGGTAAACCCAGTGGTAAAGGTATATCTTCAATTTCAAGGTAAACAGGCCCTGTAATGACTTGTTTCTCGGTAACGATACCTTTGGTTATAAAAAACCCGAAGTGAGGATGTGGCAGGTTACACGTACTATAAATGGTGTTTTTGACATGGATCTCATCATCAGGCTGCTTTTTACTTTGTCCGCCGGAAAAGAAACTCCCTTCTTGTTCAGTAAAGGTATTGTACACGGTACCCTTTCCCGACTTGGTGTTGTAAAACAAGGAATCGGCTACGGAAGAACCGGAGCCTTCCATTTTAAAAATCGGCTTTCCGTAATACCTCCCTTTGGTATCATGTGCGCCACGGGCAAAAACTGTATTGTTTTTTGAATCATACCTGATATATTCCGCATCAAGCTCAAAAGTCTGGTAAATTACCCTGGCCTTCCCATATAGATGGATAATGCTTCGATCTTTGCTGTATTTGGTAGAATCTCGTGCTGAATACTCAATTTTAGACTCTCCCTGCTGGGTAATCTTCACATTATTTGCTGCTGGATCCACATTGCGTTTTGTGGTATCCAATTTGCTACTATCGGTTTGCTGAGGCACCTGAAAGCTGCTGAATGTTGAAAAAGCAGTAGCATTGTTACTAACAATAGAAAGTAAAACAACTGATTTCAGAAAAATGATATAGCGTAAATGTTTCAAATTGGTATGTGAATGTTATTTTTGCACTAATGTTAATCCAAAAACGTTCAAAATTAATGAAAAATATACCATTGGTTAGACCAAATGTAATATTGATCGCATTTATTTCAACAATATTTTTACTATCGTCTAACGCTCAGAGTATTGCGCAAGAATATAAAGTAAAAACTATTGTTATAGATGCTGGTCACGGCGGTAAGGACGGAACTACAAGAGGCGCTTATTCTACGGAAAAAGAGGTTGCACTAAGAACTGCGTTAACGCTGGGGAAGGCAATTGAAGAAAATATGCCGGACGTGAAGGTTATATATACAAGAACAGAGGATGTATTCGTTCCTTTATATGACAGGATAGGATTGGCTAACAAGGTGAAGGCAGATATTTTTATTTCTATACACTGTAATGATATGCCGCTCCGACGCTCTACCATTACGACAGGTTACAGGAAAAAGAACGGAAAAAGGATTCCAATCCAGAAAACAGTATACAAGAAAAGTACGACCACCAGGGGAACAGAAACTTTTGTTTCTGGTATGGGAAGGATGAATGAGCAGGATGACGTGATCAAACGGGAAAATCAAGCGATCTTGCTGGAGGAAAATTACAAGGAAAATTATGAAGGTTTTGACCCGGATAATCCTGAAAACTTCATCATCCTCTCGCTGATGAAAAATGCATACAGGAGCCAGAGTCTTAAATTAGCGAAAATGGTTCAGGATGAATATATTAATGCTGGTCGGATAGACCGGGGTGTACAGGAACAAAGCCTTGCCGTGTTGGCCAGGGCAGGTATGCCAGCAATATTGACTGAAATAGGTTTTATAAGTAATCCCTCAGAAGAAGACTATATGAATTCTCCTGAAGGACAAATAGAGATAACTAATGGCTTGATGAAGGCCATACAACGTTATAAACAATCTGTTGAACATCATTAAGAGAGTGATACCGAGTATAAATTAAGAGAACATAAATAAGTAATAGTGATGAGATTTAGTGTTAATTGTTTTTTAGTGGCTGTGTTGATTTTAACTTCTTTCCAACCAGCTCTTTCACAAAAGGGGTACAAAGTTAAAACCATTGTTATCGATGCCGGACATGGTGGTAGAAAACCTGGAGCTGTAGGATCCTATTCTAAAGAAAAAGATATAGCCCTGGAAGTTGCGTTAAAGTTAGGAAAAAGGTTAGAGGAAGAAATGCCTGATGTAAAAATCCTCTACACCAGGAAAACGGATGTGGATGTTGAATTTCACAAAAGGGCTGCCCTTGCCAATGATAATAAAGCAGATCTTTTTATTTCCGTTCACTGTAATGCCATGCCCCGCGGAAATAGAGTAACTAAAGGCACGGAAACATTTGTAGCCGGTATGCACCGTTTGAATGAACAGGATGTGGCCATCAGGGAAAATGCTGATATCGTTTTGGAAAAAAACTATAAACAAAACTACGATGGTTTCGATCCTAATGATCCGGAAACATTTATTATTCTATCTTTGTTTAAAAATAAGTTCAGGGATAAAAGCATGCAGTTCGCCAGTTTGATCCAGAATAACTTCACTAACAACGATGGCAGAGTTAACCGGGGAATTAAAGAACAAGGTATTTTGATTTTACAGCGTTGCGGAATGCCAGCTGTATTAACTGAAATAGGCTTTATAAGCAACCCTGAGGAAGAACGTTACATGAACTCGGCAGCTGGACAAGTAGAAATTGTGAATTCTATTTTTAATGCTGTTAAGACCTATAAACAAAGAAACGATACACACTAAGTACATCATACGTGAAAATAGCAAACGAAACGAAAGTTGGCATTCTGGCTGCCTTCTCTATAGCCTTATTAATCATTGGATACAATTTTCTTAAAGGGAATGCGATTTTCTCAAATGAAACTGTTCTTTACGCAAAATATTCACGGGTAGACGGACTTGGGGTATCAAAACCAGTACTGATTAACGGTTTCCAGATCGGACGTGTGGATAAGCTGCAATTACAACCTGATGGCAGTATTGTGGCCACATTAAATATTGACGGACAGTATGAAATTCCTACCAACAGCATAGCTCGCCTGGAAAGTACAGACCTTTTAGGGAGTAAGGCCATTATTATGGTATTGGGAAATGCTAACGTGTATGCAAAGGATGGTGATACTTTACATGCCAATGTTGAAAAGAACATTATGGAGGCCGTACAACCGGTTCAGAAAAAAGCTGAAGTGATCATTGATAAAATGGACTCTATCCTTACCAGTGTTAATACCATATTAAACCCTGATTTTCAGAACAATGTAAACAAGAGCTTCAACAGCATCGCTGCTACTTTAGGATCGCTTGAATCTACCAGTAAAAAAATCGATGGCCTGGTTGGCACAGAAGGATCCAGAATTTCTGCTATCCTGGCTAATGTAGAGTCGATCTCTAATAACCTGAAAAACAATAACGTCAAAATTAACTCCATTCTGAATAATATCGAGACTGTTAGTGACCAGGTCGCTGCAGCAAATTTTAAGCAGACGATAGAGAATGCCAATAAAGCTGTAGCTGACCTGCAGGGTGTGGTGAACAAGGTCAATAATGGTAATGGAACTCTAGGCTTACTGGTTAACGACAGACAGATGTACGATAACCTGAATAATGCTTCAAAAAACCTGGACAGTTTAGTGATCGACCTGAAGGAAAATCCTAAGCGCTATGTACACTTCTCTGTATTCGGAGGCGGGAAAAAAGATAACTAGGGAACTCAGCCGATGATATAAGTATTGCCTTCAACGGCAAGCTGCGTATTTGGGAAAATTGTTTTTGCTTCTTCCAATAAAGGTTGGAGTACCTTATAACGAGACGAAAAATGGCCTATCAGTAATTGATGGGCCGCTGTTTTTCTAGCCACCTCAGCAGCCTGTAAAGCAGTGCTGTGGTGGGTAACATTAGCCCTATCCAGCAATTCATGGAGGAATGTCGCTTCATGATAAAGCATGGTACAGTTTTTCAGTAAGTCCAGGTAACTGTCGTCAGCTAAAGTATCTGAACAATAACAATAAGATTTCGGTAATTCCGCTTCGAAGGTGTAATCTTCGTTAAGCAATATCTTTCCATTGGGAAGATCCAGGTTCAATCCCCTTTTCAGTAAGGGAAAATACTCGACCGGAATTCCTTCGGCTTCCAGCCGCTCAATTTTAAGTTTACGCAGTCTTCTTTTCTGAGTAAACTTGTAACCCGTACATGGAATGCGGTGATTGAGAACGATTGTCTCTACTGTGAGGTCCGCGTTTTGAAACACTACCCTCGGTTCATCAGCAGTTATAGCCGTAAATTCAAGAGGATAGCGTAGAATAGTATCGGAATGCTTGAACTGCATCTCCAGGATTTCCAGTAAAGGAGCAGGTGCAAAAAGATGAATGGGCTTAACCCTGCCGTTCAAATGCAGGCTTGAAAGAAGGCCAATCAAGCCGAAATAATGATCCCCGTGTAAGTGACTAATAAAAATATAGTCAATCTTATTTGCCTTGATATTATATTTCAAGAATTGATGCTGCGTCCCTTCTGCGCAGTCAATCAGGTAAAATTTTTCATTACAGTTTAAAAGTTGCGCTGTAGGATTTCTATTATAAACAGGTGTGGCAGAGCTACTTCCTAAAATGGTAATTTCAAACTTCATTAACTATCCTGATCAAAACTCCCTAATAACTCCTTCTCTATTTCTCCCATAAAGATCAGATCTGTGGCTTCATCAAGTTTTGAAACAATATTCAGTGATTGATGTAAACCGGAAATTTCAACCAGTTTGTCGATTTCCTTATTTAAACCGGTTACCACAAACAGGCCATTGGCTTTTTTACAAAGCCTGTCTGCGAATAAAAGGCTGCTTAGATCCTGCGAATCGCTGCAGTTTTCGACTTGTGATAAATCCAGTATAATGTTACAAAAACCATCTGCGGTCAGCAAAATAAACTCAGACTTTAACTTCGGTGTTAGTTCGTTACTAAAACTTATTTCATTTAAAGTAATTACGACATACTTTTCATGTTTATCTATTGAAAACTTCATGGCCTTTAAGTTTTGGTGTATACGAAATTACGGTATTATTATAACTTATTTATACAATCCAGAACATTCTGTTCAATTCTATCTAATATCTGTTCGGCATTATTCTTTACAAAACGATCACCAGTGATCTGCTCATACAACTCGATGTACCGTTCTGAAATGGAGTCAATAATTTCTGGGGTCATCACCGGAACTACCTGTCCCTCCTTGCCCTGAAAGCCATTATCAATTAACCATTTTCTTACAAATTCTTTGGATAATTGTTTCTGAGGCTCGTCATTCGCTTGTCTTTGCTGGTAACCTTCTGCATAAAAATAACGGGATGAATCAGGGGTGTGAATTTCATCAATGAGGTAAATGGTATCATCAGATTTTCCAAACTCGTATTTGGTATCTACCAGGATCAACCCTCTTTCGGCAGCCATCTCTGTACCGCGCTGGTAAAGTGCCCGGGTATAAGCTTCGAGTTGTTCGTAATCAGCCAGGGAAACTATGCCTTTTGCTATAATTTCTTCCCTGGAGATATCTTCATCATGCCCAATGGAAGCCTTCGTAGTAGGGGTCAAAATAGGCTCAGGGAGCCGATCATTTTCTTTTAGCCCCTCTGGTAAGGAAACACCACAAACACGTCGTCTGCCAGCACTATATTCGCGCCATGCATGTCCTGCAAGGTAACCTCTGATCACCATCTCTACTTTGAATGGTTCACAGATCCTGCCAACAGTAACCATTTCATCTGGCACTGCAATCACCCAATTAGGAACGATATCCTGCGTCGCTGCCAAAAACTTAGCTGCAATTTGATTCAACACTTGTCCTTTAAAGGGAATTGCCTCAGGTAACACCACATCGAATGCAGAAATCCTATCGGTAACCACCATTGCCATCAACCGGTGATCAATGGTATATACATCCCTTACTTTGCCTTTATAAAAATTAGTCTGTCTGGGGAAATTAAAATTTGTTTCTTTTATCGCTCTCATTTGTTATGCTGAATCGCATGTGTCATTTACTAAATGCCAATAACACATGACTAACTGTTTTATTATTTTATTGCTAACAGCTTTATTGTTTATTGCTAACCGTTCTATTGTCTATAGGGTGATGAAATCCTTACACCGATGGCTTATTGAATATCGCCGTAGGCTTTAAGAATCTGTTTCACCAGTTTATGTCGCACCACATCTTCCCCGGTGAGGTAAATCACATCTATCCCATCAATGTCGTTTAAAATCCTTAATGCATTGAATAAGCCGGACATCTGTCTTTTAGGGAGATCGATTTGAGTAACATCACCTGTAACGATGACTTTAGCAGAAGGTCCCATACGCGTTAAAAACATTTTTAACTGCAGGTCAGTGGAGTTCTGCGCCTCATCCAGGATCACATAACAGTTATCAAGTGTCCTTCCCCGCATGAAAGCCAAAGGCGCTATTTCAATGGTCCGGTTTTCCAGGTACAATTTAAGCCGCTCTGGCGGAATCATATCATCAAGCGCGTCATACAAAGGACGTAAATAAGGGTCTACTTTTTCTTTCAAATCGCCCGGTAAAAAGCCAAGGCTCTCCCCTGCCTCTACCGCCGGCCGGGTTAAGATGATTCTTTTAATTTCTTTGTTTTTCAAAGCCCTGACTGCCAAAGCCACTGCAGTATAGGTTTTACCCGTTCCGGCAGGACCGATGGCAAAAAGCACATCATTGTTGGCAATGCTGTTTACCATCCTTCGCTGGTTTGCCGTTCGGGCCCGCACCAACAAACCGTTTGTTCCATAAACAATCACTTCTCCCCCACCGAGCAAGGTTTTATCTGCAATTGAAGTATCAGGTGTTTTATTATTTTTGACTGCTAAAATCGCTTCAACTTCATTTGGATTCAGAGAGCAGTATTTTTCAAGGTGCTGGATCAGCTCCTGGAATTTATGTTCAAAGGCATTTAACTCCTGCATATCTCCTAAAGCCTTGATATCATTGCCACGGGCAACAATTTTCAGCTTCGGAAAAGCCCGTTTAATTAACTCATAATGTTCGTTATGTGTTCCCCAAAAATGCGCTGGGTCTACTGATTCTAATTTTAATTCTATTTCGTTCAAAATATTGTTTTTTAATAGACGTGTATATTTTGATTTAAAAATTGATATTTGTAGGCGTTTTGTCGCTTACGCAAGATTAAGAATAAATATTCAATTTTTAATGGCCATTATTACTTTAACAACAGATTTAGGTTCTAAGGATTTCTATCAGGCTGCCCTTAAAGGCAGTATTCTGACGATCTTTCCCGCTGCCAGCATAATTGATATTACCCATGAGGTTCCTTCATTTAACATTTCTAATGCGGCATTTGTTCTAAAGAATGCCTACCCTTATTTCCCTACAGGCACAGTGCACCTTATCGGCATTGATTCTGTATATAGCGAAAATACAAAATATGTAGCATTGAAATATAATGATCATTATTTTGTAGGGGCAGATAATGGTATTTTTTCCCTTTTATTTGATGGCCCACCAGATGAAATTGTAGAACTTAATATCATGCAGGACCTCAAATACCTGCACTTTCCATTGGTCGATATCTTTGTCAAAGCGGCCGTACACCTGGCGAAGGGCGGGAAAATTAAAGATATTGGCATCCCCGTTGAAAACATTGAAGAGCGTATGTTGTTACATCCTGTTATTGAGCAGGATATCATACGCGGAAGTGTCATTTATATAGATACTTTCTGTAACGTTATCACCAATATCACCAAAGAGTTATTTGCAAAAGTGCAGCGAAACCGTGACTTCACCTTACATTTCAGAAAAAGTGAAACCATTACCCAACTTAGCTGGCATTACAACGAAGTCCCGGAAGGCGAAAAACTATGCCTGTTCGGCATTAGTAACCACCTTGAAATCGCGATTAACAAAGGTAAGGCAAGTGGCTTACTGGGTTTACACCTTGGCGATATTGTAAGAATCCAATTTCACCCATAGGCACGAACTTTGCTTATTATTTAAAATGAACACCATGACCAAGTATCTGCTTTTATTTTTATTGGTAGGTCTATCTGTAACCGCAATGGCGCAGGCAGATAGCACAGCATACCAGCTTCAAAGAAACAAAGTTAATGCGCTTCTGGCTCAACGGAGCTCCAGATTTGGTCAGTATCAGCAAAGTCTTAACCAAAAAACAGGGATTTTTGGGATGCAAACCAAAAAGGATATCAAGAATTCCAATGATATATTAAGGCAGATTACCTTACACGACAATAAAATATTTCGTGAATTAAAAGTGCTGATGGAATATAAAGAAATGCAGGTACAACAAGTACAAAATATAGCAGAAATAAACACGGAAAGAGTAGAACGTTTCACACTTGCCATTAAAAAGCTGCAGGTGGAAAACAAGGAGTTAACGCTGCGTGCACAACAAGCAGAAAAAAAGCTTATGCTGACCTATTATGTTGCTGCCGGAATTGCATTAATTTTTATCATCGTCATTTTAGTCCTGGCAGGGAGAATCAGTAAGCTTAAAAAAGTAAAGCGGTTTTCTTAGAGATAATTCGTTATTAATCCGACAAGGAATTTAGGCTCTATCCAGGTTGATTTAGGAGGCATTGTTCCACTGGCATCAGCGACCTCTATAATCTGTTCGACAGCAACGGGGAATAGCGTAAATGCAACGGCAAACAAACCATTATCGACTTGTTTCTGAAGCTGAGCCACAGGGATTCTTCCTCCAGAGAAAGTGATTCTTGCGTCAGTTCGGGGATCATCAATTGACAACACCGGGCCTAATATGAAATTTTGCAGGATGCTGACATCCAAAACTTCTACAGGGTTATCCTCATTGTATATACCTTTTTTTGGCATAAGCTTAAACCATTGTGAGTTAAAATACATCCCAATTTCATGCAGCTTTTGAGGCTTTACTTCTGTTGGCATTTCTTTCAGGACAAAAGATTCCTTAATTTTTTCAAGAAACATGGCTGGCGTTAAAACACCAAGATCTCGAACGAGGCGGTTAAATTCAAGCACTTTAATTTCCTTTGTATTCATATATACCGTAGAGAAAAAAGTAGGCTTGGGCAGTTTGGCCATGGAAGCGATACGGTGGTGTCCGTCGGCAATATATACACATGGGATCTGCTCAAATGCCTGAAAAATTGATGTTAAATCAGAATGGTCGGTCATTGCCCATACCTGATGCCTCGATTGATCAACAAAGTTAAAGTCAAGGATGCATTCTGCGTTAACCACATACTTCTCCATAATGGTACTGATCAGCTGGTCTGGCGGATAGGTAACCAACACGGGATTAGCATCCAGGTGTGTATGCTCCAGGTAGGCAGCAAGGAGTCGCTCACGGCGCTCTACGGTGTGCTCATGCTTCTTTATTTTTCCCTGAAGGTAGTCCTCAATATCGGTAAGTGTCCAGATTCCGGTTTGCGTTAATTCATCATGCGAAACCCGGTAAATAAAAACAGCCGCAGGATCCTGTTTCACCAGTACCTGTTTCTCCAGGAAAGCATTTAGATTTTCATTAATTTTTTTAAAGACCAGCTCTTGCCTGGTACCCCTAAGATAAGGGTTATCCAGCTCAGGGTTGATTAAATGCAGGAAACTGCAATCATTTTCTGAGGCAATGAGTTTTGCTTCCCCGGTGCTATAAGCTTCAAGCGGCCATGTGACCACTTTAGCCTGCAAATGGGGAGCAGGAATTAACGCATTAAACGGTCTTATATTTGGCATGACGATCAAAAACAAAAGAAGGAACTACGGTGGCAGCTCCTTCTTTTGTATACTATTTAGTAAAATGCGCTATAATTAAGCTGGCAAGTTCGGCTCCAATACGCTCCTGGGCTTCATTGGTTGAAGCACCAATATGTGGCGTTAAAGAAATCTTAGGGTGTTGTAAAATTGCTGCAAGTGGTGTAGGTTCATTGTCAAAAACATCTAAACCAGCAAAACCAACTTTGCCACTATCTAAAGCGGCAATCAGCGCCTTTTCATCAATTGTACCACCTCTGGAACAATTAACAATACCAACACCATTCTTCATTTGCTCAAACTCATTCGCACCTAAAATAGGCTCAGCTGCAAATGGCGTATGTAAACTGATGAAATCACTGTCTCTGATCACTTCTTCAAAAGTAACCGTTCTTACAGGGATATCAATCTCCACATCACCTTGAAAGGTCAAAGTAATATGTCCTTTGAAAGGGAACAAGTCGTAGGCTAAAACATTCATGCCTAACCTTAAACCCATTGCTGCAGTTTCACGGCCAATTCTACCAAAACCAATTACACCTAAAGTTTTACCTTTTAATTCAGTTCCTTTGGCATAAGCTTTTTTAAGGTTGTTGAAATTGGTATCACCTTCTACAGGCATTCTTCTGTTGGCATCCTGTAAAAACCTAACACCGGTAAACAGATGACCAAAAACAAGTTCAGCAACAGACAAAGAAGAAGCTGCAGGCGTATTTACAACCGCAAGACCTTTTTCTCTGGCATAGTCAACATCAATATTATCCATACCAACACCACCTCTACCAATTAATTTCAAGTTTGGGCATTGGTCAATTAAATCTTTACGAAGCTTGGTTGCACTTCTCACGGTAATGCCATCATAATGCTGAAGGGCTTCTACCAGTTTATCTTGAGGAACAAATTCTGTATCCACTACAAAACCTGCTTGTTCTAATAACGACTTTCCAACGGGATCTATTCCGTCATTTGCGAGTATCTTTATCATTAAATCTATTTATTGTTTTTTTCTTCAAATTCCTGCATGATATCAATCAGGGCGTGAACACTTGTAATCGGTAAAGCATTGTACATCGAAGCACGGAAACCACCTACACTTCTATGTCCTTTGATTCCTTCAAAGCCATTATCTTCTGCAAATTGTAAGAATGGTTTTTCCAGTTCCGGATTATTCATCACAAAACATACATTCATTCTTGAGCGGTCTTCAACTGCACAGGTTCCTTTAAACAAAGGATTTCTGTCAATCTCTGCATATAAAGCATGTGCTTTAGCTTTATTTTCTTTTTCAATATCTGCAACGCCGCCTTTAGATTTCAACCACCTTAAGTTTAACATCGCTACATAGATTGAAAATACCGGAGGGGTATTATACAAGGAATCACCATCGATATGAACTTTATAATCAAGCATTGAAGGAATTTTTCTGTCAATGCGACCAAGAATTTCATCCTTAACAATAACAACAGTTACCCCTGCAGGACCAATGTTCTTTTGTGCACCTGCATAGATCAGGTCATATTTTGAAACATCGATAACCCTGCTCAAAATATCAGATGACATATCGCAAACTACTGGGACCTTAGTCTCAGGCACTGTAAAAATTTCCGTACCGTAGATCGTATTATTTGATGTATAATGGAAATAGGCACTATCTTCTGGAATCGTAAAATCTTTTGGAATATACGAGTAGTTAGCATCTTTAGAAGAGGCCACCACATTTGCAGTACCAAAAGAAGCCACTTCTTTAATTGCTTTTTTAGCCCAAACACCAGTTTCTAAATAACTGGCAGTACCACCTTGAGGCAGTAAGTTCATCGGTACCATGGCAAACTGCAAACTTGCACCGCCTTGTAAAAACAGAACCGAATAACCTTCGGGTACATTCAACAATTCTTTTACTAATGCGCCAGCTTCTTTTATTACGCTTTCAAATTCTGGTGTACGGTGAGAGATTTCTAGGATTGATAAGCCGTCTTTAAAATCTAAAACAGCCTGTGATGCTTGTTTAAATACTTCCTGAGGTAAAATACAGGGGCCTGCGCCAAAATTATGTCTCATTTCTTATACTTTTTGTTGTGTGTAAATGTAATATTTTTGTCCCTAAATCCTGCCACTTTTCCGGAATAGCAGCAATTAATGCGCAATATTACATTAAAACAAGACAAAACTTAAGCCTGTAAACTTCCTTTGTTGATGTTCTTCAGGTCTGAGATCATTTGAAGTGGTGATTCTGCGGCGAATATTGCATTTCCAGCAACAAATGCATCAGCACCGGCATTAATCAGACCGGCAATGTTCTGAATTCCTACACCGCCATCTACTTCTATGATAAGTTCAGGGTTTAGCCTTAAGGCAAGGGACTTTAATTCACTGATTTTATTCAAAGTCTGGGGTATAAATTGCTGGCCACCAAAACCTGGATTAACCGACATGATCAATACAAGGTCGAGGTCCGGGAGCATATCTTTCAGCAAGGCTACAGGCGTATGCGGGTTTAGCGCCACACCGGCTTTACAGCCTGCCTGGTGTATCGCCTGCACCGTGCGGTGTAAATGTACACAGGCCTCATAATGGACCGTAATCACTGCTGCACCTGCCTTTGCAAAACGCTCAATGTACTGGTCAGGATTGATGATCATCAAATGCACATCCAGGGGCTTCGTTGCATATCTGTGTATTGCATCCATCACCGGAAAGCCAAATGACAAATTAGGCACAAATACACCATCCATGACGTCCACATGAAACCAATCGGCCTCACTGGCATTGATCATTTCTACATCACGCTGCAGGTTAGCAAAATCCGCGGACAATATGGAGGGGGCTATGATATGTTTCATAGGATAAAGATAAGAAAATTGCTAAACCAAAAAACCCCGCTGAAGCGGGGTTTTCGATTATTTATAGTCAGACAGCTTATGAAGCTGCACCTTCAGGTTTCGAAGGACGAGGCATTAAAGCTTTTCTGGAAAGCTTCATTTTACCTTGTTTATCTACATCCAAAAGTTTAACAGTTACTTTTTCACCTTCTTTGAACACACCGTCCATAGATTCTAAACGAGTCCAGTCTACCTCAGAAATGTGTAGCAAACCATCTTTACCTGGCATAATCTCAACGAAAGCACCAAATGGCATGATAGATTTCACTTTACCTTCGTAAGTTGCACCAATTTCAGGTTTTGCAGCGATCGCGTTGATGCGGCCAACAGCAGCATCAATTGCAGCTTTATTATCAGCAAAAATTTCAACGATACCTTTGTTACCAACTTCCTCTATAGAAATTGAAGCGCCAGTTTCACGTTGCATTTCCTGGATGATTTTACCGCCGGGCCCGATTACAGCACCAATAAATTCTTTATCAATAGTTAAAGAAACAATACGTGGAGCATGGTCTTTATAATCTTCACGAGGTTGAGCTAACGTTTTCTTCATTTCTTCCAAAATGTGTAAACGAGCATCTTTAGCTTGTAACAAGGCAGCAGTTAAAACTTCCCATTTCAAACCATTGATTTTCAAATCCATCTGGCAGGCAACAATACCTTTTTCAGTACCTGTAACCTTGAAGTCCATATCTCCTAAATGATCTTCATCACCAAGAATATCAGAAAGGATCGCATATTTACCAGTTTTCTCATCGGTGATTAAACCCATGGCAATACCAGAAACAGGAGATTTAATTTTAATACCGGCATCCATCAGTGCTAAAGTACCCGCACAAACAGTTGCCATTGATGAAGAACCATTAGATTCAAGGATATCAGAAACGATACGAATAGTGTAAGGGTTTTCTTCCAATCCAGGTAATACTCTTTTCAATGAACGCATGGCAAGGTTACCATGTCCAATTTCACGGCGACCAGCACCTCTGTTCGGACGAACCTCACCAGTGGAGAAGCCCGGGAAATTATAGTGTAACAAGAATTTGTTATAGCCATTCACAAAAGCACCATCAATCATTTGCTCATCATCTTTAGAACCTAAAGTAACGGTAGTTAAAGATTGTGTTTCACCACGGGTAAAAACAGCTGAACCATGCGCAGATGGCAAGTAACCTACTTCACTCCAGATCTGACGAACGGTACGAACATCACGGCCATCCAAACGAATTCCTTCGTCTAGTACCAGGTTTCTGATCGCATCATATTGCACATCATGGAAGTATTTTTTAGACAAGAAGCCAGTAACATCATCAATATCTTCACCTAAAGAAGCGATGAAATCCATTAATATCTGTCCGAACTGATTGCCACGCTCTTTTTTAGCCGTATTGCTTTTCGCAATTTCATAAACTTTATCATAAGTAGCAGCAAAAACCTGCGCTCTCAATTCAAGATTGCTGTCTTCATGAGAATATTCACGTTTAACAGTTTTACCAACCAGTTCTGCTAATTCTTTTTGCGCCTGAACCTGGATCACAATTGCTTTGTGTGCAAACTCAATAGCTTCAACCATTTCAGCTTCAGAAATCTCATCAGCTTCACCTTCCACCATTACGATGTCTTTTTCGGTACCTGCAACTAATAAATCAATTGTAGCACGTTCTAAGTCACTTAAATATGGATTGATTACAAATTTACCATCAATTCTAGCTACGCGTACTTCAGAGATCGGCCCGTTGAAAGGGATATCAGAAACTGCAATTGCAGCCGAAGCAGCCAGACCAGCTAAACAGTCAGGCGTTATATTTTTATCAGATGAAATCAAGGTGATCATGACTTGCGTATCTGAATGATAATCATCAGGGAACATCGGGCGTAAAGCACGGTCTACCAAACGAGAAATTAAAACTTCATAGTCTGATAATCTAGCCTCACGACGTAAGAAACCACCAGGGATACGGCCGGCAGCAGCATATTTTTCCTGATAATCTACCGATAAGGGTAAGAAATCAACGCCGCTTTTTGCGCCTACAGTAGAAACTACGGTAGCCAAAAGCATGGTCTCACCCATTTTAACAACGACAGCGCCATCGGCTTGTTTAGCCAACTTACCTGTTTCGATTTCAATTATTCTTCCATCACCAAGATCGAACGATTTTTTTATTACATTCATTTAAAACGTGTTATGGTGTGTTTTCCTCTTTCTACACACCGGATTTATGTGGTTTATTTTATTTTGCAAGCAAAAAAGCCATCCCTAAAGAATGGCTTTTTATGACATAAGTACAATTATTTAATGATATCTCTAAGCTGTAAAGCTTTGATGATAGCACGATAGCGACCAATATCTTTTTTGAATAGATAAGCCAGGATACCGCGGCGTTTACCTACTAGTTTTTGAAGTGCCAACTGAGTTGAAAAATCTTTACGATTGTTCTTCAAGTGACCTGTTAGGTGCGCAATACGGTATGTAAATAACGCTACCTGACCTTCTGCAGAACCAGTGTTGGTTACTACTTCGCCGTGTTGTAAAAAGATTTCGGCTTTCTTTTCTTTACTTAAATACATTCTTGAATGATACTAAAGTGTGTATAAATTAATTAATTAGGTGCAAAGATACTGTAAGTTTTAATGATTAACAATAATCTGGTATTCAATTTTCTGTACTTTTGTAAAAATCTATTTATGGAAAAAAACCAGTACAGCATATTTGAGAGTGAATTGAAAGTAAGGCCTGATGATATAGACATGTTTAACCATGTACATAACAGCAAATATTTCGATTACGTACTTGCCGCAAGGTACGAACAAATGGATTTATTCTACAAAATGCCAATGGAATCCTTTCTTGAAGGCGGTTTTGGCTGGGTGGTAAGAACAGCGCATGTAGATTTCAAAAGACCGATGATTTTAGGAGATACGGCCATTATCCGTACTGGTCTATTAACCATTAATGATAAAGGATGCCGCGTTCAGTTTGAAATAGAGATCAAGCGTAATAAAAAAATAGCTTCTGATGGCTGGTTTGATTATGTGATGATCGACATCAACAGCGGTAAAGGCATGAAAGTAACTGAAGAAATGATTAAAACTTACAGCATTTAATCTCATTTTCTCTAAATTTAGCTTAGATGACTAAGCTAAGCAGAACATTTACTTTCTTAAAACAGGCCATTAAAGGCGAAGACCTGGATTATACAAAAGGCAGCATCAGTAAAGCGGTAGTGCTGCTGGCTATACCAATGATGCTGGAAATGGCATTGGAGTCTGTCTTTGCCTTAGTCGACCTCTATTTTGTTGGTCATTTACCCAACAGCAGCCATGCCATTCAAACCGTAGGCTTGACTGAATCGGTGATTACCATCATTTACTCAATCGCCATCGGCATGAGCATGGCGGCCACCGCAGTTGTAGCCAGAAGAATTGGCGAAAAAGATCCTGTAGCCGCCGCGAAGGCAGGCGCCCAGGTGATCCTCATTTCAGTAGTGATCAACCTGCTGATTAGTATTGCCGGATTTATTTATGCCAAAGAGATTTTACTGTTCATGGGTGCGTCTGCGGAAACCGCCGAACAGGGAACCGTATTTACACAAATTATGATGGGCGGAAGCATGGTCATCATGCTGCTCTTCCTGATCAATGGGATTTTCAGGGGCGCAGGAAATGCGGCTATTGCGATGAAAAGCCTGTGGATAGCCAACATCGCCAATATCATCCTCTGCCCTACGCTGATCAATGGACTAGGTCCTATTCCAGCTTTTGGCTTAACCGGGGCAGCAATGGCCACTACCATTGGCCGGGGAATTGGTGTATGTTATCAGATATATCACCTTTGCGATGGTAAAAGCGCGATTAAGCTAAAGCTCAAGTACTTCAAACCACATTTTCAGCAGATCAATGCCTTATTAAAAATTGCCACACCCGGTATTTTTCAATTTATCATTGCTTCCTGCAGTTGGGTATTCCTTGCACAGCTGGTGGCCAAGACAGGAGGTGATCATGGTTCTGCAGGCTATCAGACTGCCATCAGGCTCATGATGTTTTTCCTGTTGCCAGCCTGGGGAATGAGCAATGCAGCGGCCACACTGGTTGGTCAGAACCTTGGCGCTAAAGAACTGGGACGGGCACATGAATCTGTCATCAAAACAGCAAAGTATAATATGATTTATATGGGTAGTGTGATGCTGTTCACTTTTATAGGTGCGCAATACTTTATCGCGTTTTTCACCAACGATGTGCTGATCCAGGACGTGGCGCTAAAAGCCTTGTATATCATCAGCCTTGGCTATGTTTTCTATGGAATAGAGATGGTGTTGATCAGCACCTTTAATGGTGCAGGAGATACCTGGACACCCACCTGGCTGAATTTTTTCGGCTTCTGGATTTTTCAGATCCCTTTTGCCTACCTGCTGGCAAACTATTTCAATCTTGGCGCTACCGGCGTATTTATAGCAATACCTGTTTCAGAAACAGGTATTGCTATTGCAGCCTATGTATTATTTAAGAAAGGCAAATGGAAAACGGTCAAAGTTTAACCAATTGTTTCTTTAAGTAGTTTTGTATAAAAATCATTGAGTTTCATGCCCATGGCAGCTACCTGTTGCGGAATAAAACTTGTGGCGGTCTGCCCCGGGATGGTATTGATTTCAATAAAATAGAAATCACCTGTACCACCTTCTAAAATAAAATCTATCCTCACTACCCCACGGCAGTTCAACTTCCTGTAAACTTCAGTCACAATCTTTTCCACCTTAAGTCTAACCTCCTCATCCAAAACAGCAGGTGTAGTTTCAATAGCAACCCCTGGTGTGTATTTGGCCTCAAAATCGAAAAACTCTTTAGCGGTCTCCACTTCAGAAATAGGCAATACAGTAATCTTTCCATCCAATTTCACCACACCAACTGTAAATTCCCTTCCAGAAATAAACTCTTCAATCAAAATTTGCGAATCTTCCTTAAAAGCTTTGTTCAAGGCAGTATCCAAATCATACTGGTTCGTTACCTTGCTCATGCCGATGCTACTGCCACCATTATTGGGCTTAATGAAATACGGCAATTTCAGGTCCTTTTTAATCTGATCCAGCTTATAATTGCCGTTTTTGAAGATCTGTGCAGATTTGGCCACATGTAATTGCTGGATGTCCTGGACAATCGCTTTGGTATAACCCTTATTCATGGTAATGGCGGAAGTCAGCGCATCGCATGTCGTATAAGGAATATTCAGCATATCGAAATAGCCCTGCAACTTCCCATCCTCACCAGGCGATCCGTGGATAGCGATAAAGACACCATCAAACATAATTTTTCTACCCTTCAGGGTAACAGAGAAATCATTGCGGTCTACTGCAACTTTCATGGAGTCGGCAGGCTCATAAAACCAACCTTGCTGGGTCAGCATAATTTTGTAGACATCATATTTATCCGGATCAAGGTTTTGAGCAATGGTTGCTGCGCTTTTAACAGAAACCACCTTCTCTCCGGTAGTTCCACCAGTCATTAAGGCAATCGTTTTCTTCATCAGTTTAGTTTGTTTTTTTTTGAAGATGGTTAAATATCCTCATTTAGTTGTAGCCAAAAATATAAATTAGAAAGGCAGATGTTATTTAAATTCCGATAAAATATTTTTTTAGCCTATTTTTGGCCCATGAGCAAATTCTTATCCTATCTAAAGACCAAATCCTTTAGAAATAATCTATTGGCAGCCATATTCACTGTCATAGCCATACTGTTCATTGCTTTTTTCAGCTTACGGTATTACACTAAACATGGTCAGGGCTTAACTGTGCCCGAATTAAAAGGACTTGAATTTACAAAGGCCGTTGAAAAATTAGAGGCCCTGGGTTTACGCTATGAGGTTGATTCTGTTTATATGATGGACCAGCCACCCGGTATGGTGATTGATCAGGATCCGAATGCAAACGCATTCGTTAAAGACAACAGAACCATCTATCTTACCATCAATACCTCACAGGCACCGAATGTAAAATTCCCCGATATTGAATTTAAATCGCTTCGTGAGGCCCAATCGATATTGGAAGGCTTTGGCCTGAAAGTTGGAGATACAACGTATAAAGCAGATGTGAGCAGGGATGTCGTATTAGAAGCTTCCTTCGGTGGCAGGGTCATAAAATCAGGTGAGGTCTTGCCAAAGGCATCAAAAATCAGCCTGGTTTTAGGAAACGGACGTGGAAATGAAGAAGTGGATATCCCTAACCTGATTGGTCTCACCAAAGATGAAGCGCGTTTTTCGCTAAAAGGATCTATGCTAAACCTCGGCCAGGTAACTTATGAAGGTACAATCACCGACAGTGCAAATGCAATTGTGGTCATGCAAACCCCGGTATTATCAGATACCCTCTCTAAAATTAAAATTGGCACTCCAGTAAACATTATATTATCTAATCAACAACCACAGCAGCCTGATATTACCTATGATTAACGAAAAGAGAAACCTTAAAGGATCAGTAAAAGTAATTATCGTCGTATCAATCGTATTACTGATGATCGGCTTAGTTTTTGGATTTAAATTCTATAAAATCTATTTCGCGCCCAATGTTACTGAGTCAGGAAAATACCTGTATGTAAAAACTGGTGGAACCCTGGATGATGTATTTCAAGAGATCAAAAGCAGAGATTTACTAAGAGACACCGAAAGTTTTAGTGAAGCTGCCGAAAGAATGGATTTAGCACTGAACTTAAAACCAGGCCGTTATAGATTACTTACGGGTATGAATAACCGCAGCCTTGTCAATAAAATTAAGGCCGGCAACCAGGAACCTGTTGACCTCAAATTTCAGAATATCAGGAGGAAAGAAGACTTTTCAGGTTACCTTGCTAAAAACCTGGAGCCAGATTCGTTGACATTTGCCCAACTACTTGATTCGGCAAGCTTTATAGCGCAACATGGTTTTACAACAGATAACATCTACACCATGTTTATTCCGAATACTTATGAAATGTATTGGAATACCAGTGCATTGGATTTTTTCAATAAAATGAAAAACGAGTATGAAAAGTTCTGGAATGCTGAGCGCAAGCAGAAAGCGGAAGCTTTAAAAATGACACCTATTCAAGTGAGCATTTTGGCTTCTATTGTGGATGCGGAAGCAATCTATAACAACGAAATGCCTATTATAGCCGGTTTGTACCTTAACCGCCTCGACAGAGGTATTTTATTGCAAGCGGATCCAACGGTAATTTTTGCCAATGGCGATTTTACGGTAAAAAGGGTTACTTATGCCTTGCTAAAAAAAGACTCTAAATATAACACCTACAAATATGCTGGTCTGCCTCCTGGCCCGATCATGATGCCGAGCATCAAAGCGATTGATGCGGTATTAAATAAAGACGACAATAATTACCTGTATATGTGTGCTAAGGAAGATTTCTCTGGTTACCATAGTTTTGCAGAAACCAGGCAGGAGCATGAAATTAATGCGAAAAAATACAGAGACGCATTAAATCAACGTAAAATATTCAGATAGGATGTACGTACACGAAACAAAAATCAGAGTGAGGTATAGCGAGACGGACCAGATGGGCTACGTATACAATGGTAACTATGCACAATATTATGAAGTTGGCCGGGTAGAGATGCTCAGAAGCTTAGGCATGAGTTACCAGAGCATGGAAGACAGCGGTGTCATGATGCCGCTGTTGGAATTGAAATCAAAGTTTCTAAAGCCTGCTTTATACGACCAGGTCCTCACCATTAAAACCATTGTCAAACAAATCCCTGGTGTGCGCATTCACTTTGAATATGAATTATTCAATGAAGCAGAAGAGCTGATCAATATCGGGCACACTACCCTGGTGTTTTTTGACATGGAGAAAAAGAAACCTTGCCACCCACCAGAATATTTCATGTCAAGAATTGCAGGATATTTTGATTAAAAATCACTTTTTTAATTAAATTTAAGTTTATGGATTGGTTGCACAAGCAGTTATTGAAAGTAAGAATATATTCTTTATTTATAGATTGGACAAAAGTCTATATTCTGCCCGGATTCAGTCCTTTACCACTGTATACTGTAGCCGCTTTTTTTTTAAAGGAGATTCAAAAGGAAGAATTAATTAATAAAGCTTCCTCCCTTGCCTATAACTTTATGCTGGCTATATTTCCCGCCATCATCTTTCTATTTGCCCTGATTCCATTCCTTCCTAATGGGTTTCAGGATCAGTTAATGGACATCATCGCACTGATCCTGCCTCATAATGCTTTTGAAGCATTTGAATCCACCATTACTGAAATTGTAAAAATTCAGAACGGAAAATTACTTTCCTTTGGTATCCTTCTTGCCTTAATATTTGCGACCAATGGTGTAGACAGCCTGATGATGGCCTTTAACAAATCCTCCCTCATCATGGAAACGCGCTCCTGGTTTGAAAGAAGGCTCATTGCATTGGTTTTAACGCTTGTTATCTTCCTTTCCATTATTATCTGTATCGGTGCCATGATTGTTGGGGAGGTAGCCTTAAAATACATTAATACCGGGCTGGGGATTCATGGCAGCTTTGCCTATTACCTGATCCAGATTTCCCGCTGGGCTTTGTTGGGTGTACTTTATTTTTTCACCATCTCTGTTCTTTACCGCTATGGCCCCTCCCATGCAAAAAAATGGAAGCTGTTTAGCGCGGGTTCCTGGTTAGCCACCCTCCTTGCTTTTCTCAGTATCTGGGGCTTTTCCTTTTACATCAACAACTTTGGCTCCTATAATAAACTGTATGGTTCGATCGGTACATTAATCGTGATCATGATCTGGCTTTACTTAAACTCCTTGATCCTTTTGATCGGTTTTGAATTAAATGCCAGTGTTGACCTCACCAAGAGAAGCGTAAAAATCATCAAGCCTAACTTCAATGTGTTTAAAAAACCGGCCATACCGGAAGAAAAATTCAAGCACTAACAAATCTTTCTAACTCATTTTTAACTCCTTATCAATTTTACGTTAAAAAATAGATCGAAGAATTTGCAGTTCCGGTCCGGATTTGTACTTTTGCGACGGAGAGTTGGCAGAGTGGTCGATTGCGGCAGTCTTGAAAACTGTTGACTGTTATAGGTCCGCGGGTTCGAATCCCCCACTCTCCGCAGAAAATTAAACCCCTGCTAATCGTGAGATTAGCAGGGGTTTTTGTTTTATGGGGTATTATATATAAGCTCTTTAATGGGATCAATGCCAAATGTTGTGGAGCAGGGATATATTTGAAAAATTCGAACTTAAAGGAGTAATTCAGGAATCTGAAACTTTCTATTTCCAGTTAGAAGAGCGCAATGATACTCCTGAAGAATGGGGAGCAATTAAAGTGGAGTCAAAGGGTTTTTCCCAGAGATTCAGTTTCAGGACTTTCCTATTCGCGGACATAAAGTGTTTTTCATATCACGTCGTCGTTGGCTGGACAAAGACAGCAGAAAAGCGATATACCGGGATTGGTCTTTAGTAAAAAAGGAACTCGATTGATAGGGGAATTCGCTGCTTTTTTAAAACAAATCAGTCAGCCCCGTATGAAGATATGATCCCAAAAATTGTTATCGATGAGTTGATCCGTAAAACTAATATTGAATTGATCGTCTCGGTTTGGCTAAGATATTTGGGACAAGCTTTCAAACTCCTTCTTCGCACGTTTGTAAGCCGCTTTTGAATATATCCTTGGTTCTCGTTCAACATTTGCGATGATTTCGGGAATACTTAGTACATCGTAACGTTGGCCAACAAGTGCATACCTGTCTGCCGAGGAAAGACGGCAAAAAGCAATTAGGGACTTTACCTCGTCGGTATTCATTTTATAACGCTGGATTCGGGTGGGCAATTTGATGTTGATGTAGTCCAGATACACCTTCTCCCTTGTTCCAGGAAATGAAAAATGTCGCTTCATGCCTTCCGGGTCGTAATTGGAGTCGACCAAACGTTTTGCATGTTCAGGATAGGTTTTGGTGGTATCTTCGATGAATCCGTTTGCCAACAGTATATCGACTAATTCTTGAGAAGCGTTGTAAATTTTCATGGTTTTAGAGTAAAAAAATTAAATATACTCAAAATCAATAACCTTCAATGTTCCTTTTCAACTTGTCCATATTCCTTGAGCACCGCTACAACCAACTTTCACTGATTTGACTTCTTCATCTAACTGTGTTAAAGTTACAAATTTCCGACTTTTGTGCCGTCCGATTATAGAGGTGTTACTGCAATTGGTATTTCAGATTTTTAACGTAAAACCAATGTCTATCCGCTGATTTAGTGAACCTACTTTTGTCGATATTATAACTCTAAAGGAATAGTTGATTTTCTCACTAAACAACTCAGGCCTTTATTCGATATAAATAATTTAACCTCTTCAAAATTTTTTTCCTGCTGACTCGAGGGACCAACTATAATTTCGCGAATACTATTTACATTGAAATATTGGTCAAAATATTCAATGTCTTTACCATTTCTGTTAAATTTCCCAGCTAAGCCGTCTTTCGAAGGAAAAGAAATAGCTCTCCATTCTTTTTCAATTTCAAAGGCTTTATGTTTTATGTGTGCAGTTTGAAAAGTTATTTGAATATAATCTCTATTTTTTGAAAGCTGCAATATGTTTCTGACATCGAAAATATTCCTAAACCATTGATAAAGTTCTTTACTCATCATTGGATAAGGATCATCGTATATGCAGTGATTAATTATAAAGCCTTCATTGAACGTCTCATTACTCATAAATCCGTGGAAATAGGAGTAACTTTATCTACATAATAGCTATTCCAAAAAGTTAGATTATCCCCATTTTCGGTAAATGACACGGAATAGAGCTTATCCAAAAACGAAAACGTATCTAATAAGCTTAAATCAAATTTACCCTCAGTATTATTCTCTTTTTCAAATTCAGTCATCTTGTTTTTCAAGAGCTGTATACCATGTTTATATTCAGACTTATCATTTAGTGAATTAATTTTAGTGAACCTAAGTGCCTTATAATCAATTATTTTCTTCAAGACACCAAGTGATGTGTAGTGATAAACATTTATTCCCATTATTGTTTTTTTATTATGTATCCATTATTGTTCTAGGCTTCTAGTATGCTTATTAGAGAGCAAAATAGAAAGCAACTTCTCTGAAGTATCATTGTTTTCGTCCCACCCTATTTCAATTGTGACGCTTTAGGATTTGAGCCTAACCGACTTACTTTCGCTGTCCTGACCTTTCTGACTTGCGATGGAGTAGTTCGGTTGCCTGGAACACGAATGACGATGACTGCCCGGTCTGGGGATGCTCTGTGGTCAAGTAAGAGTTTTACGTTAGATTCCAGGGAGCCTGAAGCATTCCCCTTATCAACCAGGTCTAGCACGAGCAATAATCCAAGTTTGGCAGAGGTACTCTGATAGGCCAGCGTCTGACCAATATATTTATCGGCCAGGCTGTCCATGGTTTTTTTTGTCTGTTCACGTTTAACCTCTGCAACAATGAAGAAATCTAGAAAGCTAAAAAAAATATCCGCTCTCCCGCCGCCTATGTCCATCCGTTCGGTCGATACCTTACAGGCAAAGCTACTGCTGAGCATAAACTGGAAATAATCGTGCTGAAGCTCTGATTCGTTTACGTGTTTTCCTGAAAACAGATATCTTATATTTGGAAAATGCCTCACAGTGGCATTCATCCGGTTTTCCAGAAAAACCAGTGACTGAAAAAATATTGTTGAGAAACCCATCCAAATCTCGCGGTCCTTTGAAAAACCAGCCTTTTCCAGATCAAGGCACATCTTAGTAAAGATACCGCGAAGATGCCTGTCGGTCCTTGTCGCTCGAACTGATAATTGATCTCTCAAGAATCGTACCCATAGCTCACTCTCAATAGCGGACATCGAACTTATTGAAGGGACAACATCCTGAACATCCGGAGATATTGTCCCATACTCATTTCCCGAGAGAAACCCTGACTTATAACGCTCTATATCAAACACGAGATCCCTTGCGATAGACGCTCGGACGTGGTCCGTTTTTTCAGCCATCCATTGCTCCAAAATGCCAATCTTTTCATTTAAAGGTGATAATTTACGAACTATGGCTGGCCGTATAAGCCCATCAATGCCACCAGAACGGTCGTATTTCAATAAGCTCCTTTGTCCGCTATAGATTTCTAAGAGGTATTCCTCTATAACCAGTACGGGATTAAGCCATCCTATTGGCCCGAGCTTTGTGCAAAGCTCGCTTATCCGGTCACACATGGCATACCAACTCACCATTTCCTCTTCTCGAAGGGATGTCCACCCCATTGAGGGGTTATATCTGTTGTATGCATGATAGCAGATCAGTGCTTGGCGGAGTTCGAGGATCTTGTCATGTAGTCCAGAAGAATCTGTCCCGTCATAGAACTCGAAGATGATCTCGATCATGCTGTGAAAACACCTGCCATCTTCTCTACCCAACATCTCAGCCTGTTCAAAATGGCTGTTGGCTATGGCCAAAAATCTCTTTACACTTTCGACCTGATCGATCTGGAGAGACTTGGATAAAAAAGCCATCCCCATCTCGAAAAACCATTCGTCTTTTTGATTAAGCTTGTCGCCGAGCTGTTGTAGCGTGACCAGGAGATCCTCGTTGCTAAAATGGGCATATCCGAGCCCGAGTATCTTTATTTGGTACTGTAAAAACTCTTGGTCATCAATCGTCCTTTCTTCAATCAAGAAGGCAATGAGGCGGTATCTTTTGGGGGTTTCGAGAAGGGAAATTTGAAATGCTGCAAGCAGATACTGTCCACGGACGAAACTTCCCCTATCCTCCTCAAGCAGCTTCAGCAATGTGTCGAAAATTTTAGTTAACTTATCGGCATTTTCGCTTATCAAAAGCGCGGTATTTCGGATAACAAGCGGATTTTGGTTTACGGAGATAACCGCGGTGAAAAGATCTAAAATACTTTTTCCATTAGGTAACTCTTTAGTCCCCTCATCTACAATCAACCCAGCTAACATCTCATCAGCCAGCGGTGAGCGTATTACCGTATCCCAGCCCTCTAACAATGCTGCTAACCCGCCGATTGACGACAAGGTAATAGCTCTACTTTGCTCCAGCAACCCAATGATTACCTTTTCGATTGCGCTTAAGGTTGATTGCCTTACCATAGGAATGCTTTACCTTGTGCATACTTTCTATGTGTTTCAGCGATAAGATCTAATAAAACCGGGCTGGCCTTAGAGGCGATGATTATCTGCAACGACGGTAGATCGACATTGAGCTCTTTCAGTCCCCTTATGAGCTCCTGTAGATCATCGGCTGCGACATCCTGCGCACCAGGTGAATCTATCACTAAAAAGCCAGGATGTCGCCCAAGCTTCTTACTCTCCGCGACTGAAATCAGGGCAACCAGGGCAATCACCTTCAAACGAAGTTTTTCACCCGGACTAACTTTTGAATAGCTTGTTTCCAACCCATCCTTTTCGATTGTCAAAGTAGGCCTTGACCCCAGTTGTAACCTTTTATACTGACCTAAACCTACTTTGGGACAGAACTCGAGCATTCTCTCACTGACCTCTAAAAGTATCTCCTGCTGTAAGCCACGAAACCGTGTTTCAGTTTCCTTGATCGCCGATTTCAATATCTTATTCTCATCGATCGTTGGAACAATATCTTTTGTTATAGGTGCCGATGCAAGCGGAGACTGCGCATTTTCATTTATCGGGGTATTGTATTCCCCCTCGAGGACTTCAAGCTTGAAGATCTCTGCGTTTATCTTCTTCAAGGCATCAATGTTGCTTTGATCATGAAGTAGCTGGGTCTTGTATTCAGAGATGGTGATCTCTAGGTCTTTCTTGATTTTTTGATTGCTGTGCATTTCCGACTCCCTGTTTCTGGTTTCCTTACGCTGGTCTTCGAATGCCTTTTTGGATGCATCGGCGGTGAGCCTAAGTTCTTCAAGATACCCTTGCGCATCCTCAGCACCGATCATTTCATGATCACATACAGCGCAAGAATTGCTATTGCGCTCTTTGAGTAGGTCACCATTGGTAACCTTTCGGTCGCAATGCGGACAGCACTTGGGCTGTAACCTACGAAATACCTTGTTCGCCGCGAGCTCTTCCTTCAATTCCCTCAACCGTACCTCATCCTCTTTGGAGACACGCTTCACTTCCGTCTCTACCCTAAGTGACTCATCATAATTTCTTTGGGAAACACCAGCATTATTATAGGCAATATTGTAACTATCCAAAAGTTCATGCAAAGTGCGGTCACTGGTCTTTGGCTCTGAGATCTGCGCGCGCTGATCCCGTTTGTCGGCAAGATCCGTAATGATCTCCTTTAATCGTTTCTGACGGTTGCTGGCGGCCCAATCAATATGTTTGTTTTGCACCTGGGCGGCACTATTGAGATTTCCCTCTAGGGTTTTTAATGCGGCCAAGGTCGGTATCCATGGAAGACCCATAAACATGTTCATGATCCGATTGGCAACCCCGGAAGTCTGTACGTCACCAAAAATAGCCTTATAGTCTGTACCTATGAACATCGCAGCAGCAAGAGCCGGCCAGCCATGGTAGACCTCAGAATCCTCGGTGAGCTCATCCCCACCCTTGCGGTTCGAGGCCACTTCCTTCATCTCGAACTCATCAAGCATAAATTCCGATATCACCTCAGCCATCTCAGTCTCAGTGGAAAATTCGCGAATGGGACTAAAGACCTCACCTTGAGATCGATCTATAGCCCCGTTGAGGGCTTCACTGTCCTGTTCAAGCCAGATACGATAGTCCACACCATCCATTCTAAAGGACAAACAGGCTCGCCGTAGCCAGCTTTTGACCCCGATCTGTAGCGTGCTCGGTGATTGACCTTTGAAGAGCCACTTGATAATCTCCAGTGCCGTTGATTTACCTTTTCCGTTTCCATCTGTAAAAAGGCCGTAGATACCAGGGCCTAGCCCCTCAAAGGTGAATTCAAAATCATTGGTGTGCTCACCCTTTTTTGTACCCGAAAAAGTGATACCAGTCAAGTTTATACGCTTGGGCCTTCCAACCGCTGGGGTCTGTTCAATATTGTACCTTTTGATGAATGCTCTTACGGCGTCAACGCCGCAACCCGCTCCTTCTGCAATTTCTTCCAGCCAGCTCTTTTGTTTGTCTGCAACCTGTTTATCTTTTTCCATTTTAGTTGAATTTGTTTAACCGCTGCAATACATCCTGCTTTATTGAAGGTATTACTCCACCGAATTTAGTCGAGGCATAGACCATGTGTTTGTATTGTTCGTCTTTCAGCTGGCTTCCCCTATAATTTCCGCAAATTTCACGAACCAGTAAGGCACGGTCATCGTACCATCCAAGAAGAGACGATTCATTGCGTATATCCTCTAAGACCTCCTCACACAAGGGTGTGACATAGTATATGCATTGTTGGATCAGGCCATTAGATTTATCCCCGTCCTCAAAGATTAGGCCCTTAGTCTTCAATAATGCCAAGGTCTCAGTAAGATCCTCATATGCTCCGAAACGGTAACGTATCATTGGAATGGAGCGGAGATCGGGTTCTTCTTTATCAAAGATATCCTTGGCAAGGTCAAGATAACGTCTTTCATTGGTTGCTTCGAAACGGTTGAGCAATTCATAGGCGAGAAAATCGGGATATCGTACCCAAAAGTCCATGGCAAAAACTTTGGCCTTGCCTTCGAACTTTCTTGTATATCCATCTGGATGATCGGTGATCGGTTCAGAGCCGTGTATCAGAATGAACAGGAGCCGGATGGCATCCCGTAGGTTTGTAGTGGTTTGAGGCATTAAAAGACAAATTGAATCTATAAATTAACTACGGATAAATATATGTAATATTTTCAACACTACCTATACGCCTACCAATGAACGAATATCACTGTGCAAATCATTTTTATAGACTCCGGTGCAATAGTAATTCCATTCCCAAAAAATGCCTATGTGTACGTAGAAAGGAAAATTTTAAATTATATTTCTTATTGATTTCAAAAGCAAGATCAAAATCATTTATTGTGAACGATGATTGTACAATTTAACTCCTTAGCTAAAGTAATGATTTTCTCTATTGTGAATACTTAGCTCCCTGCCCCTAACTCCTTCTTCATCATGATATCTGTCTGTTCGTCATCACCCAACCAAAAAATGTGTTTATCAAATTCTTCAAAACCATTTTTTTTATAAAAGCTTATTGCTCTAGTATTTTCTTCCCATACACCCAACCAGACAAATTCGGCGTTTATCTGATCCGCAATTTCCATTGCTTTTTCATATAGAACCTGTCCAACTTTTTTACCAAGAAATTCCTGTAAAACGTAAATACGTTCGACTTCCAGCCCTTTATCCTCTTTTAATTCTGTTTGTGATTCTCCAAAGTTCAGTTTCAAATAACCAATTACATTTTCATCCAATAAAGCAAAATAAAATGCCGATTGCTCGTTATTTAATTCGGCGGTCAACTTCTCCAGCGAAAATGCCTCTTCTATATACTTAGCCATATTCACTTGACTGTTCCCCACAGAAAAGGCTTCCAAAAAAGTTTGCTTACTCACTTTTTGAAGTTGGTTAACATCCTTTAATGCTACTTTTTCAACAATTATATTTTCCATATTATATAGCCATTCGTTAAGAGATAGGTAAATCACGATCTGAAACGAGTTCCATGATACTTCTTTATTGCATTAAACAAATTTACTAAAAATCACCCAACCCCCTTCACCAGCCCCACCACCTTAAACCACTCCCCAAAAAATTCGTTTCCATGATCACCAACAGCACCTCCCCCATTACCCACTGCATTAAACACCCTTAACAGCTGACAAGGGTTCAATTTCGGCCTGTTCAAACTCACCATTTCGCCCAGACACTTTTCGCTATAATTCAAGGACACCGTAACCAGCATTAAACCCCGCACAGGAATGTTTTCATTTAAATCCCATTCAACCGCAGGCATAAGCTTGTTTGTAGCCGGAATACCTAATTCTTTCGTACAGCAATAGCTAAATCGTTGCAAAGTAAGATCTAGGGCAGACACTAAAACCTTCATTGTACAATGTGATGCATTAAAAGGGAAAGCCATTTTCTCCAATGGAACAAAAGCGGGCATAGTTAATTTCAAACCTGCCGGTGTTACTTCATTTTGAATTTCAACTTTGCAGTAATCACTAAAAAGCGAATGTTCGTTAAACTCAAAACCCTGCAATAAGCTGAGCTGTCCATCGTAGATATCGCGAAAACCAATGGGCAGTGCATCATTCGACCTGATTGTCTCTACCACTGTACGGTTTAAGCGGTTAATCATTGCTCCGTCGTAATAACTCCTGATTACCGGACTTAAAATCTCACGTATAATTCTTGCCCGGTTACTAGCCAGGGAAAACTCACCGTAATTTTGTAAGGATACCTCATGAACCTTTGTGTTGCCCTTGCCAGGCCGCGTCTGGAGGATGTTTTGTCCATTTGATACCCTGTAGGATACGTTGCCCACCGAGCCTCTCAGACCACCGTTTTTATCTATTCTTGCCATATGATAATTATTTACAAGCTAAATGTAAGTGGTAAATAATAAAGGCTTTACGCAAATGGCGCTTTATGCGGAATGAATGAAATATAGTTGAAAATAGCATGTACATCACATCTACCTATTCCTTGAAAAAGGTACATACAAGGTACATCCATGGTACATCCACCCTACATCCATCAGCAGTTCCCCGTAACGTTATTTACATCCCGACACCGTTGTGCTTAGTGAAATATCCGGATATATAAATGAGTTATGATGTGTTCTATGGCCGGTAAAGCATTCTTCCTGCAATCACTTCCTGCTCAACTTGAAGAAAAAAACAGCAAGTTAGTTTTCGTCAATTAAGGGCCTTTAGAAAGTTATGAACCTAGCTAAAGAATAAAGACCTGCACATCAATTCGATGATGTAGGAATGCTATTCGAAAAATAATCAGATTCGAAAGTTTAATAGAATTGCATCGCTACAGAAATGAAAGTGAAGAAGAGAGTCAAGCGCTGAGCTGGCCGACTCTCTTCATCCTTATTTATCAAAGAAAGGAGATTTATTATTTGATAGTGAATGTTTTATTTCCTGAAAACACAAGGGCTACTTTATCACTCACTGTAATTTTAGGCTCAAAAGTAGAGGAACTGTCCCTTATGTATGGGAATTTGGCTAATACTTTACCTTTAAAGTCTACATTATAAATATTGCCGTCCATACAAAGGGCGAGCAGCTGGTTTTTCCATAATTTCAGATCTGTTAAGCCGGCAGGCAGATTTAACGAATCGGTTACCTGTCCACCACCATCCACAAAAACGATGTTGCCAAGTTCGTTTGCTACTGCTATTTTTGCCGTTTGACCAGTCAGTGCAACAATTGAAGTAGGCTTGCCACCCACATTTAACCGCCATTGTTTAACCGGATTTTTATCAACCCCCTGAACATAAATAAATCCATCCCCCCTGCCAAATACGGCTTCTTTCAGTCCATCGTTATTTAAATCTGTTACTGCAACAGCATAATCCCAGGGCGAGGTTACCTTATGTGGCATCACTTTTCCATTTTGTATGATGGAATGGTAGTAGTACTCGGTACCTGCGGCAATATCATCCACCCCGTTACCATCCATATCACCGGCAGCACCAACGGTTGCCCCATGAAAAATAGTTTGCTTCCATAATTGTTCACCACCAACAGAAAAAGCATAATAATGCCATGAATCTGAACCTGCAATAATAGCCGGACCATTCAGCCGTCCAATATTAGCGGTAAACAGCGTAGTCACAGTGCCATTTCTCTTTTGGTAAACGGGGATCGTTTGTTCCCAAATAACTTCGGCAAGTTCATTCAAATAGTAAACTTTTCCATCGCCAGATCCTGCCGTTGCTACTGCCCAGCATAAACCTGATGGAGTTTTAACCGATGTAATGGCGCTAACTGCTCGTGGAAATTGATAACTGGCCACCAATTTCCCTTCCATATCTGTGATGCTCAATAAGCCATCTTTTGATCCAACAGCAAATCTGTCATCGCCAGAGGCTGTTACGGAGATTGGCGCTTTATAGTTATTGCTGCTTGCTATTTTAACTTCCTTAACAGGAAGATCAGCAAAAGGCTTTGGCTTTAATGTTTCGGCTTCAGAAATGGTTTTAGCTAAAAATTTATTGACCTCAACTTGATTAAAATCACCAGGCAGATCCAAGGCAATGTCTTTCTTTATAGCTGATTTCCAGTTAATGTTTCCAATTTTTATCCGCTTAGCGCCACGTGCAACTATTCCTTCAGGTCCCACAAAACAAGCATCAGCTTCAATGTCTATGTTTTCACCGGTATAATGATTGATTACAGCCAATCGGAATACACCTATGCTTTCCGCTAAAAATGCCGTTGGCGATAACTTTCTCACAACCGGAGCTTTTGGCGAGGATCCGGGAACAGCCTGCATAAAATTCACAAACAACTGTTTATCCCCTTTTTTATAATCGCCATTGATACGTTGAATGACGTACCTCGTGCTCCTGTCGGAGTATGAATAACCGCTTAGATTGCCATCCTTACGACCATGGCCAGCGTCCCACACTGATTTGGTGACCTGGGCAGCCCCATTTCCTTCCGTTATAAAGAAATGGTTTGCAACTTGCTTATCATCAGACTTCTTCTGTGTAAATTTCACCGATTGTCCTTGCGGGACCATCGTGCCAGTACTTCTCCAATTGGCTTCTGCAATATAGCGCCCATCTTGTAAGATATCCAATTCATCAATTACCCAAAAACCATTTTTAGCCGCATAATTAATATTTCGAGTCCAGTTAAGGCCGTTGTATTCTTCAAGCAATAGAGAGATTAATGAAGCTGTTCTTTCGGTTGTATTAACCGCAGCCAACACCTGAGAAAGTGACGATTTGCGACGTACCTTTAAACTCCTGCTCTGATCAGTTAACTTACCGTCTTTACTCACCACAATGGCGTTATGATCATTGGGGAACTTTTTAATATAATCACCCTCAAAAAGCCAAAGCCGGTCACCGGAAATATATTGACTAATTCCATTTGCATCAAAATGGCTATGATTATAGCCATCACCATTGATACCAGTAATTGACATAAAATCAGCATGTTTATCCCAGCCACTTCTAAATACAGCTTTGTCCAGCGTCGGTTTTTCATAAAGACCGGCTACACCATACTGTTCCAATTTAAATGGCACAACCGCCTGGTAATTCAGGCCGAATGTATGTTTTCCCGGAGGCATTACACTTACTTTCTCTGTTTTTCGATTAGCTATTAAATGCTGACTTCTACTTTCAATCAGGTCAATGATGTATTCGGATTCTTTATCACCCAAAATATTCAATGACTGTTTTAATATTGGATATGCACTGTTATGTCCGATTGGGTAGGCATCACCAAACCCGGCAGTATATCCTAAATGATTTAATTGAAATTTGGCAAAATTTAGGTAACTCACGAAATTTTGGTTATTAAAAAAGTTTAGGTCGTATTTACCGCTTGCCAGTGCATAATCGATAAATATTTGGTAAACTAAATACTGATAACCAGCCGCATCTTCCGGTGAAAATGGATTTGGGGCAACGCCGGCAAATGCATTATCGGCAACCGCTGTCCAGAATTTAGCGGGAGCATAATCATATCTGGAAAGTAAATACCGGGCTGATGAAGAAACGGATCGTGAAGCAAAACAGGCATGATTGGTTAAATAATCCTGCTTTGAAGCATGATATAGATCAAGTGGTATTTTCATTTCCCAATGAACCATCATTTCCTCTACAATCCTGCGAATAAACTCAGCTGATTTTAACCTGTCATTAGCCGTAAATGCTTTTGAATTTTCAATTGTATAAATGAATTGAGGATATAAGTAAAAGGTAAAACTTGGTGCTGTTTCTGTTCGTCCATTCAATGTTTTACCGAAATTCTGAAACATCAGGTTCTGCATTTCTGCAAATGTCTTTGCATAAACATCATTTCCTGTCATCTTGTACAAGTCTGCAGTCTGTTTCAACATTTCGCTGATCACGGTCTGCGTCAGCACATAACTTCCATTATTTTTATAATGCTGTTTCACTATATTTACCATATTGGTAAGCGCCGCCTTATCTACTGGCTTGTCCCAGCCTTTGCAAGCAACCAGATACGGAATTCGATCAGGAGTTTTGACCTTTGCTGTTAATACAGAAAGCCCCTCTTTTAAATCCTGATCGTTGTGTGCCCCAATATAGAGCACATCTCTTTTCCAATCCAAAGCATTTGGTATAGTCCTTAATTCGTAGCCAAGTGTATTATTACCCAATATTGAATTTGCATTCAACTGTCGCAGTGGCGTGTTGTCATTGACAGCACCATATAGAATTAAGTTCCCATTTGTCGTTTTGGCCATTTCCCAGTCTACAATCGGAAACTCCAATCCCCAGCTTCTTTTTAGTTCCTTTTGAATAGTTAAGGCCCTGTTTTTGTCATCGCGGTCTATTTTTACAATAACAGCATTTGCTGATTTCCCATTGCCCATTGAAATAAATTCTGCAGGAAAATATGCCTTAATTTCTGATGGGAAGGATTTGGTTGTAGTTTGTACCAGCCTTAACTGACTTTGCTGCTGAAGCGATTGAGCCGTCACCCTGGTGCATAGCAGTACGACCAGAATTATGCCCGGCAAAATTGTTTTCATAACTATTTAATATTAATGAGCATTAAAAATGAACTACACGATTTATTTAAACTATCGCTGCATTAAATGGTTACTCAACCTTGATGTCTAACTCCACAACTTTACGTTTGCTTCCATCAACATTGACATTTGAAGCAACAAAAGTTACTTTGTAAGTCCCCGGATTCTGGTAAACATATCCATAAAAATCTACTTGCGGATCTTGGTTACCTTTAATGGCTAGCGGCTTGTCACGTCCATTATCAAGTTCTTCAAAATTAAATGCTTTGCTTACAATCCAGGTTTCAGTACCAGGATTAGGGTCATTGATATCGATGTAAGAATATCCATCAAGTGTCAACCTGGTTTTAGACATCAATGACAGGTTGGGTAGTTCAGGATTCTTTTCTATCAGCCTGAATTCTGCGGTAACCATGTCACCTAACAGGTGAGTCCCGTAAACAGAATTACCTAACATGGTTACATTACTAATATACCATGGTCTAGGCTTTGCAGTGGCACTGATAGGATGAGTGATGTATTTGAAGGCCACGTACAATGGCTTTCCCGGCACAACGAAATCTGACATTTTCAAGTTCCCCGATGCCACGACCGTAGTCGTAGTACCTAATTTAAAACTACTCGTGATGTCGGTCCACTTTGCCGAAGAAACACTTTTAAAGTTGTTATAATCACCATTGAAGTCTGTTGAATAGAGTACAGAAAATTGATCGGTTTGAGCTGGGTTATTGGGTGGATTTGCTGTTGAGAAAGAGAAAATTGCATCGTTCAGATTTATTTTTCTTTCCTCCCTAAACGCATATTCCTTATAGAGTTCACCTGAATAGAAAGTAATAAGATCTGGATTTCCATCAATATTGAACTTTACAGTGTCTCCTACTTTGTAAGTGCCGGATTTAACGGTTACATCAAATTCTTCGAAACCAGGCGTCAAACCAATTTCTTTATTGCATGCGCAAAGTAATATTGCGGCATTTATTATCAGTATAAAACGTAATATTTTCATGTCATTTATTTAAAATTAACCAGTAAACGTAAATTATTACCAATTTGAATTCTGCACCAACTTCTTATTCAGGTTCATTTCTCTTGCAGGGATTGGCCATAAGTTGTGTTTCTCCGCTACGTTTTGAAAAGGCATCAGATAATACCTGTCAGATAAATTAGAGGCCATGATATGGTTGGCTACTTGTTTCATCTCAAAAACAAAAATACCCCAACGAATTAAATCGTTCTTTCTTAAAGTTTCAAAAGCAAGTTCCCTAAACCTTTCATCCTGAATGGCTTTACGAAAGTCATTCAACTGCGCTGTAGTAAGCGTAGCTAAATTGGTGGGGTATGTTCTTATGGTTGCATATACGCCACCTAAAGCAGGCGTGATGACCACCCTCGGCGTCCCTGTATAGCCTGATCCCATTTTAGCGCCAGTAACAGGATCACGAACCAGAAAAGGCAGGGCAATCCTGCCATCTGCAGCAACCGTAGTTATAATTGATGCATCGGTACCACCCGCAGGGGCAGCCAGCGTAATGGTGGGTGGGTTACCTGCAGTATAGGAGTTTGCTGTGCCAGTATTCCCAAAGACGAAACTTCTTATGCCGCCTTTAACCATGGCACGGTCCCTTACTTTTTCCACTGCAGCAATTGCTTCAGCACTTGGCATACCATCAGCAGTACCTTGATTGATTACTTCATAATCAGCCTCTGCGAACATTAACAATACATCAGAGAATCTAAGCAATGGAAAATTCTGAGATGTCTGGGTTCTGTGTTTAGGCGTTAAGGTTTCATATTCCCGTCTAAATTTTCCTGCATATCTTGTATATAAGTTTGCGGGCGTCGTTGAAGTAATGAAACTGTGGTCGTTGACTACATACTTAAAACTTGCAATTGTCCAATCTCTGCGCAAATCCGGACCACCACCGCCAGCTCCGGGAGCACCCGCACTTGGGTGTGTATAAATATTGTACAATTTGGCAGTAGCACCTACACCTCCGAAACTGTTGCCAATCACATCACTGGTGGATGCAGGACTGTTCAGGTAACCCACGCCACCTGTTTCAGCATAAGCACCCTGATTTCCATTACCACTAAACTCTATCTCCCAAATACTTTCATTTACATCGTATTTATTCTGGGCATAGTTAATAAAAACCTGGCTGAAACTTTTATTCAAAGAATGATTTGCTTCAGTATCATCAATCACTTTTTTAGCCCATTTACGTGCCTCGGCATACTTGGAAAGATTCCGAACGGGATAGCCAGCATTATGCAAACAAACCCTGGCTAAAATGCCACGAACAGCAGATTTACTGATTCTTCCTCCATTGTTTAAAGTTCTTATGCCGGGTACCCATTCCTCCGCTGCTTCCATATCTTTGATGATCTGATCATAAACTTCCTGAGCACTGGCCCTCGGTCTGTCAACGTCATTAACATCCGTTACCGGACTCAATATAAGTGGTACGCCGCCAAATGTCTGAACGAGCATGAAATAATAATAACCTCTTAGAAAAAGTGCCTCCCCACGTATGCTATTTCTTTTAGCTTCAGGGATCTCCGGGCTCGTGTCTACATTGGCCAATAAGGCATTTGCTCGGCCAATTCCACTGTAAAGCGTAGTCCAGAAATTACTTACACGCGCATTACCGGAACTAAAATTGTACAGTTGAGGGCCATCATCAGAAGTGGAACGGTAGTAATAACCTTCATCCGCTTCAAAACCGGTTATATAGAGCATTTGAAAACCATACAAGTTACCGCTTTGAAGTATATCATAAACACCTCTGATGTTTGCCTCCAGTTTTTCTTCAGTATTGTAATATTGTTCTTGATCTTTCAAAAAATCTAATGGTTCTTTATCCAGTACTTTTTTGCAAGAACTTAAACCGATCGCGATTAATATTAGTAGGGTAAAATATTTAAATCTCATAATATTTGTGTTAAGAATTAAAATGTAGCATTTAGACCGAATGTGATTGTACGTGCCTGAGGATATGGAGAATAATCATATCCGGGAGTTAAGACACTGTGGCGTACGGAAACTTCAGGATCCATGCCACTGTAATTTGTAAGTGTCAGCAAATTCTGAGCAGAAACTCTGAAACTTAAATTGGTTAAATACATCGGCGTGATCAGACGCTTAGGGATCGAATAATTTAAAGAAACCGTTTTAAGACGTAAGTAGGATGCGTCTTCTATCACCCTGTCTGAAAAATTACCGGCAGGGCCTTGTCCTCCTTGTTTAAAAAGTATATTCGAGCGATTTTCAGGAGTCCAGCGGTCTGCCGCGCTTGCATATTGATTCACATTGTAAATATTGATGGCGTTACCATCAAACATCATCCGATTGGCATTAAATACATCGTTTCCATATGACCATTGTAAGAACACATTCAAATAAAACCCTTTATAAGAAAAGTTATTCGAAAACCCACCGGTATGCAGGGGTTGCCCACGGCCAATAATCGTTCTGTCTTTACCATCTAATAGGCCATCTTCATTAATGTCTCTGTATTTGATATGTCCCGGCTGGATATTCGCCCTGTTTGCTCCATAATCAGGAAAAACACCTTTTAAACTATAGCCGCCAATTTCAGTAAAATCAAAGTCTTCGACCTGATAAATGCCGTCGAAAATATATCCGTAAAACATTCCCGCCGGGTAACCTACCCTTGCCAGGTATAAATCAGAAGTATTTTGTGCTACAGTCATTTGAGAGAACATGCTTGCCTGGTTCCGTGTCAGCGCCAGGATCTTGTTTTCGTTGAAACTGATGTTGAAATTTGAGCGCCAGGTAAAGTTCTTTGTACGGACATTAGTCGTGTTTAAAGTAAATTCTAAACCTTCATTCATTATGGAACCTATGTTTTTATAGGACCTGGTGTAACCAGTCTCTGATGGCATATCAGCAAACAATAACAGGTCCCTGGTCGTTTTCTTGTAGTAATCAAAAGTCAGGCTGATCCTGTTTTTGAACAAGCCTAAATCATAACCCACATTAAACTGTTTAGTGGTTTCCCATTTAAGTTCCTGGTTACCTAATTTTGAAATGGCAATACCTCCGGATGGTGCTAAGTCATTATCGAATGGATAGGTATTTGCAATGGAGTTTGTTAATACTGACAAGTATTCATACATACCGATCCTATTGTTTCCGGTTTCGCCATAACTGACGCGGAATTTTGCTTCAGATATTGGTTTAATCCAGCTCATAAAACCTTCCTTCTGCATATTCCAAGCAAAGGCTCCGGAAGGAAAGTAACCCCACCTGTTATTTGCATAGAACTTTGAAGATCCATCAGCACGAAATGTAGCAGTAAGCAGGTATTTAGATTTATAATTATAATTCAATCTGCCAAATAGGGAAGCTAACCCTGCCGAAGCTCCCGTAACCGGGCTGGTTGAGTAAACTTCTCCATAACCTAATCCATTTATACCCAAAGGCTCATATTGTTTTGGAATTTTCTGTGCAGCGAAACCATAGCTTTCAGCAAGATCTTCCTGAAAAGATAAACCTCCCATGATATCAACCTTATGATTTTTCATAATGGTTGTATTATAGGTCAGTGTATTTTCGTTTGACCAGATATTGGATTCTGTATAGGTAGAAGATCCGTTGATTTGTCTGGCCAATCCATTATTACGTGGACTACCCTGTGGCGTATTGCTGTTATAAAATCTACCTGCATCGACTTGGGTGTTACTAATAGCCCCGGTAGATCTCAGCTTTAAATTTTTGAAAATATCATATTCAACATACAAATTAGAGGAGAAGTTGGTTGTTTGTGACCGGGTAAAATCATTCTCACTCGTTACTTTTGGGTTAAACCTGAGATCTGAGGGATTTACATACTCTGCATCGTCATCCTGAACATCTTCTAAGTTCAATGCAGAATTACCTGATACAGGTCTGTAGGCCCATGCCTGATACAACAAGTAAGAGGTAAAAGTTCCGCCGGCACCTTGATTAACTGGCTGTCCGAAGCGAATATTTTCACTATAATTTGCCGTAATACCAGCTTTTAATTTTTTACTTATTGTTTGATCAATAGTTATTCTGCCTTGAGTTCTCTTCGATCCTGTATTCAATATAATTCCTTGCTGGTCAAACAGGGAGCCGGATAAAGAATATTTCGTCAGGGAATTACCTCCGCGAATTGAAATATTATGATTTTGCATGGGTGATTGCTTAAAGATCAAATCCTGCCAGTCTGTTCCTTTGACATTTCTGTAATCTTCCAGCGTTCTTCCATCTGCATTATAAAACTCCCCAATTGAACTTGTTGAATCTATATCTCTCGGCGTATAAATTTTCATTGTATTTGTTGGGTGGACTTCCATCTGAAGATTAACAAATTCCCATGGTGTCATCATTTCCATGGTCTTCTGAACCTGCTGAAAGCCCAAAGAAGTATTTACTGCGATAACAGGTTTTCCAATCTTTCCTTTTTTCGTCTGAATGATGATAACCCCGTTTGCACCCCTGGACCCATAAATAGCAGTTGCGGAAGCATCTTTTAAGATATTGATTGATTCAATTTCCTCCGGGTTAATGGCTGCATTATCTGGATCTTCAATTGGAAAGCCATCTATTACATAAAGTGGGGATGTACTTTGTGTTAAAGAATTTGCACCGCGAACTACAATTTCCATTCTACCACCTGGCTGCCCATCTGATGAAGAAACTTGTACACCAGCAACCCGTCCGGCTAGTGCCTCATCAAAAGAAGCTACCGGAGCTTCCAATAAATCTTTCATATCCACCTGGGCAACTGAACCTGTTAAGTCAGGTTTTTTGACAGCTCCATATCCTACTACCACCACATTCTCCAACGAAGTAGCTTCCGTTTCCAGACTAATATTAACTACTTTTTGATTAGTAATTACCCGTTCCTGGGTTTTCATGCCAATATAACTGAACACCAGGGTAGATCCGGTTTTAGGAATAGTGATGGAATAACTTCCATCCTGAGATGTGGTTCTTCTGATCGTTGTTCCCTTAACCTGGATGGTAACTCCAGGAATCCCAATTCCATCAGAACTGGTTACTTTCCCTGAAATGGCTATCTCCTGAACTGGTATGATTACTGAACTACGATTTTCTTTGAAATGACCTTCTGCCTTAAAGCTCATCATCAAAACCAGCACAAAGCCCAAGCTTATGCAGGTGATGGAACTGAAGGGTATAATTTCTTGTTTTATACGCATCATTGCTATATTATTTTAATAATTGTCATTGTTTAAATTGTCATTCACCATGCTATTGGCAATTTTTAAAAAGCTGCATTTATGCCGAACACCATGGTTCGTGCTTGCGGGAAAACAGCGTAATCAAACCCTGGGCTAAGCGCAGAATGGCGGGCCGATGATTCGGGATCAATTCCAGTATAATTAGTGAAGGTTAAAAGATTCTGTCCTGCAACATAGAGCCTTAGATTACTTATTTTAAGGTTCTTGAGTAAATTTTTAGGTAAATTATAACCTAATGCCACCGTTTTCACGCGCAGATAAGAACCATCTTCCAATACCCTGTCAGACTGAAACCCTGCTGGGCCCTGGCCACCTACCCTATACAGTTCATTGGAACGATTTTCAATTGTCCATCGATTTGCATACGCAGCCAATTGATTGAAATCTGGCGTATTAAGGGGATTACCTTCAAACATCATTCTGTTGCCATTGTAGACATCATTTCCATAAGACCATTGTAGAAAAATGTTCAGATCAAAATTTTTATAGGTGAAATTATTAGACAATCCACCAGTATGAAGGGGCAAACTCCTGCCGATCATACTCATGTCCTGCTCATTGATCGTTTGATCACCGTTCAGGTCACGGTATCTGATATCGCCGGGCTGTATCACATTTCTCGGGTTACCGTTATCGGCAATACTGTTTTTTAAGATGTACTGCCCCGGTGCCGGAATATCGAAATCCTCTACCTGGTATATACCATTGAATGAATAACCATAGAACATCCCCATCGCATGACCAACACTGGAAACATAAAGTGGTGAGGAACCAGGATCTGCATTCATTCTTAAAAACACACTTTTCGCCCCGTTCGCTAAGTCTAAAACCTTATTTTGGTTAAAGTTGATATTGAAATCAGTTGACCATTTAAATGAATCGGTTTTTACATTTACTGTGCTTAGACTAACTTCAAGTCCGGAATTCCTAACCGAGCTGATATTGGTATAGCTGTTTGCAAAACCCGTTGTTTTCTTATAATAATCAAGTATTAGCTGGATACGATCCTTAAATAGTCCCAAATCATAGCCAATATTCAGCTCCCTTGTACTCTCCCATCTCAAATTGGGGTTATAAAAATCAGAAATTGTCCCCGCTGCAAATGCATTCCCGTCGAGAGATACAAATGCATTAGCAAAATTTATATTTTGCCCGAGGGCATCTATCCTGTTGTTTCCTGAAATCCCATAACTTCCCCTAAGTTTAGAAGTTGTTAAAGCTTCGGAATCCTTCAGGAAATCTTCTGCCTTCATGTTCCAGGCCAAACCAGCAGATGGCGAGAATCCCCAACTGATACTTTCCTTATTATAGATAGAGGAATCGTCTGCTCGAAAAGTTGCTGAAAAAATGTACTTAGAATCAAAACTATAAAGTGCGCGGGAATAGAGCGAAGCAAATGCGTGCTTCAATCCTCCTGATCTGCCACCATCTATAACTGGCACCCCTTCATCTAATCCATAGATACCCAATTCTTCCATTGGGATGAAATTTGACCTGAATCCATAATGCTCATTGTTGCCTTTCTCATATGAAAAGCCACCCAAGAGGGTTAGCCTATGTTTATTATTGAAAACATTACTATAAGTAAGGGTATTTTCTGTGATTAAGTTTTTACTTCCAAAATAAAGGAAAGATCCATTTGCTCCTTTATCTATTGCAGTGCCTCCTGGAGTAAGTGAATTAAAAAATTGATTTAATCGATTCCTGACGTTCAGGAAAGTAAAAGTTGACTTAAATTTCAACTTTTCGGTAACATCATAATCAACATATGCATTCATGTAAAAATTCGATTCATTATTGCTTTTGTACGCATTTGTTGTTGATGTTAAAGGATTAATCCTTATATCACCATTAGCCGTATAATTTGGGTCAATTTCAAAATCTTCTAAATTTATATTCGGATTACCTGAAGTTGGACGGTATCCCATAGCCTGAAATAATGCATAAGTTGAAAAATCCTGTCCCTCACCAATTCCTTTTGCATGCCCGTTGAGGGGAGTCTTACTAAAATTGACTGTTGCACCAATCTCCATTTTTTCACTTACACTCTGGTCTACTGATGCCCTTCCCTGGTAACGGATCGCATTGCTATTTCTGATAATCCCTTGTTGATCGGAAATCGAACCCGATATCGCATATTTGGTTTTACTATCTCCTCCTCTGACTGCAATGTTATGAATCTGTATTGGCGCATTCCGGAAAATCAAATCCTGCCAATTTGTGCCGTTGCGGTTTTTATAATCGTTAAGATGTCTTCCGTTCGCATTGTATTCTACATCAAGCGGATCCAGATCTGCCGGTGTGTATCTTCCTTTAGCTTCCGTTTCATTAAGTTCCAGTTGATATTTCACAAAATCAAACGGAGACATCATATCAAATTTTTTAGTTGCCTCTTGGAATCCAAATGAACTATTTAACGAAATAACAGGACGGCCGATTTTATTTCTCTTGGTACGAATAATAATGACACCATTTGCACCTCTTGATCCATATATTGCCGTAGCCCCCATATCCTTTAACACATTTATGGACTCAATTTCATCGGGATTAAGCCAGCCCAGATCTGTGCTTTCCATAGGACTGCCGTCAATCACATAAAGTGGACTGGCACTTTTTGTAATAGAATTTACGCCACGTATAACGATATTTGCAACATTGCCAGGTTGCCCGGTGGAAGAACTAACCTGCACTCCCGCTGCCCTGCCTGCGAATGCCTGATCAATAGAAACGACCGGAGCTTTGATCATATCCTCGATCACTGTCTCCCTGTAAGACCCGGTTAACTCAGTTTTATAATTACTCCCATAGCCAATATCAACCAATTTATTTTGTTCGTTTTCACTTGACCTAAGTGTAACATTGAGGGTAGTTTTTGCCCCTATTACAAGTGATCTGGTTCCATAAAGTGGATGGGAAATTTGAAGGTAATCAGTACTTCTGGCTCGTAAACCGTACTTACCCGTGGAATTTGTAGTGACAATGGCTTTAGTCCTTCTAAGCTTTATGGTCACCTCCGGAATCGGCTTTCCAGTTATGCCATCGGTTACAGTTCCTATAACATTTTTAGTTTGTTGTGCCAACAAGGTCGCCGGAAAAGAAAAACCGGAAATAACTAGTAATGAAAACACAAAAAAACTTAGTTCAATTTTAGTTAAGTTTTTAATCATAAAGTTTAGTTTGGTTAGTTTGAATATCATCTGCAAGGCATTAACCATTGCAGTTGCGTAGCTACAGTGCCAGGTAATAAAAAGGACTGATTTGTTAAAGATTAAGTAGAGTTTATTAGGTTTAGTTTGACTAGTCGGACTCATTACCTCATTATTAAAGTGTACGTACCCGTAATTAATTTCGTTGCCTTACCATATTGATATATGATGAATATATAAAGTGAAATCTCACTAATCTTTGGTTTTGGTCAATTAATAACAATCATCCGCCTAATCACTGACACCACCGTTTACGTACCCGAATATAGGAACTGATTTCTATTAAGCAAATTAAATTAGTAAATAAATTAAATTTAGTAATTCTTCCTAAACATGAAAACCTTGAAATTAACCAGCAACTACTCTAATTAACCAAAGGTTATTTAAATGGCTAGTTATCACGTTTCGCATAACACCATCAATTTTCATCATGATATCTTTCTGTTCATCATCATACCTATCCAACTTATTTACCATGAAATTCCTTTAAAATGTAAATACATCCAATTTTCAAGCGCTTTATCATTTATTAATTTTGTTTGTGATTCTAGTAAGTTCAAAAACCAGAAAATACATTAAAATTAAAAGAGGCCATTCATTTTTTGAAGTGAACCCCAAAAGTTGGACAAAAACTTTTGGGGTTCACTAGTTATGTCAAACACACATTTGAGGAGAAACTCGATATAGTTTCTCAAGTAAGAAAGGGGATGCCGATTCTGCGCATATCCCGCGAACGCCATATCCGCGAAGGCATGATATTGGAATGGGTTCGGAAATATGATCTTTATGGTGAAAGTGCGCTGCTCAAACAGCCTAATATCAGACCCACGCCTGATTTCAAGGAAAAAGTTGTAAGGCTCGTTATAGAAAAAGGGTACCTTTAACCCAGGTTGTTCTGGAATATAAAGTAAGCAAGACTGCTTTTGAAAGCTGGGTAAGCTCAGTACGAGTTGAGGGATATGCAGTACTATACCAACAAAAGAACCGTGGACGACCACCAAAAGGCATGAGACGATCCAAGATGGCTCGTTCTGTATTTTATTATCATCGCCAGCGCCCGAATGCTGATAAATATAGGCATGAAAAAGAAGAGATTGTACGCATTTATTACTTGCATAAAGGAAGGTATGGCTATCGGTGGGTAACTGC